>NZ_JBFBKN010000039.1:0-29391 GCF_040702225.1 Rhodococcus sp. NPDC080181
ATCATCCGCTGCCTCAAGCGAGCCGTCGCCCGCGAAATGTTCCAACATCTCACCCAGAAAACTGCCACTTGACACTCATAGGAGCATCACATGCGAGCGCGGCGGGCCAGAACGAATGCATACAGGCCGTACAGAGCGATTCCCACGCCGGCGAGGATCAACAGAACCTGCCCGTACGGCTGGGCTCCCAGGGTCTTGACGGCACCGTCGATTCCGGTGGCCTTGGATGGATCGGACTGCAGTACCGCTACGACGACGAGGATTCCCGCTCCCACGAGCGCCGTGCCCTTGGCCGCGTATCCGGCGATACCGAGTTTGACGACCGCTCCGCTCTGGCTGCCTTCGAGGTCGTCGAGGAAATTCTTCGAGACGCCCTTGTAAACGTGGTATCCGCCGACGCCGATGACGATCAGGGCGATGACGATCAGAACGAGCTTGCCGCCACCGGATTCCATCAATCGCGCGGAGTAGCCGGCGTTCTGTTGTCCGCTGGACTTACCGGACCCGGTCGCGAAACCGTAGGTGGAGAACGCGAAGGCAATGTAGACGACGGCCAGCGCCGCCGCCTTCAGTCGATCCATCGCGCTGCCCTCGTCGGAATCGGACTTCTTGCCGACGATGGCCTCGACGATGCGCCACAGGGCCAGTGCCACGAACGCGACGACGGCAACCCACAGTGCGATTTTGCCGCCGGGCTTCTCGGCCAGTTCGGCGAGTGCTCCGGACTGGTCGGCGTTGCCGCCCTGGCCGAACGCCAATCGGACGGCGATGTACCCGATCAGGATGTGCAGCACTCCGCTGACGAAGTGGCCGGCCCGGGCCGCCTTCTCGAATGCACCGTTGTCCTGGACCGAATTTGCCAGTGATTTACCTGTTGCCGAATGTGCCGACGTGGATTTTCCCGACGTGTTCACGAACGTTCCCCGATCAGTTGATGTGGGCCGATGTTTACCCCACCCAGAGCAGGGAGAAACGGTCTTTCGGCGCGAAACGCCGTACGAGATCCCAGATCGGCGTTAACGCCGGGCGGACACTGATCGATGTAGCAAGCGGAGTGTCGGGACCAACGAAGAAATTGTTCGGAGTGATCCACCGTGAAATTACAGTCGATAATGCGTCGTACCAGCAGTGATCTGCCCCTGTTGAAGAGCGCCAGGATGAGCGGCAGCCCGCGTACCTGGCCGGCCGAGAAGCTCGAGCGTCTGCTCACCCCGCAGGAGATCGATCTGATCAAGCGCGGCCGAATCTGACCCTGCTGTTCCCAGGCTCGACGTCGTCACTCACCTCCCGTAGCGGGCCCTGCGGTGGCATGCTCATGAGGTTGACGAGCACCAGTCCTGGAGGGTCATGAAACCGGTCATTCTCAGCGTCGACGACGATCCCGGAGTATCGCGTTCGGTCGCCCGCGACCTGCGTCGCCGGTACGGCGAGCAGTACCGCATCGTGCGGGCGGAATCCGGTGCCGGGGCGCTCGATGCACTGAAGGAATTGACGTTGCGCGGCACTCCGGTCGCTATCCTGTTGGCCGACTACCGCATGCCGAACATGAGCGGCATGGAATTTCTCGAACAGGCCATGGATCTGTTCCCGACGGCGCGGCGAATCCTGCTCACCGCGTATGCCGACACCGACGCTGCGATCGACGCCATCAACGTCATCGATCTCGACTACTACCTACTCAAGCCGTGGGACCCACCCGAGGAAAAGCTCTACCCCGTGCTCGACGCCCAACTCGAGGCCTGGTGCGCGTACGACCACCGAGCCGTCGAGGACACCAAGATCGTCGGCCACCGATGGTCTGCGCGGTCGTCGGAGATTCGCGAGTTTCTCGCCCGCAATCGACTGCCGTACCGCTGGTACATGTCCGACGAGTCCGAGGGCGCGCGTCTGCTGGCCGCGGCCGGAGTGGCAGACGACCGGCTCCCGGTGGTCATCACCACCGAAGGTGACGCGCTGATCGAGCCGTCCGATGCCGAACTCGGCAACCGCCTGGGGCTGACGGTCTCACCGTCGGAAGAGTTCTACGACCTCGTCGTCATCGGCGGCGGCCCGGCCGGTCTCGGCGCTGCGCTCTACGGCGCGTCCGAGGGACTGCGCACCACGTTGATCGAGCGCACTGCGACGGGCGGGCAGGCCGGGCAGAGTTCACGCATCGAGAACTACCTCGGCTTTCCCGACGGCGTCTCGGGTGCACAACTCGCGGAGCGGGCTCGGCGGCAGGCGCTGAAGTTCGGTGCCGAGGTGGTCACCACGCAGGACGTCGTGGCCTTGGAGACCAACGGCGCTGCGCGGACCGTGCGATTCGCCGACGGCCGCAGCATCAGCGCCCAGACGATCATCCTGTCCACCGGCGTCGCCTACCGCCGGTTGGAGGCCCCCGGAATCGACGACTTCACCGGCCGCGGGGTGTTCTACGGGTCGGCGATGACCGAGGCAGCTCGCTGCGCCGAGCAGGACGTCTTCATCGTCGGCGGCGCGAACTCGGCCGGCCAGGCAGCGGTCTATCTTTCGCGAGGCGCGAGGTCGGTGACGATCCTGATCCGCGCGGCGTCCCTCGAAGCATCGATGTCGTACTACCTCATCAAGCAGATCGAGGAGAACCCGAAGATCAGCGTTCGGCCGTGCACCGAGGTCGTCGGCGTCTCCGGTGACGGGCACCTGGAGCAGATCACGCTGCACAACAGGGCAACCGACGAGACGACGACGGTGGACGCGCAGTATCTGTTCCTGTTCATCGGCGCGGCACCGCGTACCGATTGGCTCGACGGCGTGCTCGTTCGTGACGATCATGGATTCGTGGTGACGGGCCCCGATCTGGTGGTCGACGGCCGCGGTCCTGCCGGGTGGACACCCGCGCGGTTGCCGCATCACCTCGAGACGAGCGTGCCGGGAGTGTTCGCGGCCGGGGACGTCCGGTCGGACTCGGCCAAGCGGGTTGCCTCGGCAGTGGGAGAAGGAGCGATGGCCGTGATGTTGGTGCACAGATACCTGGCAAATCCGTGAACGCGCCCCTGTGCGATCCGGAGGAGTTGCGGACGCTGTTCTTGTTCGAGCAGCTCACCGACGCACAGCTCGCCGAGCTGTGTCGAGACGGCCGTATCGAAACGATCGAGCCGGGGCCGGTGTACGCGGAGGGCGACCCAGCGACGTGCTTCTACGTGTTGATCGAGGGCTCGGTGGTGCTCTCGAAGCTCTCGGGCGGGGAAGACCTGGTGGTCAATCGCACCTCGCAGCGCGGGGTGTATGCCGGTGCGTGGCAGGCGTATCTGGGCGATCGAGTACCGCAGACCTACCAGGGTTCGATGCGGGTGACCGCGCAGTCCCGGTTCTTCGTCCTCGATGCCGACTGCTTCGCCTCGATCGTGCGCGAGTGGTTCCCGATGGCCCTCCATCTGCTCGAGGGATTGTTCTTCGGAAACCAGAACACCAAGCAGGTCGTCGAGCAACGAGAACGCTTGTTGGCGTTGGGTTCTCTGTCGGCCGGGTTGACGCACGAGCTGAACAATCCGGCCGCGGCCGCGGTGCGGGCGACGTCCGCGTTGCGGAATCGGGTGGCGCACATGCGGCAGAAGCTGGCGATGATTGCCGGCGGGACTCTCGATCGCTCGAGCTTGTCGCATCTGGTCGGACTGCAGAACGAGGCCGTGGAACTGGTGGCCAAGGCACCCAAGTTGACGGCCATGGAAGCGTCGGACCGGGAGGACGAGCTCGGAGAGTGGTTCGACGACAAGGGAATCGACGGGGGATGGGATCTGGCCCCCACTTTCGTCTCGGCGGGTCTCGACGTGCCGTGGCTGGATCGGGTCTCGGCGACGGTGGGGGATCCGGCCATGCTCGAAGGGGCGATCAGGTGGCTCAACTACACGGTGGAAACCGAGTTGTTGATGAACGAGATCTCGGATTCGACCACTCGGATCTCCACTCTGGTCGGCGCGGCCAAGCAGTATTCGCAGATGGATCGAGCGCCATATCAGACGGTGGATGTTCGGGAACTGCTCGACAGTACGCTGATCATGTTGGGGCGCAAGATCGGTGACGATATCCGCGTGGTGAAGGAATACGACCCGTCGGTACCGCCCATTCCTGCGTATGCCGCCGAGCTCAATCAGGTGTGGACCAATCTGATCGACAATGCGGTGCAGGCCATGGAGGGTCGCGGCACGCTCACCGTCCGCACACTTCTCGACGACGATCAGGTGCAGATCGAGGTGTGCGATACCGGACCCGGTGTGCCGGAGGGCATTCGGTCGCGAATATTCGAGCCGTTCTTCACCACCAAGGCCGTCGGTGAGGGCACGGGGCTCGGTCTGGACATCTCGTGGCGGATCGTGGTGAAGAAACATCAGGGCGATCTGCGAGTGGTGTCCCAGCCGGGGGACACCCGATTCATCGTGCGACTGCCCGTTCATCCAGCAATCGAGGAGGCATCATGACAATCGACGGTATCGATCCGACAGTCCCGCCGTCCGGCCCGGGCTGCGTGGAGTGCACGCAGACGCAGGGGTGGTGGGTGCATCTGCGGCGGTGTGCGCAGTGCGGGCACATCGGGTGCTGTGATTCGTCTCCGTCGCAGCACGCCAGCAAGCACGCCGAATCCACTCGGCACCAGTTCGTGCGCAGCTTCGAGCCCGGCGAGGACTGGTTCTACAACTACGAGGACGAGCAGATGTACGACGGGCCCGAACTTGCTCCGCCGCAACATCATCCGCTCGACCAGACGGTTCCGGGCCCCCGTGAACGGGTGCCCTCGAATTGGCAGAGTCTGATCAACTGAGTGGGCGGGGCCGACTGAACAGTCGATTTCGCGCGGATGAACACCGCAAATCGAGTGCGCACTGTGGGTAATCTCGCAGCATGACCTTGATTGCGGAGGACCTGCTGCTGTTGTTGCTCGACGACGAATCGGGCAAGCCATCGGCCGATTCCACCAAGTTGCCCCGTGTTCTCGCGGGCGCCCTGGTCGTCGAGCTCGCCCTGGGCGGGTCGCTCCGCATCACCGGTCCCGGTGAGCAGACCAAGAAGGACCACGTCGTCGTCGCGGGAGATCCGCCCGCGGACCCGTTGCTGCGCCGGGTGTTCGATCTGGTGGCAACGGCGTCGCGGCCGATGAAGCCGCAGAAGGTGATCGAGAAGTCGCAGAAGAATCTGGCGAAGGAACTGGCTGCGCGTCTGGTCGCGCAGGGCTTCGTCACCGAGAAGCAGGACAAGGTCTGGGGGCTTTTCCCGACGACGACGTGGCCGGCTCGCGACACCTCGCGGGAGAAGGTGCTGCGGGATGCACTGCGGAGTGCTCTCGTCGACGGCACAACGCCGACGCCGCATTCGGCTGCTCTGATCTCACTGATCTCGGCAGTCGATCTGACGCACAAGGTCATCGTCGATGCCGACAAGAAGGTGCTGAAGACGAGGGCCAAACAGATCGCCGAGGGTGAGTGGGCGGGTGCAGCTGTCCGCAAAGCGGTCTCGGACGTCAATGCCGCGGTGACGGCAGCGATCATGGTGCCCGTCATCGTTTCGACCACGAGCAGCTGAGGGCGAAAATGAGAAGTATTGCGATTCTGTTGTTCGACAACGTCGAGGTGCTCGATGCCTGCGGGCCGTTCGAGGTGTTCTCGGTGGCCAATCGGGTGGCCCAACGTGCCGGTAGCGCGGTGCCTTTCGACGTGACGCTCGTCGGGCTCGACGACGCAGCGGTACGCGCGCGAGGTGGGATGAGGATCGGCGTCGACACCACGATCGACGATCCACGGACCTACGACCTCGTCCTGGTTCCCGGGGGTGTCGTCGACGCGATCGAAGCGGACGGCCGAGTTCTTCAGTGGCTGCAGCGACTTCGACCCACCGCAGAAGTTGTCGCATCGGTGTGCACCGGTGCCTTCGTTCTCGCCGCGGCGGGCCTGCTCGATTCGCGCCCGGTCACCACGCACTGGGAGGACCTCGACCTGTTGCGCACGCGCTGGCCTGCGCTGGCTGTGCACGAGGGAGTTCGATACGTCGACCACGGTGATCTGGCGACGTCGGCCGGTATCAGTGCAGGCCTGGACCTTGCGCTGCATCTGGTCGCGCGGTGGACGAGCGCCGATCAGGCTCTCGCCACCGCGGGCCAGATGGACTACGACTGGTCAGGCGCTGAGCACCCGTAGGGCCAGGGCGACGACGGCGAACACGGCCAGGCCTGCCGCCGGCCCGAATTCCTTGTCCTTGATGCGCAGGTGCGCGACGACTGCTCCGACGAAGTACGCGATGACGCCGATGGCTGCCGCGACCCCGATCGGCCATGCGAACAGGCCGACGAGCAGGCCGATGGCACCGAGGATCTCGGCGTAGGCCAACCACGGAATCTTGTCTGCGGGCACGCCCACCTGTTCGAGCATCGGGACGACGGACGGGTTGCGCGTCAACTTCCCGACCGCGGAGAACGTGAGTGCCACGGCCAGCAGCACCGATACGGCGACTGTTGCGATGAACATGAGCCCTGCTTTCATTTCTGAGGCCACTAGTGAATCAGAAGTGGCAAGGCAGACAGTAGCACTTCGGTACGGTGGGGTCATGGCCGCGAACGAACCCACTCACGAACCTCGTGCCTGCGACGGAGCTCTGACCAAAGCGTTCGGCTTCCTCGGCAAACGATGGAACGGAATTCTGCTGGCCACCCTGATGAACGGGTCGATGGGATTCGCGGACCTACGCCGGGCCGTCGGTGGCATCAGCGATTCGGTCCTGTCCGAGCGGCTCGGGGAGCTCGGCAAAGCCGGCCTGGTCCAGCGAACAGTGGACAACGGACCGCCGCTCTCGGTGCAGTACAGCCTTACGCCGTCCGGTGCGGCGCTGCTGCCGTCCCTGCAAGCACTGACCGACTGGGCTTCGAAAAACCTCTGACCCCCGCGAACATGTCGCGAGGGCCAGAGATCGGTGGGTGAGAAGGTGCTCAGTCCGCGTTCTTGCTGACGTTCTGGCCTTCGGCCGAATCTGCGAACTCCTGGGTGTCGAACACTTCGCCGCCCAGCGGATCGACCGGTGCGTTGTCACCGGAGTACTCGACCGCACCCGTCTCGGGGTGAATCTCGAGTTGTTCGGTGGGCACCTCGTGCACCGCCAGTACGACGCTGCCGTCCGTGCGCGGCGGCGTCACCCCTTCCCGAGACGGTGCCAAGCCGGAGAATGTCGACGAAATCCCGGCACTCACTCGCTTGCGTGCCGCCGGTGACACCGGTGCTGCCTGAGGCTCGTCCTCCCCGACATCGGGTGTCGCGGTGACGCGCAGGTACCGCGGGGTGGTGGCGACGTCGTAGCGGAAGGCCTTGAGCATCGACACGCATGCCAGCACCAACACGATCGAGAACGGTACTGCCGTGGCTATCGACATCGTCTGCAGGGCAGTCAGAGAACTGGTTCCTCCGATCAGCAGCAGCACGGCCGCAGCCACGCCCTGCAGGACGGCCCAGTAGACCCGCGTGATCTTCGGGGTTTCCAGCTCGCCGCCGGTCGCGAGGATGTCGATCACCAGCGAGCCGGAGTCCGAGGACGTCACGAAGAAGAACACGATCACAGCAATGGCTATGACGCTGGTCAACGCCGCAATCGGCAGACCGTCGAGCACCTGGAACAGACTGGTGTTGGTGTTCACGGCCCCTTCGGCGTCGAGCAGATCGCCGTCGTTGCGCTGACGCAGAATGCCCGTGTCACCGAAGATCGTGAACCACAGCGAACCGACGATGGTCGGTGCAAGCAGTACGCCGAAGACGAATTCACGGATGGTGCGACCGCGAGAGATGCGGGCGATGAACATGCCGACGAAGGGTGCCCAGCTCATCCACCAGCCCCAGTAGAAGATGGTCCAGCCGCCGGCCCAACCGTCGTCGGAGAACGGAGAGGTGCGCAGCGCCAACTCGGGCAGGGCCTGGACGTAACCGCCGAGATTCTGCACCCAGGACTGCATCAGGAAGAGCGTCGGGCCGAGGAGCAGCACGAACAGGGCGAGCGCAGCTGCCAGACCCATGTTGATGTTGGACAGCCACTTGAGGCCCTTGGACACTCCACTGACCACCGAGAAGGTGGCGATGCCGGTGATGGCGGCGATGAGCAGGATGACGAACCAGTTGGTGGTCTCCACCCAGCCGAGGTATTCCAGCCCCGCCGAAATCTGCTGTACACCGAATCCGAGCGAGGTCGCCACACCGAACAGGGTGCCGACGATGGCGACCGTATCGATGGTGTGCCCGATTGCGCCCTCGATGCGCTTGCGGCCCAGCAGTGGCTCGAGCAGCCAACGCACGGTCAGCGGGCGACCCTTGCGGTAGGTCATGTACGCCATACCGAGGCCGACGACCACGTAGATGGCCCATGCGTGCAGACCCCAGTGGAAGAGCGTCAGCTCCATCGCCTGGCGTGCGGACGCGTCGGTGCTGCCGGGGATGCCTCCGGCCTCGGGTGGTGTCACGTAGTGCGAGAGGGGCTCGGCGACGCCGTAGAACACCAGGCCGATGCCCATGCCGGCGCTGAAGAGCATCGCGAACCAGGACAGGACGCCGAACTCCGGCTTCTCGTCGTCTCGGCCCAGGCGAATATTGCCGACCCTACTGAGGCCGCAGTACAGCGCGAACAGTACGAAGCCGGTCGCGGCGAGGATGTACCACCAGCCGACGCCGGACGTGATCGCCTTGTTGAGTGTGTCGAACGAATCCGCCGCGGTGCTCGAATAGACCACGGAGAAGGCGATCATGACGAAGATGATGACGGACGCGGGCACGAAGACCGGTTTGAGCAGTCCTCCCCACGCTTCCTTCACAGCTTTCATTTACTTGACTTCCTTTGAACTCGAGTCACGGTGATCGGCTGACCACTATCGGTATGCCGTTATATTTCTCTTGTTTCGGTCAAGTACCGGTAAACACCATAAGCGACATCGGCGCTGGTGGCGAAACTGCCGCACGCCCCGGCGGCACCACCGAGTCGCCGGAATGTGCCCCGCGGACTACAGTTCTGTCGATGCTGCGGCCTCGTCCGATCGTCCCTCTCGTGAGCCTGTGGGCTGTGAGTGAGGCTGCGCAGCTGGTGATTCCATGACGCCCGGCCAGCTGCAGCCGGGTTCGGAGTTCGCCGGCTTCCGGGTGCAGCGTCGCCTCGGGGTCGGCGGCATGAGTGAGGTGTACCTCGTACTCGGCCGCGGACACGATCGGCTCGAAGCTCTGAAGATCCTCGACTGCGACGCCTCGCGCTCGCCGCGACTGCGCACCAAATTTCGGACCGAGGCCACGGTGGCCGAGCTGCTGGTGCATCCGAACATCGTGTCGGTGCACGAACACGGTGAGTTCGAGGGCCAGTTGTGGATGTCGATGCACTACGTCGACGGGTACAGCGCGGCGCGGTTGGTCGCTCGCGGTCAGATCGCTCTCGACGTCTCCCGGGTGGCGCGCATCGTCGCCGAGGTGGCCAAGGGCCTCGACTATGCCCACTCGAACGGCGTCCTGCACCGCGACGTCAAGCCGTCGAACATCCTCATCTCCACCGAGCGGGTGGACGGGTACGAGCAGGTGTTGTTGTCCGACTGGGGAATTGCGCGTCTGGTCGACGACTCGACGCCGCTGGTCGTCGGCGGAACGGTACTGGCGTCCATCCACTACGCGGCACCGGAACTGCTGCGCGGGGGAGTGCTGAGCGCGCAGACCGACGTCTACGCATTGGGGGCGACGCTGGTCGAATTGCTGACCGGGCGAACGCCGTACCCGTTGGCCACGCCGCTCGCGATCACCGCCGCACATCTGTCGGCCGAACCGCCTGCGGTGACGAGGCGTCGGCGATCACTGCCGCGGGGTCTCGACGCGGTGGTCGCACGCGCGTTGGCCAAGGACCCGGCGGATCGATTCCAGACCTGCGTGGAGCTTGCCGATGCCGTGGCTGCTGCTGTTTCTGCCGGAGTGCCGGAGCCGCCGGCGCGACGCTCACCGTTCACCCGCTCGCGATGGCTCAGGTTTTCTTGACTCCATGAGCAGGGCCCCGCATCGGGTCGATGCGGGGCCCTGGCTCGAGAGGGGGTTGGGAAGGGTCACTCCTCCGGTTCGGTCGGACGGTTGGCCACCACCGGGTACTGGCCGGTGTAGCCCATTCGTTCTTCGGCCACCGAGAGCACCTTGGTGCGCACCAGGAACCAGCCGCCGATCAGTGCGGGGATGATGACGACGAGGGTCGCGATGGTCCACGAGCCGATCGGGGCATCGAAGGCCATCAGGACCAGCACGCCGAACAGGAACACCAGCGTCGCGTAGCTCGTGTACGGCGCACCGAACAGTCGGAACTTGGGCCGCTTCAGGATGCCCTTCTTGGACCAGCGGTACAGCTGAATCTGGCACAGCACGATGGTCGCCCAGCTGGCGATGATGCCCAGTGCGGACATGTTCAGCACGATCTCGAAGGCCTCGCCGGGCGCGATGGCGTTGAGGGCGACACCGAACAGGGTGATGAAGCAGGTCAGAAGAATGCCGCCGAACGGTACTCCGCCCTTGGTCATCTTCTTGGTGAATTCCGGTGCGCTGCCGTTCATCGCCATCGACCGCAGAATTCGGCCGGTCGAGTAGAGACCGGCGTTGAGGCTGGACAGCGCCGCGGTGAGCACCACGATGTTCATGATGGTGCCCGCGCCGCCGAGGCCGATGCTCGAGAAGAACGTCACGAACGGCGAGGTACCGGCCTGATATGCGGTGTACGGCAACAGTAGTGCGAGCAGTACCAGCGAGCCGACGTAGAAGAGTGCGATACGGGCGATGACCGAGTTGATCGCCCGCGGCATGATCTTCTCCGGGTTCTCGGTCTCACCGGCGGCGGTACCCACCAGTTCCACTGCAGCATAGGCGAACACGACGCCCGAGATGACGATGACCAGGGGCCACGCGCCGGACGGGAACAGACCGCCGTTGTCGGTGATCAAGCTGATTCCGGGCATCTCGGAGCCGACGGGGATGCGGCCGGCCAGGAAGACGATGCCGACGATCAAGAAGGTCACCAGCGCGATGACCTTGATCATGGCCGCCCAGAACTCCATTTCACCGAACCACTTGACCGACACCAGGTTCAGGCTCATCACCAGAACCAGTGCGACCAAGGCGATGGCCCACTGCGGAATCACCTCGAAACTTCCCCAGTAATGCATGTAGGTCGCGATGGCCGTGACGTCGACGATGGCCGTCATCGCCCAGTTGAGGAAGTACATCCACCCGGCGACGAATGCGGCCTTCTCGCCGAAGAACTCGCGAGCGTACGAGACGAAGCTGCCCGACGACGGGCGGTGCAACACCAATTCGCCGAGGGCGCGGAGAATGAAGAAGACGAAAATTCCACAGAGGGCGTAGGCGAGGAACAGGCCGGGGCCGGCACTGGCGAGGCGTCCGCCCGCGCCGAGGAACAGGCCGGTGCCGATTGCGCCACCGATCGCGATCATCTGCAACTGTCGAGGTTTGAGGCCCTTGTGGTAGCCCTCTTCCTCGTGGTCCATCGCCGAGTTGTCGTACGACGTGTCGACCGTATCGGACATATTCGATCCTCACTGTCGCTTTTGCGGGGGTTTGCCCGAATTTTTCGGGTGTCGAAACCGTTGTCGCTCAACGGTATTAGCGTCGCGGGTTCGATGCACAGTATTCGGATGTTAACAATGCGTCCGGGTGTGAACAGTGTGTGACGGATACCGGCTCGGCCGAGCATCTGCTCGAGACCTGCGTCCCGCGGTGGCGTCGAGCATGGGGGGTGCGGCGGTTCGCTGGCGGCGGACGACCTTGCACTCACCATGGGCGAGTGCTAGAAATGCAGTTGGCACTCTCGACACGTGAGTGCCAGGTCGGGACACGGTGAGGCCGGGGAATCAACGACACCCCTGGTCGTCCGTCGCGGGCACCGAGCTCGGCCAGCAATGTGTCACCCCCAATCCGGAGGATCACTTCGCAATGGCCAAGATCATCGCGTTCGACGAAGAGGCACGCCGTGGCCTCGAGCGAGGCCTCAATGCCCTCGCCGACGCAGTAAAGGTGACGTTGGGCCCCAAAGGTCGCAACGTCGTACTCGAGAAGAAGTGGGGAGCTCCCACGATCACCAACGATGGTGTTTCCATCGCCAAGGAGATCGAGCTCGAAGATCCCTACGAGAAGATCGGTGCCGAGCTCGTCAAGGAGGTCGCCAAGAAGACCGACGACGTCGCAGGCGACGGCACCACCACCGCTACCGTTCTCGCTCAGGCACTCGTCCGTGAAGGCCTGCGCAACGTCGCAGCCGGCGCGAACCCGCTCGGCCTCAAGCGCGGCATCGAGAAGGCTGTTGCAGCCGTCACCGAGTCGCTGCTCGCGTCCGCCAAGGAGATCGACACCAAGGAGCAGATCGCTGCTACCGCTGGCATCTCCGCAGGCGACCCGTCCATCGGCGAGCTCATCGCCGAGGCAATGGACAAGGTCGGCAAGGAAGGCGTCATCACGGTCGAGGAGTCCAACACCTTCGGCCTGCAGCTCGAGCTCACCGAGGGCATGCGCTTCGACAAGGGCTACATCTCGGCGTACTTCGCCACCGATGCAGAGCGTCAGGAAGCCGTCCTCGAAGACGCGTACATCCTGCTCGTCAGCTCCAAGATCAGCACCGTCAAGGACCTGCTGCCGCTGCTGGAGAAGGTCATCCAGTCCGGCAAGCCGCTCGTCATCATCGCCGAGGACGTCGAGGGCGAAGCTCTCTCCACACTCGTGGTGAACAAGATCCGTGGCACCTTCAAGTCCGTCGCCGTCAAGGCTCCCGGATTCGGTGACCGTCGCAAGGCGCAGCTCGCCGACATCGCCATCCTCACCGGTGGCGAGGTCATCAGCGAAGAGGTCGGCCTCTCCCTGGAGACCGCCGGACTCGAGCTGCTCGGTCAGGCACGCAAGGTCGTCATCACCAAGGACGAGACCACCATCGTCGAAGGCTCGGGAGATTCCGACGCCATCGCCGGTCGCGTCAACCAGATCCGCGCCGAGATCGAGAACTCCGATTCCGACTACGACCGCGAGAAGCTGCAGGAGCGCCTGGCCAAGCTGGCCGGTGGCGTTGCAGTCATCAAGGCCGGAGCGGCAACCGAGGTCGAGCTCAAGGAGCGCAAGCACCGCATCGAAGATGCAGTGCGCAACGCCAAGGCAGCCGTCGAAGAAGGCATCGTCGCCGGTGGCGGCGTGGCACTGCTCCAGGCAGCGCCCGCACTCGACAACCTCAAGCTCGACGGTGACGAGGCAACCGGCGTGAACATCGTTCGCGTCGCACTGTCCGCCCCGCTCAAGCAGATCGCATTCAACGCAGGCCTCGAGCCCGGCGTCGTTGCGGACAAGGTCTCCAACCTGCCCGCAGGTCACGGCCTCAACGCCGCGACCAACGAGTACGAGGACCTGCTCGCTGCAGGCATCAACGACCCGGTCAAGGTCACCCGCTCGGCACTGCAGAACGCAGCGTCCATCGCGGCTCTGTTCCTCACCACCGAGGCCGTCGTCGCCGACAAGCCCGAGAAGGCCGGAGCGCCCGCTGGCGATCCGACCGGTGGCATGGGCGGCATGGACTTCTGAGTCCCGTCTTGCACTGAAGAAGCCCGGCACCTTTCGAGGTGCCGGGCTTTTTCACGTTCGAATCGGGTGCAACCAGCCGCGCTCACCCTCTTTGCCAGGCTGCTTGTGAGTCGAGATCAAGTGGCGGAGGAGAGTCGTGATGACGGTCGATACAGGTTTCACCGGGGAACAGATCCGACAGTTTGTGTTCGAGTACTGCGGTCTGCGGCATGGGCAGCGTGGCGCGTGGATGGAGGCGCGTCCGCATATCTCGAAGCGAATGATGGCGCGCTGGCGTTCAGCTGTCTTCGACGGTGATGTGGACCGCGGGCTGGTTCCGCGTCAGACTGGGGCCATGCACGTAGCACCGGGTGATCGACAGTCGTCGATGCAGCGTCGGGAGATCGACCGAGCCCGCCATGAAGAGGAGTTGGAGCGCCGAGACGCCCGAATCCGGCAACTCGAGGAGACCAACGAACTGCTGGGAAAAGCTATCGGGCTTTTGCACGCGATGAACGTGCCCGAGCCCGCCGACACCCCGACGAAGAACGATCCCATCGATTCCTGACTACCGAGAACACCCTCGTCCGCGAGCTGACGTCGTCGGCCGGTTCGGTGCGCAGTGCCCTGACGGTAGTGGGGCTCTCTCGCTCGACGTGGCACTACCGCCACAGTCCACGTCCTGCAGTCGAACAGCCTGTGCACCAACGAGATCGGCGGTACTCGAATCGCATCGACAGCATCGATCGAGTTCAGGTCGAAGCGTTGATCGTCACCGGATGGGAGGCCGGCAACTCGGTCGATCACTCCTTCGCCACCGCCTGGGACAACGGAACGATGATGGCGTCGCGTCGCTCGTGGTGGCGCATCGCAACAGCGGTCCTCGACCAACGCAACCGCCCGAAAACACCGACCAAGAAGAGCACCCGCACCCCGCGCCGGATGCCCGTCCACACCGCTACCGCACCCGGTCAGGTGTGGAGTTGGGACATCACCGATCTGCACTCACCGTGGCGCGGTGCATCGTTCAAGGCGTACTCGATCATCGACATTCACTCCCGGTTGATCGCAGGGTGGCGCGTGGAGGAACGAGAGAGCGATCACCTCGCCGCGGAGATGTTCGAGACGGCCATACAGCGTTACGGCGCACCGTTATTCGTCCATGCGGACTCCGGTGCAGCGATGCGCTCGAACACCCTCAGAAACTGTCTGACCGCACACGGAGTGCAGCTCACGCACAACCGGCCGTACGTCAGTAACGACAATCCGTTCTCCGAGTCCGAGTTCCGGACCATGAAATACCGGCCGAACTACCCGGGCATCTTCTCCGACATCGATGCCGCCCGCGGACACCTCACCGACTACGTTCACTGGTACAACACCGACCACAAACATTCCGGCATTGCACTGTTCTCACCCGCAGACGTGCACTCCGGGAACTGGCGACAGTTATGGACCGACCGCGATCGCGCCCAACAGGCCTACTACGACCTGCATCCCGAACGGTTCCGAGCTCGTCCACACACACCCCGGCCCGCATCGAGCGTGGGAATCAACAACAACCGACTCCAGACAGCTTGACATCGAGCGTCAGCGCGGTCGGCTGCACCCGATGTGCTGTAGTCAGTCCCGGTGATACGCGATGTTGACGACGTTGCCGTCGGGAGCGCGAACGAAGAAGCGGCGCACACCCCACGGCTCGGTCGTCAATGGGTGCACGATCTCGTAGCCCAGTTTCAGCGCTTCGGCGTACGCGCCATCGACATCGTCGGTGTGCACCGACATCACCGAATCCTCGGGTGCGCTCCGGTCGCTCGTCACCAGCTGAACGCTCACCGGGCGATCGGGTGACGACAGCCGCGCGACCCACCCCATATCGAACTCCTCGGATTTCAGACCGAGAAACTCGGTGTAGAACGATTTGGCCTCGTCGACGTCCGGAACCCGCAGGTTGGTGATGATGCTCGTCGTTTTCATCGAACTCCCTTTCCGAACGTGGGCCGGTCGGAGACCCGGGAGGTTCGACGCTAGCAGCGGAGTTGCCGGCTGTTCGGTGGTTAGTGTGGGTCATGACGCGAATCCGCTCGATGACGGTCGCACTCGCTCTGGCAGCGGCCGTCGCGGGCTGCTCCACCTCGGGAACTGCCACGCCCGTATCTGCACCGACCACAACCGATGTCACCGCCACCATCGATCGAGCCGCGCCGACGACTACAACGCCAACCACTACCTCGAGTGCCGCCGAGCCGTACGTTGTCGGCAGCACCCGGGTCACGGGATCGACAGCGCGTGCGTCTTACGACGTCGCGATTCCACAGCTGAGCGGCGGCAATCCGGCCGTGACAGCCGAATTCAACGAGTCGATGCGCGCGGCGTTGCAGGACCAGATCGACCGCGACTACGGGAACGACTTCGCCCTCAGCGACGGCTATTCGAAGGGGCAGACCCACGTCGGTCGACGCGTGATCAGTGCCGAACAGATCACCGATTGGATCGCTGTGCCGCCCGGAGCGCACGGTAATTCACTGCTTGCGACCGTGACGATCGATGCCGATACGGCGCAGCCGATCTCCCTCGGCGATGCCTTCACCGATCTGGATGCCGGCTTGTCTCGACTGTCCGATCGAGCAGCGGCAATTCTCCCGTCCACCCGCGCAGGCGACAGCTTCGAGCGCTCGGGCATCGAGCCGACGGAGGCCAACTTCGCGAACTGGACGGCATCGCCGGACGGTATGAACATTCACTTCGGTGACTACCAGGTGGGGGCCTATGGCATCGGCCTCATCACGATCACGGTCCCATGGACCGACCTGTCCGACGTCCTCGCTCCCGGCATGGAGGACGTGCTGAGCAGCTGACCCTGGGCCCGACAATGCGAGCATGGACCCATGATGATTCGCGCAGGGGTGCTGGACGTTGCCTACGACCGCGTCGGTGATCCGTCCGGCCGCTCGGTGGTACTGATGCACGGGTTTCCGTACGACCCGCGCGGTTACGACGACGTCGCCAGGCTGCTCGCCCAGTCCGGTTACGACGTGGTGGTGCCGTACCTGCGCGGCTTCGGGCCCACCCGGTTCGTCGACGGAGACACGATGCGCTCGGGTGAGCAGGCTGCGATCGGCCACGATCTTCGCGAGCTGATCCTCGCCCTGGAGCTGAACGACCCCATCGTCGCCGGTTACGACTGGGGTGGGCGAGCGGCGTGCGTCGTCGCCGCGCTGTGGCCGGAACTGGTGTCGGGTCTGGTGAGCGTCTCCGGATATCTGGTGCAGGACATCGCTGCCGCTGTGTCCACGCCGGTGCCGCCGCACCTCGAGAAGCGATACTGGTACCAGTACTACCTGCACTCCGAGCGGGGTCGGGCCGGGCTCACGGCCTACCGCGCAGAGATCGCGCAGACGCTGTGGACGGACTGGTCGCCGACGTGGAGGTTCGGGGATTCCGAATTCGCGGCCACCGCGCCCTCGTTCGACAACCCCGACTTCGTGGACGTGTCCGTGCACTCGTATCGGCACCGATACGGCATCGAGGCCGGGGACGCCGCCTATGCAGAAACGCAGGAGTTGCTGACACGGCAACCGGCGATCACGGTGCCCACGGTCGTGATCGATCCGACCGAGGACACCGTCGCCTCGCTGTACGGCAGCCCGGACCACACGGCGCACTTCACCGATCTGATCGATGTTCGCCAGGTCGATTGCGGCCACAACCCGCCTCAGGAATTGCCTGGGCAGTTCGCCGACGCCGTCATGACGCTCGGCCAGGTGATCCGGGATCGCGAAAGGAACTAGTCGACCGCGAGTTCGCCCAGTTCGTTCCAGTCGGTGCCGTCGACTTCCTGGCTGATGATCTTCGGCGTCTCCACCAGGTACGGCGGAAGATCCTTCTGGGCCTGCTTGAAGTGATCCGAATTCACATGGGCGGCACCGGCATCCGGGTCCTTGAACGCCTCCACGAGGACGTACTCGGTGGGGTCGTCGAGGGTGCGCGACCAGAAGTACCAGAGGCATCCTTCCTCGGCCTGGCAGGCTTCGGTGAAATCGCGCGAGATCTCGGGCCAGTTGTCGGCGTGCTCGGGCTTCACCTTGAACTTGGCGGTGATGAAGATCAACGTTGCTCCCTGTGGTTGTAGTGACGAATCTGGGTTGTACCCGATTTCACGGTACGAGAATCGCGCGGCCGCGAACCCGACCGTTGTCGAGGTCGTCGATGGCACTCTGAAAGTCGTCCAAGGCGTACGTCTGCGTGTGCAGGTTGACGGCACCACGGGCGGCGAGGGACATCAAGTCGCACAGGTCGTTGTAGGACCCGACGAGATTGCCGACGATGTTCTTCTCCGCCGACACCAGGTCGATGGTCGGCACGTCGACGTTCTCGCCGTACCCGATGACGTGATAGTCGCCGGCCCGCCTCGTCATGGCCAATCCCTCTGCGGTGGAGCCGTTCTCGCCGACGAAGTCGAGTACCACCTCGGCTCCGAAGCCGCCGGTGAGTTCCATGACCTGGTCGACCTGACTGCCGTCGGCGACCACCGCGTGATCGGCCCCCAAGGTGAGCGCGAGTTTCACGGCGTCGGCATTGCGGTCGATGACGATCAGCTCGGCGGGCGACAGTGCCTCGAGTACCTGAATGCCGATGTGGCCGAGGCCACCTGCTCCGATGACGACGCACTTGTCGCGTGGAGTCAGACGCCGGGCCGCCTTCGCGGCCGCGTGATAGGCCGTCAGGCCGGCGTCGGCGAGCGCAGCGACCGCGGACGGTTCGAGCGAATCGTCGATCTTGACGACGGTTCGCGCATTGGTCCGTAGGTAATCGGCGTATCCACCGTTGGTGTCGATACCCGGGAAATCGCTCGTCTCGCAGTGGACGTCGTCGCCCGAGCGGCACGCCCGACACAACCCGCACGTGACGAGTGGATGCAGAATCACCTTGTCGCCCTCGCGGACGTTGGTGACGGCCGATCCGACGGCATGTACCCACCCGGCGTTCTCGTGGCCGATCGTGTACGGCAGTGTGACGCCGGATTTCTCGGCCCACTGGCCTTCGAGGATGTGCAGATCGGTACGGCATACGCCGGCACCGCCGATCCTGACGATGACGTCGAGTGGACCCTGTACTTCCGGAATCGGAACCTCGGTCATCTCCAGATTCTTGTGATATCCGACGACCTGGACGGCGCGCATCGAACTCATGAAACATGCTCCTGTGTAGTGCGGAGGGGGACAGTGAGAGTGGTGAGAGGAACGAACGCGCCCTCTTCGCGAGGGACTTGCTGTTCCTCTGCGCCGGGGTAGCGGGTCTGCAGCAATCCGCGGCAGAAGTGCGCATTACCGTCGATCGAAACGCGGGTGGCGCGGGCGCGTCGCATCACCATCGTCAGGTCGCCGGTGTGTGGACGACCCGCATGATCGACCAGTGCCGGTGCGGCCGGATCGGTCCGCAGGCCGAGAGCCTCGCGGCGGCGAAGCAGCGCGGTCGAGGTGCGATCGTCCGGTAGATCTCCGAGAACCACTGCGGCCAAGTCGTTCTCGGTCGAGTCGGGATTGGCGCGCAACCACGCCATGAGCGACCGTTCCATCGCCGCCACATAGGCCTTGCGGCGAAACGTCGCGCGTAATTCCTCGAGATCCTCCTCGGCCTCGTGTCCGAAGGTGCCGCGGTAGCCGGCGTCGGCGGCGAGGCCGGCATTGATCTTGTCCGAGTCGTGGTGATCGTCCAGTTCGACGAGAACGTGCTCGGTCCACGGCAACGCCGTCAGCACGTCCTTGGAGTCTCCCGCCATCAGATACGCGAAGTTCGGCGAACAGAACGACGTCGGCAGTCGAAGATGAACGTGCACAGTGCCCTCGTCGACGTCGAGCGACCGGACGAAGCCGAGATCGGTGATGGGCTCGTCCAATTCGGGATCCAGGACGACTCCGAGGGCGGTGTACGCCTCGTCCTTCCTGGTGGTCACAGCAGTCGTCACGTCACACCGCCGCGAGATCGGCGCGCTCGGGCTGACGCGGTCCGGTCTCGGTCTCGTCGGCGTCGGGCAACTGCAGTTCGGCCGGCACCGGGATGTCGTAGAGCTTGGCGGCGTTCAGTCCGAGCACCTTCTTCTTCTGTTCGAGCGTGATCGGTGCGTATTCGTCGAGGGACTCGTGGATCTGGAAGTCGACGAACCCTTCGACCAACCACTTGGGCGTCCACAGCGCGTAGTCCGAGGAGAAGAAGATGCGGTCCTCGCCGAGCCAGTAGAGCAGTTCGCCCATGATCTGACCGAAGTACTTCGGCCGCGTGTGCATGAACGGGATGGCCACCGCGAGGCCGGCGTACACGTTGGGCTCCTGGGTGGCGATCCAGCAGAAGTCCTCCAGGCGCGGCAGTCCGCAGTGTTCGACGACGAAGTTCAGATCGGTGAAGTCGGTGGCCACGTGGTCGACGTCTGCGACGTCGAACGCATCGCGATCGAGCGGACGGATGGTGGGTCCCTTGTGCACGTGGATGTTCTTGATGCCGACCTCGCGGCACACGTCGAGGTAACGCCGAGTCCAGTCGTCGTCGAGCTTGTAACCGCGAGAATCGCCGTGCCAGTCGGCCGTGTAGAGCTTGACGCCCTTGAGCCCGAAGCGTTCTGCGTCGGCACGCAGTTGGTCCAGGCCACGCTCGCCGTTGCGTGGGTCGAAGTGATGGTTGTAGGTCAGCTTGTCCGGGTGAGCCGCAGCGAGCGCCGATGCCTCGTCGGTCTGGCCGAACCCGCGGTGATAGAACTCGCCCAGGTGAGCGGGCTGGAAGATGGCGTGGTCGACGTATCCGATCTCGAACAGGTCGCGCATCAACCGATCGCCGCCCTGGTAGAGGTACTCGTCGTAGGTCCACAGCTCGCTCTCGGGGGAGAGGTTGCGGTGGTAGTCGTAGAAGCAGTCGATGAACTGCTTGCCGTGGATGTTGCGTTGGTTCTCCTGCCGCGCATCCCAGAGCGCGACGTGGGCGTCCACGATGAAGTAGTTCTCGCCGTTCTTGCTGTACATGGCTGACCTCCAGAGACTGTGCGTGACGTCTGTCACAAGCGATCTGTCGATGACGGTAGGCGCGGCTGAGGCTCGGCGAAATGGAGTGATGTCTCAATTCGAGACACTGGTTTCGGATCCATGGCGACCAGCGAATGTAACCTGAATCACATGGCAGATCCCGAGGGTCTCGTGCGGGCCCGCTTGCACTCGGAGCCCCTCGCTGCCGTGTCGCATCGGTTGCTCGCATCGTGGCACCGAAGCCAGGAATTCGGAGTGCCACTCGAAGACGTCGTACCTCCATTTTCGGGCACCTACGACGGCGAATCGCTGTTCTACCGATGTGGGCGCGAGGTGCTCGACGGACTGCGCGACACGTTGGCGAACGAGCCGGTGTCGATGATGCTGACCGACGCCGACGGTCTGGTGCTCGATCGAGTGAGCGCGGACCGCGAGCTGTTGGCCGCGCTCGACCGTGTGCATCTGGCCCCCGGCTTCTCGTACGGCGAGAACCAGGCGGGCACCAACGGTCTCGCCCTCGCACTCGCCGATCGAATTCCCGCAGTGGTGCGCGCCTCCGAGCACTACTCGCTCTCGCTCACCGGATACACCTGCGCCGCGGCGCCGGTGCTGAACCCGATGACGGGCACCGTGGAGGGCTGCGTCAACCTCACCACGTGGTCGGAGTCGTCGACGGATCTGCTGCTGGCACTTGCTCAGTCGGCGGCAGGAAACACCGCGGCGATGATGCTCGCGCGAGCGCAGGGGCAGCACGCGCGTCCGGCACCACGTGGGACAGTCTTTCGCGTCGAGGCGTCATCGGGTCGGCCGGGTGCGGGCAGCGTCCCGACGCTGTCGACGCGGTGGAATCAGGCTCTCGCGTCCTCCGAAACAGCTCTGAGCCAACATGATTCGGTCCTGATGGTGGGAGAACCGGGAACCGGACGTGCCACGATTCTGGCCCGAGCGCTGCGTACCATCCGCCCACGGGGTCGAATTCTGAGTGCCGGAGTCCCGGCGGCACGCGACGTCGACGCCTGGCTGGACCTGTGGACGCCCGAGCTACCCAAGCCGGACACCGCCGTGATCGTCCGCGACGTGGACCGGCTGCCGGCCCGAGGAGCAGACGCGTTGGCGGAACTGATCTCTCGCGTCGGTGACGGCGTGCCCGTCACCCTGACGGCCTCCGATTACGACGCTGTTCCCGCTGCCCTGGCGCAGCTGGTGCGTTCGGTCGTCGAGGTCCCGCCGCTGCGCGATCGGCCCGAGGACATCGCTCCGCTCGCTCGGCATCTGGCATTGCGGGCGCGTGGACGCGAGGTCAGCCTGACCGGCGACGCCGAACGAGCCCTCGTCGGATATTCGTGGCCGGGAAACGTCACCGAGTTGGCGACGGTGATGCACGAGGCGGCGGTCCGCGCCGACGTCGTCGGCGTCAATCACTTGCCGCCCGAAGTGCTTTCGCGGACCACCCAACGTCTGACACGAATCGAGACGTTCGAGCGCGACGAGATGATTCGAGTACTCAGCCGGCCCGGCATCACGATGAATCAGGCGGGCGAGGAACTGGGAATGAGTCGGGCCACGATCTACCGCAAGCGAGACCGCTACGGCATCACGCTGCGTTCCCACGCGTAGCTTCGGTGAGCCTCCGAGAAAATCTCCGACTTCCGAGCGCGCGCGGCCGCGGGTACATCTAGTGTCGCTGGTATGGCATCTCCGGCAATAGAACTCGAGGTGGGCACGCGCACGGTGCGCATTTCCAACCCCGATCGGGTGTATTTCCCCGAGAGCGGTGCCACGAAGCTGGACCTGGTGAACTACTACCTGAGCGTCGGCGACGGCATCGTCCGCGCGTTGCGGGAGCGGCCGTGCATGATGCATCGCTTCCCCAAGGGCCTCGCCGGTGAGAAAGTGCACCAGAAGCGGGTGCCGCACGGAGCCCCGCCGTGGCTGGAGACCGTCGAGGTGACGTTCCCCCGCTACAACCGCACCGCGGACGAGCTGTGCGTGACCGAATTGGCGCACGTGGCGTGGGCTGTGCAGATGTCGACGGTGGAGTTCCATCCGTGGAACTCGCGCCGCGCCGACGTCGAGATGCCCGACGAATGGCGCATCGACCTCGATCCGATGCCCGACTGCCCCTTCGATCGGGTGCAACGCGTCGCCGGTGTCGTGCAGGAGGTGCTGAGTGATCTCGGGGCCGTCGGCTGGCCCAAAACCTCCGGCGGCCATGGTCTGCACATCTACGTTCGGATCGACCCGGCCTACGGCTTCAAGGACTTACGAAGGGCCGCACTGGCATTCGCGCGGGAGGTGGAGCGCCGCGCACCCGAGGACGTGACGACGACGTGGTGGCGCAAGGATCGCGACCCGTCGAAGTTGTTCGTCGATTACAACCAGAATGCGCGCGACCACACGATCGCCAGCGCCTATTCGGTGCGGGGAAACCCGGAAGCTACTGTGTCGACGCCCATTTCGTGGGCCGAGGTACCCGACGTCGATCCACGCGAGTTCACGATTTTCACCGTACCGGCCAGATTCGCCGAACTGGGCGACCTACATGCGGGTATCGACGACGCGGTGTTCGCCATCGACGAGCTACTCGAATGGGCGGAACGCGACGAGCATCAGGGCCTGACGGAGCCCGAGGAGTAGCCGAACTCGAAGTTATGGACGGAAATCGGCAGAAATCCGTCCATAACTTCGAGTTCGGCAGCCAGAAGTCAGTCGGTGCCGGACTCGATTGCGGCGTGGTCGAGAGCTGCGGAGTCCACGGAGTTCTCGGCGCTGCTGGCGGCGATGGCGTCGGCTCCACCGGGGGCGAGTTCGCCGATCAGGTCGCCCCAGGCGGTCAGCTGATCCTGGGCGGCGTACTGCTCGAGTTTGCTGCGCGAATCCGCGATGTCGAGGTTGCGCATGGTCAACTGGCCGATGCGGTCGCCGGGGAAGAAGGCCTGCCCCTGGCTGCGTTCCATCGACAGTTTCTCGGGGTGGTAGCTGAAGTTGCTGCCCTGGGTGTCGACGATGGTGAAGTCCTGACCGCGGCGCAGGCGAACCGTCACGCTGCCGGTCACGACGTTGCCGACCCAGCGCTGCAGGCCCTCGCGCAGCATGAGTGCCTGCGGATCGAACCAGCGGCCCTCGTAGAGCAGGCGTCCGAGTCGGCGGCCCTCGTTGTGGTACGAGGCGATGGTGTCCTCGTTGTGGACGGCGTTGACGAGCCGCTCGTACGTGATGTGCAGCAGTGCCATGCCCGGGGCCTCGTAGATGCCGCGACTCTTGGCCTCGATGATCCGGTTCTCGATCTGGTCGGACATGCCGAGCCCGTGGCGGCCGCCAATGGCGTTGGCTTCCATCACCAGGTCGACGGCACTGTCGAAAGATTTGCCGTTGATCCGAACGGGCCGGCCACGCTCGAAGTCGACGGTGACGTCCTCGGCTGCGATCTCGACCTCGGGGTCCCAGAAGCGGACACCCATGATGGGCGAGACGATCTCGAGGGAGGTGTCGAGGTATTCGAGACGCTTCGCCTCGTGGGTGGCACCCCAGATGTTGGCGTCGGTGGAGTACGCCTTCTCGGCCGAGTCACGGTAGGGGAGGGTGCGCTGGGTGAGCCACTGCGACATCTCGTGCCTGCCGCCGAGCTCGGCGACGAATGCCTCGTCGAGCCACGGCTTGTAGATGCGCAACTCGGGGTTGGCGAGCAGGCCGTAACGGTAGAACCGCTCGATGTCGTTGCCCTTGTACGTCGAGCCGTCGCCCCAGATGGAGACGCCGTCCTCCTGCATCGCGCGCACGAGCAGCGTGCCGGTCACCGCGCGGCCGAGGGGAGTGGTGTTGAAGTACGTCTGCAACGACGATCGGATGTGGAACGCGCCGCAGGTCAGTGCCGCGAGGCCTTCCTCGACCAGCGGTTCGCGGCAGTCGATCAGCCGGGCCTGCTCGGCGCCGTACGCAAGGCCGCGGGCGGGCACGTCGGACAGATCCGGCTCGTCGTACTGGCCGATGTCGGCGGTGTAGGCAAACGGAATCGCGCCGTGCTCGCGCATCCACGCCACGGCCACCGAGGTGTCGAGACCACCAGAGAATGCAATGCCGATTCGTTCACCGACCGGGAGAGAGTTCAATACCTTCGTCACGGCCCGCAGCTTAGTCGTACGGTCAGCTGGGCCGATCGGCGAGCGACTCCACTGCACCACGGACGGCATCGAGGTGGGCGGTCATGGCGCGGGCTGCTGCGTCGTAATCGCCGGATCGGATACCGGCGACGATGGCGTCGTGCTCGACGTTGGACTGCTGCTGCCGGTGCGCGACGAGGTTCAACGTTTCGGACTGCCGCGTCAAGGCATCTCGGATGTCGACGACGATCGACTCGAACACGCGGTTCCTGCTGGCCCGCGCGATCGCGGTGTGGAACTGCGCGTCCAACAGGACCCAGGCCTCGTGGTCGTCCTCGGAACGCATCTCGTCGGCGAGGCCGGAGAGCACCGCCAACTCGTCGTCGGTACGTCGTTCGGCCGCCCACCCGGCTGCGGGTACCTCGACGTGGGGTCGGGCATCCATGAGTTCACGGGCCTCGTAATTGCCGATGTCGAGGTCGCTACCCACTCGATCACGGACGACGAAGGTGCCGAGGCCCGTCTTGGTCTCGGTCAGACCGAGCGCGTGGCACGAGCGCAGCGCCTCGCGGATGACGGAACGACTGACGCTGTGCCTCGCGGCCAGCGCCGCCTCGGACGGGAGCTTCTGCCCGACGGGGAGCTTTCCCGACGAGATCGCGGCACGCAGGTCGGCGAAGACTGCCTCGGCGGCGCTCATGCGGGCATTGGTGGGCGCACTGACTGCCCAGCTGTCCGACAGGTTCATGCAGTGATCCTATCCCGGGGTTGACCGACGAGGTGTTCTACGCCACACTCTACCTGTCAGACAGCCGGACAGCTGGACACCCTCTGAAGGAGCGCACCCACCGTGGCCGATACCCGCATCGAGAAAGACCTTCTCGGCGAACGCGAGATTCCGATGACCGTCTACTGGGGAATCCATACCCTGCGCGCGCTGGAGAACTTTCCCATCACGGGGCGGCCGATCTCCACCAACGCCCACCTCGTCCGCGGGCTCGCAGCCGTGAAGTGGGCGGCCGCGGCGGCCAATCAGGACCTCGGAATACTCGACGCCACCCGCGGGGAAGCGATCCGGGCCGCGTGCCAGGAAATTCTCGACGGCCAGTGGCACGAGCAGTTCGTCGTCGACGTCATTCAGGGCGGCGCGGGTACGTCGACCAACATGAACGCCAACGAGGTCATCGCCAATCGTGCCCTGGAAATCCTCGGCCACGCGCACGGTGACTACTCGATGCTGCACCCCAACGAGCATGTGAATGCCTCGCAGTCCACCAACGACGTGTATCCGACGTCGGTGAACATCGCGACCATCTTCGCGGTGCACGAGCTGATCGCATCGATGAAGGTCCTGCGAGATTCGTTCTCCCGCAAAGCAAGCGAGTTCGCCACCGTCGTCAAGATGGGCCGCACCCAGCTGCAGGACGCGGTGCCGATGACACTCGGTCAGGAGTTCGGCACCTACGCGATCATGATCGACGAGGACTGCTCACGGCTCGAGGAAGCCGCGCTGCTGGTGCACGAGATCAACCTCGGGGCCACGGCCATCGGCACCGGGCTCAATGCTCCTGCCGGATACACCGAATCGGCCGTCGTGCACCTGCGCACCATCACCGGCCTGCCGTTGGTCACCGCAACGGACCTCATCGAGGCAACGCAGGACGTCGGTCAGTTCGTGCACCTGTCGGGTGTGCTCAAGCGCGTCGCAGTGAAACTGTCGAAGATCTGCAACGATCTCCGGCTGCTGTCCTCCGGGCCGCGCGCGGGCTTCAACGAGATCAATCTGCCTCCGATGCAGGCGGGTTCATCGATCATGCCCGGCAAGGTCAACCCCGTCATTCCCGAGGTTCTCAATCAGGTTGCCTACGAGGTGATCGGTCACGACGTCACCATCACGATGGCCGCCGAGGCAGGACAGTTGCAGCTCAACGCTTTCGAGCCGATCATCGTCAAATCCCTGTCCGACGGTATGGCGCATCTGAGTGCGGCCTGCCGCACCGTCGCGCATCGGTGCGTCGACGGCATCACCGCGAACGTCGATCTGCTGCGTGAGCGGGTGGAGAACTCGATCGGTCTGGTCACCGCGCTCAGCCCGTACCTCGGGTACGTGGAGTCGACGGCCATTGCGCAGGAAGCGCTGGTCACCGGCCGCAACGTCGTCGACCTGGTGCTCGAGAAGGGCCTGCTGGCGCGAGAAGAGCTGGATCGATTGCTGAGCCCCGAGCATCTCGCGAACCTGCGGGTGGCTCCCACCGAGCATTCCGTTGCTCCCGAGACGTCGACGAGGTAATGCGATGAGCACCGAGAACCCGACCCAGAAGCAGGCCTTCAGCGAAGAGGAGCTGGGGTATCGAAAAGAGCTGGCTCCGCGCCAGATTCAGATGATCGCCATCGGCGGCGCGATCGGCACCGGCCTGTTCATGGGTGCCGGCGGAAGACTGCGTGACGCCGGGCCCGCGTTGGTTCTGGTCTACGCACTGTGCGGCTTCTTCGCATTCCTGATCCTGCGCGCGCTGGGTGAGCTGGTGATGCACCGCCCGTCGTCCGGATCGTTCGTCTCGTACTCCCGCGAGTTCTTCGGTGAGAAGGTCGCGTTCGCGGCCGGGTGGTTGTACTGGATGAACTGGGCGATGACGGCCGTCGTGGACGTGACGGCAGTGGCGCTGTACATGAACTTCTTCAAGAAGTACTGGGCACCGCTGGGCAACGTGGATCAATGGGTGTTCGCGCTGGCCGGCCTGGTGTTGGTTCTCGGTCTGAACCTGGTGTCGGTCAAGGTGTTCGGTGAGCTCGAATTCTGGTTCGCGCTCATCAAGGTCGTGGCGTTGGTGACGTTCCTCGCGATCGGCACCTACTACGTCATCTTCGGCACCCCCATCGACGGTCAGGCTCCGGGTCTGAGCGTCCTCACCGACAACGGCGGTCTCATCCCCAACGGACTGCTTCCGGCGATCGTCGTGATCCAGGGCGTCGTATTCGCCTATGCCTCCATCGAATTGGTCGGTACCGCCGCCGGAGAGACGCAGAACCCCGAGAAGGTCATCCCCAAGGCGATCAACACCGTCATCGTCCGCATCGTCGTCTTCTACGTCGGCTCGGTGCTGCTGCTCTCGCTGTTGCTGCCGTACACCGCGTATCAGGCCGGGGAGAGCCCGTTCGTCACATTCTTCGGAGCGATCGACGTCGAGGGTGCCGACGCGATAATGAACCTCGTCGTGCTGACCGCAGCGCTGTCGTCTCTCAACGCCGGGCTGTACTCCACCGGTCGCATCCTGCATTCGATGGCGGTCGCCGGCTCGGCACCGAAATTCGCGGCCCGTATGAACAAGCAGGGAGTTCCGTACGGCGGCATCGCACTGACGTCGGTGGTGACGCTGCTCGGGGTCGTCCTCAACGCAGTCGTCCCGGCGCAGGCGTTCGAGATCGTGCTGAACCTCGCTGCGCTCGGCATCATCAGCGCGTGGGCCGTCATCGTGGCGTGCCAGCTCAAGTTCTGGTCTCTGTCCAAGACCGGCGCGGTCACCCGGCCTGCGTTCCGGTTGTTCGGTGCCCCGTACACCGGCTACGCAACGCTAGGCTTTCTGGCGTGTGTACTGGTACTGATGGCCTTCGACAAACCCGTCGGTACATGGACCGTCGCGTCCATCCTGCTCATCGCGCCGATGCTGATCGCCGGATGGTACATGTGCCGCAACAGAATTCGAGAGGTAGCCGCCCGTAATGACTGAGGAGTGGAGCCTGCCGGAACGACCCGACAGTGCTGAGTTCGTCGCGTTGTTGACCACCGGTGGGACGATCGCCAGTAGTCGCGACGAGCACGGGGTTTCTCGGCCGGTCCCAGGCGTGGGCGTCGACATGGACGGCGTGGTGGTGCGCGAGGTGATGTCGAAGGACAGCTCCGCCCTGGACCTCGCCGATCTCGACGCCATTCGCACTGCCGTGGTCGACGCGTTGGCCGAGGACGGCTGCGCCGGAGTGGTGGTGCTGCACGGCACCGACACCATGGAGGAGTCGGCGTTGTACGTCGACCTGTTCCACGACGACGCGCGTGCGGTGGTGTTCACCGGGGCTCAACGTACTGCCGATCATCCGGACCCGGACGGCCCCGGCAACATCGCAGCAGCGGTAGCGGCCGCGTGGTCCGAGCAGGGAGTGCTGATCGCGTTCGGCGGACGAGTACTGCCGGCCCGCGGGGCGATCAAGAAGCACACCTTCGAACTCGACGCCTTTCGGTCGGCAGCAGTGCCGAGGCCGGACCCGCTGCGGTGGCAGCCCGTCGCGGGAGTGCGCGTGGACGTCGTGGCCCTGTACCCGGGCGCGGACGGGGTGCAGATCGATGCCTGTCGCGAAGCCGGGGCGTCGGGCATCGTGCTCGAGGCGTTGGGCTCGGGTAACACCAACGCTCTGGTGGTGCACGCGGTGAAAGAGGCCGTTGCTGCTGGGCTGCACGTGGTCGTCACGACGCGGGTGCCGTTCGGTGAGACCTCGCCGACGTACGGCGGCGGAGGCGGCGGCCACGATCTGCTCGACGCCGGTGCGGTCTTCTCCCGCGAACTCCGGGCCGGACAGGCGCGCATCCAGTTGGCGGCGCTGGTCGCCACTGGAGCTACTGACGTGGTCGTCCACAATTCGTTCGCCTAGGCGGGATCCGGGCTGTTGCGATTTGAGCTGGTTCGGTGTGCTGCGTGTTGAGTGGTGGCTGGTGTGGTCGGCTGAGAGAATGTGTTGGTGGCCAAAGGG
>NZ_JBFBKN010000040.1:0-24777 GCF_040702225.1 Rhodococcus sp. NPDC080181
TTTCGTCCACCAGTTAATTCTACGAAAACCGCAACTTTAAAAGTACATCTACACCGCGTGTCGCGTTATCGTATCGGCGTAACTTAACGGCATTGCACCACATCTGGCACTGGACCGACGGCGGACCCACCGACATGAACAACCTCGTCTTACTCTGCGGATTCCACCACCGACTCATCCACCACAGTGACTGGGAAGTGTTCATCGGCACCGATAACCACCCGTGGTTCGTCCCACCCGCCACGGTCGACCCCTACCGACAACCGAGACAATCCCACGCCCGAGCAGGCCCTCACATCGCATAGCCGCGCAAACGCACCAGCCCCGCACCGAAAACACGGTGCGGGGCTGGAAGAGATTGTTCGACAGATTAATTCGAGTGAGTCGAGTATGCCGTCACCGCAGTGATGCAACACAACTTCAAGCACTGTTCAGGCTACGGCCGCCAGGTCATCGGAACACAGGCTGCCAGATCGACCGTGGACGTTCGGCGGTGTGCCCGAGTCGCGTGGAGTCGAGACCATGTTGTCCCGCTGCGCTCAATTGGTCGAAGACATGCCGGCGTCGACCTTCGCGACCGCCTCGTCGATCATCGGCACGTATCGTTCGAGTGCCCACGGCACTGTCAGCGGGTTGATGATCGACGACCCGGTGACGAAGGACTGATCCGTCGGCGCAACGACCGACCCACGGGACACGGCCGGAATCTGCTTGTACGCAGGCTGATTCTCGGTGTCGGTGCGATTCTGGGGATCCGAGTAGAAGGTGAAGATCAGGTCGGAATCGTTCAGCAGATTGGCATTCTCTAACCCGATGACCGATGAGTCGGTGCCCTCGGTCTCGTCGAGCGTGTTCACCACCGGATCGACCTGCAGCCCGAGTCCGCGCACCATCGCGACGCGCTGCTCGTCGGCGAGGAACACTCCGAGCGTTCCGGGGCCGGTGTTGTAGATGTACGAAAAACTCACGTCCGCGTACTCGGGGTGCTGGGCGGCAGCGTCGGCGAAGCGGTTCTCGATCTTGTCGATCTCCTCGGCCGCCTTCTGCTCCTCGCCCATGGCCTTGCCGATGACGGTGATCTGGTCCTGCCACGTCGTGGTCCACGGCTTCTCCTCGTATGCGACCACCGGGGCGAAGGCACTGAGCTTGTCGAACTGATCCTGCGTGACGCCCGACCACGGTGCCAGAATCAGATCCGGTTCGAGAGCCGCGACGGCCTCGATGTTCAATTCGGTTCCGCCCGTGAACTGCTGGGGAAGCTCGGCACCCAACTCGGTGACCGCGTCGTGCACCCACGGGAGGTAGCCGGTGTCGTCGGCACCCCAGGAATACTCCTCGACGCCCACCGGGACTGTACCCAGCGCAATCGCCGTCTCTGCCGAACCCTGCCCGAGCGTCACGATGCGCTCCGGCTTCTCGGTGATGATGGCCTGACCCAACGCCGAATCGATGGTGACGGCCGCGAAGTCGCTGCCCGCCTGTGGTTCCTCCGCGGTATCGGTACTCGAACACGCGCCGACCACAAGGGCCGACACCGTGAGCGCGGACAGCAGGGTTGCGCGGCGAGCAGTCCGTCGGCCGGTCGGTGAAACAAAGAACATGGTTACCTTTCGACAAGCAAAGGGAATTTAAAGTAACCCTAGGCTAACCTCTCATCCGGATTCAAATGCGCTGCACAGCGGGCGTTCGCTACGGTGGGGGCATGAGCCTTCCTCGCCCCGCACCCGACCGGACTGCCGTCGTGACCGGAGCGTCTTCCGGAATCGGTGCCGCAATCGCTCGCGAACTCGCCTCCCGAGGTCACGGAGTCACCCTCGTCGCCCGCCGCGCCGACAAGCTCGACGAGCTTGCGAACGAACTCCGCTCGCGGGGAGTTCGCGCCGAGGTGCTCGCAGCAGACCTGTCCGATCGCAGCGCCCGCGCCGAATTGCTCGGGCGCATCACCGAACTCGGACTGATACCGGACATCCTGGTGAACAACGCCGGGCTGTCGACGCTCGGCCCGGTCGTCGAATCCGACCCCGAAGCAGAGATGAACATGATCGAGGTCGACGTGGTTGCCGTCGCCGATCTCTGCACTCGCTTCCTCCCCGGCATGACCGAGCGACGACGCGGAGCTCTGCTGAACGTGGCCTCCACCGCCGCGTTCCAGCCGCTTCCCGGCCAGGCGGGCTACGGCGCATGCAAGGCGTTCGTTCTCTCCTACACCCAGTCTCTGACCGGAGAACTGCGCGGAACCGGCGTGACCGCCACCGCGCTGTGCCCAGGACCGGTGCAGACCGGTTTCGGCGAGGCCGCGGGCTTCGCGAAAGACGACGCCGAGAAGGCACTGCCATCGATCATGTGGGTGTCGGCAGAAACGGTGGCCAAGACCGCCGTCGACGACATGGACAAGGGACGGATGGTGTCGATCCCCGGGCCCGCCAACCGCATCGGATCGATCTTTGCCCAGATCACCCCGCGAACATTGTTGGTGCCCATGCTCACTCGTATTCATCCAGGCCTGAAGAACGGCGCATCCTCATGAGCCGCGAGTTCACGGTGTCCGACAGCGTCGTTGTCAACGCCGACGCCGACACCCTCTACGCTGCGATCAGCGACCCCACCAAGATGGGCCAGTGGAGTCCCGAAAATACCGGTGCCACTGTGCACGATTCCCGCGAGAGCGCCTACGTGGGAATGGTATTCGACGGAACCAACAAGCGCGGCCGGGCGAAGTGGATCACTCGCTGCACCGTGACCGCAGCCGACCCGGGCAAGACCTTCGAGTTCCGCGTCCACGCCATCGGTAAGAGCGCTCCGAAGATCAAGGGCGCTAACGCAACCTGGCGATACGACTTCGAGCCAGTCGCGGGCGGCACAAAGGTCACCGAAACCTGGACCGACGACAGAACAAAATGGCCCGATGCCCTGGCGCTCGTGTTCGACAAGATCGTCACCAGCGGCAAGACGTTCCCGCAGTTCCAGCGTCGCAACATCCGAAAGACGCTGGAGAACCTGCAGAAGCGTTACGCCTGACGACTATGCCTGCCGGGTGTACAGGCCGAGAACGTACGACGCCTGCCCGGCATGCTGAAGGTCGTCGGAGACCACGGACACCAGGCGCGCACCCAACGTGACCGGCGGATCCCAGTTCTCGTCGACGATTCGGTCCAGATCGTCGGTCGAGATACCGCTCAGGTACGCAACGGTTTTCGAGTGCACGGCGTCGTGGTATTCGCGCAACAACTCGGCGCTCGAGGTGACCCGAGCGACGTCGGAGGACGATTGGCCGTACCCGATGTCGGACTTGTCGAACGGCAATCCGAAACGCTCGAACCAAGAGTCCGACGTCCAGACCTGTTCGCTCCCGGCCACACCCGCGATGTGGTCGTCCTGCACCCTCGTCAGGTGCCACAGCAACCACGCGATGCTGTTGGCATCGGCGTCGGGCCGATAGGTCAACGCGGCAGCGGGGATGTCGTCCAACACCGAGTGAACGAGTTCCTTGATTCGACCGAATGCGTCGGTCAGCAGGTCGTTGTGGTTCATCGAGTACGCCTCTTTCGTCGAGCACTGATAGCCAGTCATGCATACCCCGATTGCCTCGAAGGGAACATCGGGGCCCTCCAGGCGCGTTGAACCCGGTATGACTTCTCCAGCAATTGTGTACACCCGCACCGGCGATTCGTCCGTCCTCGAACCGAAAGATCGCGAGGTGACCGAGCCTGCCGCAGGCGAAGTGCGCGTGCGCGTCGTGGTCTCGGGCGTCAATCCGACGGACTGGAAGAACAGGACCGGTTCCGGACCGGGCGAGAAGCTGGCGTTCGACGAGGTGGTTCCGAACCAGGACGGTGCCGGAGTGATCGACGCCGTGGGCCCTGACGTCGAGGGGCTGGCCGTAGGAGATCGAGTCTGGGTGTACCTGGCCCAGCATCAGCGTCCGACCGGAACGGCGCAGAAGTTCACCAACCTTCCCGCATCACGAGTCGTTCCTCTCCCCGACGGCGTCAGCTTCGACGTCGGCGCGAGCCTCGGCGTACCCGCGATGACGGCACACCGCGCACTGACGGTGTCGGAGGACGGCCCGTCTCGCTTGCATCCCGGCGCGTTGGAAGGCAAGTCGGTACTCGTCGCCGGTGGTGCCGGTGCCGTCGGCCATGCCGCGATCCAATTGGCCCGCTGGGCAGGCGCGACCGTGGTGACGACCGTCAGCGGACCGGAGAAGGGCGCACTGGCCACCGCTGCCGGCGCGCACCACGTGGTGAACTACAAGACCGGAGACGCCGCCGCTGACATCCGCGAATTGGTGCCCGGCGGAATCGATCTGGTGGTCGAGGTCGCTCCCGCACAGAACGTCGCACTCAACGCGGCCGTGGGAGCGAACCGAGCATCCGTAGCCGTCTACGCCAACAACGGCGGCGACACCATCACCCTCGACGTCCGGCCGAACATGGTGCTCAACACTCGCTACCAGTTCGTGCTGCTCTACACCGTGGGCGACGAGGCTCTGCGCAACGCCGAGGCGGACGTCAGCGCGGCGGCGGCAGCAGGTGTGCTGGAAGTGGGCGAAGCCACCGGCCTGCCACTGCACCGCTTCCCGCTGAGCGAGACCGCGGCCGCACACGACGCCGTGGAGAACGGAACCGTCGGCAAGGTGCTGATCGACGTCTCCAGCGAATAATTCAGGTGATGACCGGCAATGTGGACCACGGGAAATTGATCCACTTGTCGGTCTCTCGCCACGAGTAGTCCGGCTGCACAATGGTTCTGGGCTTGGTGTAGATCACGGCCGACCGCACGTCGGCCGTGTGCGCCTTCAGTAGATCGATCACCAGCGCCAGGGTGCGGCCGGAATCGGCGACATCGTCGACGACGAGCAGCTTCTTGCCGACGATCGCGTCGGTATCCAGAAGTGGTTCGAGCACAACAGGATCGGGCAAAGTCTCTTCGATATCGGAGTAGAACTCGACGTTGAGGGTGCCGGCAGCCTTGACGCCCATGGCGTAGGAGATGGCACCGGCAGGGATGAGTCCGCCGCGGGCGATCGCGATGACGATGTCCGGAACGAACCCGTCGCCCACGATCTTCTTCGTCAGATCGCGCGAGGCGTCTCCGAAGGTCTCCCACGTCAGTACTTCGCATTCCGGTTCGGTCATGACGGATTACCTTACCCAAAACTGATTTTTGCCGAATGAGCAAATTTGTTTGCGCTCACGGACGACAGCGGGCAGTCTCGAACCATGGCCGACCACACACCTGCTCACACGCATCCCGCCGACCCGACCCACCCAGAACCCGATTTCGAGAACGGCGCCTTCGACGAATCGTTCTGGGACAACCTCTACAACCAACGCACCACCATCTGGAGCGGAAATCCCAACGCCGTGTTGGTACAGGAAGCGTCCGAGCTGATTCCGGGCCGCGCCCTGGACATCGGCTGCGGTGAAGGTGCCGACTCACTCTGGCTGGCCGGCGAAGGATGGAACGTGACCGGCGTCGACATCTCCGATGTGGCCCTGGGCCGCGCTCGCGCCGCACAGCAGGCACTCGGGCCACAGACGCTCGCGGTGGATTGGCGTCAGGAAGACGTACTGGACTGGACTCCCCCGGCCGCGGCGTTCGATCTGGTGTCGGTGCACTTCTTGCAGGTGCCGCCGAACGAATTGGAACTGACCACCCGCAGGTTCGCCGCGGCGGTCGCGCCGAAGGGCCGTCTACTGATCGTCGGGCACAGTCCCAGCGACAGCCACGCCTCGCAGCATCCGGCCAAGCACCGACTGTTCGCACCGGAACCGGTCGTCGCTGCGGCGGGCGACGGGTTCGAGGTGATCCACGCCGAACACCGCACCCGGACGACGCCGGACGGCGACGAGCGAATCGACACAGTGGTGGTGCTGCAGCGCCGGTAAACTCTTCGCAGTGATCTCGCAGTCGACGTACCGAATTCCCCTGGCCGTCACGTTCGTCGTCGCGCTGATCGTTCTCTTCACCCCCGCGTCCGGGGTGCCGTCCGGCTTTCAGCACAGCGACAAGATCATTCATTGCATCCTGTTCGCTGCTCTCGCCTACACCTCCCGACTCGCCGGCGTCGGCTGGGTCAGCACCGCACTGTGGGTGTCGGCGTTCGCAGTGGTGTCGGAGTTCCTGCAGGCGCTCCTGCCGCTCGGTCGCTCCGGATCGGCGGCCGACGCACTCGCCGACGCCGTCGGTATCGCACTGGGCCTGGTCGCAGCGAGCAGGGTTCTACCGCAGCGCGTCCGAAAGGCACCGCACCTGCACTAGACTGAGACGGCACCGGGGTTCCTCGGCCAGCGCGAACACTCCGGAAGGAACGTCATCACCTCGTCTTCTGCCCCGCACGATATCTACCTCGTTCCACCGGAGCACGAGACCAACGATGCCGTCACCCGAGAATCCGCCGCCGCCGCCGCGCGCTTGAGCGAACGGTCCGACGTCGTCAGCCACGACGGCCGTTACGCACTGACCATCACCTCGACCACCCCGCACCAGGCGATGGTCGAAGATCTGCTGTTCGTGCGCGCCGTGCTCGACGCCGCGCGGATCAAGTACCTACTGGTGCGTGGCAACGACGAGCGTCCCGTCATCGCCATAGAACTGGCCGCTCGCGAGGCATTGACCACGGCGCTGGTGCATGCCTGCCGCGCCGAGCCGTTCTACTCCAAGACCGTCGACGCCCGCGGAAAAGCGGTACTGGTAGCCGACGGCACCTTGTCGCCGTCGTCGAACGCGCGCATCGTGCGGCTCTACCGTCCACGTGTCGAGCCGTTCAGCGGGCTCTACTACGGCGCATCGACCGCGGTGCAGATCGAGCTGTGGTCGTTCTCACCGTCCGAGATCGTGCTGCCGATCGAGAACTCGCTCACGCGCCGCAACATTCGGCCCGACGAGGCCGTCCGCGGCACCGTCGAGCGCTTCGGCCGAACCTGGCCGACCATCGAGAACATGTTCGCCGACCACGCGTCGGACATCAATTTCGACATCGACATCGTGTTCTCGTGGGTCGACGGTTCGTCCGCGGAATTCCAGGCCCAACGCGCTCGTCGGATGGCGAACTACGTCGTCGGCGAGGGCGACGATTCGGCCGCCCGGTACCGGCAGATCGACGAGCTGAAGTACGCACTGCGGTCGATTCACCTGTACGCGCCGTGGATCAGGCGCATCTTCGTTGCCACCGACTCACCGAGGCCGGCGTGGCTCGCCGACCATCCCAAGGTGACGTTCGTGCCGAGCGAGGCGTTCTTCGTCGATACCTCCGTACTGCCGACGCACAATTCGCAGGCCGTCGAATGCCAGCTGCACCACATCCCCGGGTTGTCCGAGCACTTCCTGTACTCGAACGACGACATGTTCTTCGGTCGCCCCGTCAGCCCGTCGATGTTCTTCTCCCCCGGCGGAATCAGCATGTTCATCGAGGCGACGACGCGAATCGGATTGGGCTACAGCGACGCCGACCGCAGCGGCTTCGAGAACGCGGCACGCGTGAACCGTCGGATCCTGCAGGACCGCTTCGGGATGACAACCACCCGGCACCTCGAGCATGCGGCAACGCCGTTGCGCCGCAGCGTGATGCAGGAAATGGAGAACGAGTTCCCCGACGAGTTCGCCTCCACCGCTGCCAGTGCATTCCGCGCGAGTACGAACATCTCGGTCACGAATTCGCTGTACCACTACTACGCGCTGATGAGCGGACGCGCCGTGGTCCAGAAGGACGCGAAGGTCCGGTACATCGACACCACGTCCGTCGCGGGTCTCGAGTTGATGGAGAAGCTGCTGCCCAAGCGATCGGTCGACTTCTTCTGCCTCAACGACGGCAGCTTCCCGGAGGTCGACCTCGATCTGCGCACGCGCACCGTGACGCAGTTCCTGGACAAGTACTTCCCCATCGTCGCGCCGTGGGAACGCACCCAGAACTAGGCGTCGCTGAACAACTTCCGACGGGCGCTGTCGGCAATGGTCACTCCCGCTGCATCGAGCCGACGCGCGGTCTCCTCTGCCGACACTGCCTCTCCCACAGTGTCGTACGAGCCCGTCGGTACCACCGAATGGACGACGGTGTCGTCGTAGAGGTGAACCAGGTTGTAGCCCTGGGCTCCGTCGCGACCGCGTAACCCGCCGGCGGGGACGTTGAGATCCTGGGTGTAGCACGTGGCCGACGCGACCGAGACGGGAATGCCCGCGAACGTCGCTGTCGTCGAATAGTGCAGATGCCCTGCGAGTATCGATCGCACGTCGCTGCCGCGCAGTACGTCCGCCAAGCGCGGCTGATCGATGAGCTCGACCAGAACTGCGAGATCGAGCACGGTCGGTACCGGCGGGTGGTGCATCGCCAGAATCGTGCCGAACTCGGCAGGGGTTGCGAGAGTGTCTGCGAGCCAAGCCAATTGCTCGTCGGCGAGCTCACCGTGATGCTTTCCGGGGACCGTCGTATCCAAGGTGACGATGCGAAGACCGTCGACGTCGTGCACGCGATCGATGGACTGCCCGCTCGGTTCCGCGTCGAGCAGGGTCCGACGGAACGTCGCGCGGTCGTCGTGATTGCCCATCGCCCAGACGATCTGCGCGCCGAGCTCCTCGGCCACCGGCTCGACCAGAGCGCGGAGCTTCTCGTAGGCACCCGCCTCGCCCTTGTCCGTCAGATCACCGGTGAACACCAACGCATCGGGCCGCACCCCCGAGTTCCGAACATCGGTCATCACTTGTTCGAGCCGCAACTCACTGTCCACGCCGCCGTACAAGCGACCGCCGCCGTCGACGAGATGCGTGTCGCTGATGTGCAACAAGCAGTGATGGGGACGTGGGTACTCGGCCATCCGAGACTTCATCGAACTCTCGCTCACGATCGGACCTACCGTTTCACGATCACCCGGTCGGGCGAACGCCACTGCCACAAGCCAAGCATACGAGCGTTCACTGAGAAAAAGCTGGTCGAATCCGGACGGTGAACACCGTGGAAACTCCTGGCGTGTGGCAGGTTGAGAACATGACGTCTTCCAAGTGGACCTCCCTGCTCGCAGCCGCGGCACTGACCGTGGGCACGATGCTCGGGATCGGGGTGGCTCCGGCCGCTGCGCAGGGCCTGCCGACCGTTGTCCTCGTGCACGGTGCCTTCGCCGACAGCACCAGCTGGGACGGTGTCGCGGCCAACTTACGCGGCCGCGGCTACCCCGTCGTCACCGCCGAGAACTCACTGCGCGGCCCCGCGATCGATGCGGCCTCGGTGACCGACGTCGTCGAGAACATCGACGGGCCCGTGGTGCTGGTCGGCCATTCCTACGGCGGCACGGTGATCAGCAACGTGCACGCGGACAACGTGGAGGCTCTGGTCTACGTCGCGGCGTTCATGCCGGTCGAAGGCGAACCCGTCGCCCTCGAACTCGACCCGTTCCGATTCCCCGTGACGGCTCTGGTCCCACCCGTGATCGGGCTGTCGATCGTCGACGATTCGACCAACCTGATCGGCAAGAACGTCGACTCGTACATCACGCCCGCGCTGTTCCGTCCGTTCTTCGCCCCCGACGTCACCGAGGAGCAGGCCGCCCGCATGGCCGCTCACCAGAAGACCATCGCTGCCGGTGCCTTGCTCGAACCGAGCGGTCCGCCGTCCTGGGCGCACACCCCGTCGTGGGCGCTGATCCCCCAGCAGGATCAGATCATCCCGACCTCTGCCGAGCGGTTCATGGCGCAGCGGGCCGGGGCCCGGGTGACCGAGGTTCCGGGCTCGCACGCGATTCTGGTTTCCAACCCCGCAGCTGTGGCCGACCTTGTGGTACAGGCGGATTCGGGTAGCTGACGCGTCCGACAGACGAGAACGGGCCCGACCACCTGGACGAGGTGGCCGGGCCCGTATCCTTTTACCGGATCAGATTCCGATGAGGTCGTGATCGGCGACCTTGTCCGACAGGATGCGCAGGTGCTCGTCGGCCCCACCGAGAGTGTGCTCGATGGCAACGAGCCGACTGGTGTAGTGCCCGACGGGATATTCGGCCGTGACGCCGATTCCGCCGTGCAGCTGAATTGCCTCCTGGCCGATCTTGCGACCGGAACGCGAGATCTGCAGCTTGGCGCGCGAGGCGATGGTCGTGTCGACATTGCCGTCCGCCAACGACATCGTGGCGTAGAGGCTCATGCTGCGGGCCAGCTCGAGTAGCACGTACATGTCCGCCGCACGGAAGGTGAGCGCCTGGAACTTGGCCAGCGGAACCCCGAACTGCTTGCGCTGCTTGAGGTAATCGGTGGTCAGCCGCAGCGCCTCCTCCATTGCTCCCACTGCCTCGGCACACAGTGCGGCCTGTGCGCGCACCTCGGCACCGGTGATCGCAGCGGCTGCGTTCTCGGCCGAACCCAGCGGTTCTGCAGCAACGTCGGAGAATTCGATCTGCGCGGCGCGCTGCCCGTCGTGGGTGGCGTACGACTTGCGGGTCAGCCCGGTCGCGTCGCCGTCGACGACGAACAATCCGGTTCCACCGCCGGGAAGCACGGCACTGACGACGATGACGTCAGCGCTGCCGCCGTGCGGAACCGGGTTCTTGACGCCGCTGATCGACCACGATCCACCGTCCTCGGTCGCCGTGGTGGCGACCTCGACGTTGGGCCAGCGACTGCGGGATTCGTTGTGCGCGAACGCCAACATCGACGAGCCCTCGGCCACGGGTGGCAGAAGTCGCTTGCGCTGATCGGCTGAGCCGAGCTCGGAGATGAGCCCGCCGGGCACGAGAACGGCGTCGAGAATGGGCTCCGGCGCGAGCCGTCGTCCGACCTCGGTCATGACCGCCATGATCTCCACGGGACCGGCGTCCATACCGCCGTCGTCCTCGCTGAACGTCAGACCCAGCAGACCGACCTCGGCCAGTTGCTTCCAGACGTCGGTGCTCCACCCCAGCTCACCGGCCACGATCTTGTTGCGCTTCTCGGTGTCGTAGGCGCGCGAGAGAACCTCACGGGTGGTGTCGCGCAGCAGTTTCTGCTCTTCGTTGAGTTCGAAATCCATGTCTTCAGATGCTCCCTTACAGTCCGAGAATCGCCGACGCGATGATGGTGCGCTGAACCTCGTTCGAGCCGCCGTAGATCGAGACCTTGCGATAGTTGAGGTAGTTCGGTACCGACCGCTGCGCCCAACCGTCGCTCTCGATGTCCTCGCCTGCCTCGTAGGGCAAGGAGTCCGGCCCGGCGATGTCCATCAGCAATTCGGTTGTGGTCTGCTGCAATTCGGAACCCCGCAGCTTCAGAATCGACGATGCCGGGTTCGGCTTGCCGTCGTCCGAGCTCGAGACCATCCGCAACTGGGTGAGCTCGAGGGCGAGCAGTTCGTTCTCCACCTCGGCCAGCTTGGCCGCGAACAGTGGATCCTCGAGCAGCGTCCCGGTGCCGACCTTCGTCTGCGCCGCGTGCTTCTTCGCCTGTCCCAGTCGAACTTTGGTGTGCCCGGCGCGGGCGACGCCGGTGCGCTCGTTGCCGAGCAGGAACTTCGCGTAGCTCCAGCCCTGGTTCTCCTCGCCCACGAGATTCTCGGCCGGGACGCGGACGTTGTCGAAGAACACCTCGTTGACCTCGACGCTGCCGTCGACCAGCTTGATGGGACGCATCTCGATGCCGGGGGTGTTCAGATCGATGAGCAGGAACGAAATTCCGGCCTGCTTCTTCGGTGCATCGGGGTTGGTGCGTACCAACGCGAAGATCCAGTCGGCGTACTGGCCGAGAGTGGTCCACGTCTTCTGGCCGTTGACGATGTAGTCGTCACCGTCCCGAATGGCGGTGGTACGCAACGAGGCGAGATCCGAACCGGCCTCGGGCTCGGAGAACCCCTGACACCACCAGATGTCGAGGTTCGCCGTCTTCGGCAGGAACTTCTCCTTGATCTCCTGCGACCCGAACGTCGCAATGACCGGGCCCACCATCGACGCGTTGAACGCCAGCGGCTCGGGTACCGAGGCCAGCTGCATTTCGTCGAGCCAGATGTGACGCTGGACCGCAGACCAGTCGCGGCCACCGAACTCCGCAGGCCAGTGCGGTACTGCCAGTCCGTTCTCGTTCAGGATTCGCATGGTCGTGACCACTTCGTCCTTGCTCAACTCCTGACCCGTCGCGTTCTTCTCGCGAATCTCGGCGGGGATCTTCGTGGTGAAGAACGTCCGCATCTCGTCGCGGAACGCGGCCTCTTCTTCTGTCAGGGCAAGATTCATCGACAATCCTCCGTGCTCGTTCGCTTATCTCGGTATCGACCGTACTCCCTGGTAACTCTGGGATATTCTCCGCTCACTATGACTTTTCTGGCGCTGGTTCGGCACGGTGAAACGAACTGGAATTTGCACGGCCGCCTGCAGGGCTCTTCGGACATCCCTCTCAACGACACCGGACGAGCTCAGGCCCGCGAGGCAGGCTACGAACTGGAGTTCCGTACGTGGGATCACCTGGTCAGTTCGCCACTGGTCAGAGCCGCAGAAACCGCCGACATCATCGGGACCCATCTCGGTCTGAACCGAACCGCCGAATTCCCGGATCTTGCCGAGCGTCACTTCGGTGACGCCGAGGGATTCACCGACTGGGACGCGTACTCGCATTGGCCGGACGGGCGATACCCGGGCCTCGAGCCACGATCGAATCTGATCGTCCGGGGCGTGCGAGCCGTCGACGAGATCGCCTCGCGCTACCCCGACTCCGCGGTGATCGCCGTGGCCCACGGTGGCGTCATACGAGCCATCTTCGACGCCATCCGTCGACGACACTCACCCCGCATACTCAACGCCGGTGTGTCCACACTCGAACACGACGGCACCCGATGGACGGTTCGCACCATCAACGGCGTTGCGGTCTGACAGGATTTTCGTCCATGGAGATCGAACGTCGCATCGCCGAACTCGGCTTCGAGCTGCCCGGTGAACCGAGCGCACCACCCGGATTCGAGTTCTCCTTCGATTGGGTTCGCGTGCGCGGCAACCGCGTCTTCGTCTCGGGTCATTCGCCGCTCGCACCGGACGGAACCCTCGCCGGTCCGTTCGGTGCGGTGCCGTCCGAAGTCGACCTCGACGCCGCCACCGACGCCGCGCGTGACACCGCCCTCGCGGTATTGGGCAGCCTCGCCCGTGCCATCGGAGATCTCGATCGAATCAGCGCGTGGCTGACCGTCACCGGCTCGGTCAACGCCGATCACGGCTTCACTCAGACCACCACCGTCGTCAACGGGTTCTCCGATCTGGTGTTGGCGATCTTCGGACCCGAGGTCGGTGCGCATGCGCGGACTGCGCTGGGAGCGGCCGCATTGCCGATGAACAACACCGTCGTCGTGTCAGCGGAACTGGAGATCGACGGGTAGGTTTTTCTCCACTCGTCATTACAGCGAAAGCAGGCCTAGATGGTGCGCAGATCCACTCTGGTTCTGGTCGCGATTCTGATCGGCATACTCGGATTGTCCGGGTGTAGTTCGTCGTCGCAATCCCTCCTGGACCGAGTGCGCGACGACGGTGTACTCGTCGTCGGCACCGAGGGCACGTACAGCCCGTTCAGTTATCAGGGCGGGGACGGCCAACTCACCGGCTACGACATCGACGTCATCAACGCGGTCGGCGACGAACTGGGCGTCCGCGTCGACTTCGTGCAAACCCCCTTCGACTCGATCTTCGCCGGCCTGCAATCGCAACGCTTCGACCTGATCGCGAACCAGGTGTCGATCACCCCCGCCCGGCAGTCGGCCTACGACCTGTCCAAGCCCTACACGGTGTCCGAAGGCCAGATTCTCACCGCCGCGAACAACACCACGATCACCTCGACAGCCGATCTGGCCGGCAAGACCACCGCCCAATCGTCGACGAGCAACTGGGCCGAGGTCGCTGCCGACGCGGGCGCGAACGTCGAGGCGGTCGAGGGATTCGTCCAAGCGGTGGCCCTCGTCAAGGACGGCCGGGTGGACGCCACCGTCAACGACTCGCTCGCCATCGCGGAATACCTGCAGCAGACCGGCGACACGGGAGTGCGGGTCTCCGGAAACACGGGCGACACGACGCTGCAGTCCTTCGTGGCCCGCAAGAACAGTGGCCTGATGGACGAGGTCGACGCGGCCATCGACACCCTCCGTGACAACGGCACCATCGCCGAGATCTCGAAGAAGTACTTCGGCAGCGACGTCGCGGCACCGACCGCCGACACCGCGGCACCGGTGAGCGAGGACGCAGGAACCACTGCGCCGTCGAAGATGCAGTTGGTACTCGACAACCTGTGGCCGATGCTCAAGGCGACGGTCACCATGACGATCCCGCTGACCGCCGTCAGTTTCGTTGTGGGACTGGTCATCGCGCTGGCCGTGGCACTCGCCCGGATCTCGTCGATCAAGCCCCTCGCCGCAGTGGCCCGGTTCTACGTCTCGATCATTCGCGGCACTCCCCTACTGCTGCAGCTGTTCATCATCTTCTACGGCCTGCCGCAGTTCGGCATCGTGATCTCGCCGTTTCCGGCGGCGGTCGTGGCGTTCTCGCTCAATGTCGGCGGCTACGCGGCCGAAGTCATTCGCGCTGCGATACTGAGCGTGCCCAAGGGCCAGTGGGAAGCCGCGCAGACGATCGGCATGGGATACCGAACCACGTTGCAGCGCATCGTGCTTCCGCAGGCACTGCGCACCGCCGTGCCGCCGCTGTCGAACACATTGATCTCGCTGGTCAAGGACACCTCGCTGGCATCGACCATCCTGGTGACCGAACTGCTGCGCGTCGCGCAGCTGGCGGCGGCTCCGACGTTCGACTTCTTCACGCTGTACTCCGTTGCCGCCCTGTACTACTGGGTGATCTGCATAATTCTCTCGTTCTTCCAAGGCAAACTCGAAGTCCGACTCGACAGGTACGTGGCGAAATGACAGACCTGCTGGAAGTATCCGCACTGAAGAAATCGTTCGGACCGATCGAAGTATTGAAGGACGTCTCGTTCACCGTGCCGTCGGGCACCGTCACCGTCATCATCGGGCCGTCCGGCTCCGGCAAGACCACAGTGCTGCGAACGCTCAATGCTCTCGACCGAGCCGATGCCGGCCTGATCCGCATCGGCGACGTGTCGGTCGACTTCGCCGAGCCCGTGGACGCCGCGCGACTGCGCCACTTCCGCGCGCAGAGCGGCATGGTGTTCCAGAGCCACAATCTGTTTCCTCACAAGACCGTGCTGCAGAACATCATCGAGGGACCGGTGATCGTCCAGAAACGGGCCAAGGACGACGCCACTCGCGACGCACACGCGATCCTCGACCAGATCGGTCTCGACGCCAAGTCCGATCAGTACCCGTTCCAGCTTTCCGGCGGCCAACAGCAACGCGTCGGAATCGCCCGGGCCCTCGCCTTGCGCCCCAAACTGATGCTGTTCGACGAGCCGACCTCCGCACTCGACCCCGAACTGGTCGGCGAAGTACTGGGCGTCATCAAGGGCCTTGCCGCCGAAGGATGGACGATGGTGATCGTCACCCACGAGATCCGCTTCGCCCAGCAGGTGGCCGATCAGGTGCTGTTCCTCGAGAACGGCGTCGTCGTCGAACGTGGTGCGCCCGAGCAGGTTCTCGCGAATCCGACCGAGCCCCGCACCCGCCAATTCCTGCAGCGGATTCTGGCGTAGAGGGGCTGCGCCCCCTTCTGTGAGTGGAGCCTGCGGAACGAATCCGTCGAGGCAGGTGAGTGGAGCCTGCGGAACGAATCCATCGAGGCATGTGAGTGGAACTTCGTAGCAGGGGTCGTGTTCAGTCTGGGGACATATGAGACACGAGATGTCCACGGACATGTGACACACGGGCTGTGATGATGCTGCGGGGCACTGTGACCGGCTATGGAGTAATCCATGGCCAGATCGGATGCCCGGATGAACCTGCTCGATGCCACCTTGACCGCATGGATCATCGAGGGAGCCGACGTCTTCGACGAACGAGGCCTGTCAGGCTTCTGCGCCGACCACGGGCTCTCCCGCAGTACCGCCAACCGTCACGCCGCCCGGATCCGAGAACGGGGCCGGTGGGAACTCGACTCCCGCCGGCCCCGCTCGAGCCCGACACGCACCCCCGACACCATCGAAGCCCGCATCATCGCGCTCCGCGGCAAATTGGGCCGCGACAACGGTGCCGACAACATCCGCTACGAGCTGACCAAGATTGCCGCCGAACATGATTGGGCCGGCAAAGGCTGGAAGGTCCCGGCCCGATCGACCATCAACAACATCCTCACCCGCCACGGCCTGGTGACCCCGGAACCCAAGAAGCGACCCAAATCGTCCTACCGCCGGTTCCAATACGCCCGACCCCGTGACTGCTATCAGATCGACGCCACCGAAGTCGTACTCTCCGGCGGCGGCAAAGCCACCGTCTTCGAAGTTCTCGACGACTGCACCCGCACCCTCGTCGCGACGTACGTCTGCCACGCCGAGACCACCGCCGGAGCCATCGCCGCCATCGGCAGAGCGTTCACCGACTACGGAGTACCGGCAATCGTGTTGTCCGACAACGGAATGGCATTCTGCGCGACCGCGTCGAAGGGCCGCTCGAAGTTCGGCGCGTTCGTCACCGATTCCGGTGCCCGCCTCATTCACTCGAGCCCGTACCACCCGCAGACCAACGGCAAAGTCGAACGCCACCACCGCACCTTCAAACAGTGGCTCACCGACCAACCCACCCGGCCCGCCACGACCGCCGAGTTGCAGACATCGTGCAACCGCTACCAGAAGTTCTACAACAACGACCGCCGCCACAGTGCCGTGAACATGCCCCCGCAGCAGGCATGGAACGGCGCTGCAACCTTGGGCGGTCCGCAGCACCTACCCGCCCAGGTCGACGCCACAGTCGGTACCCACTCCGTCTCCGGCTCCGGCGTGATCTCCGTCGGCGACCACACGATCTCGGTCGGACGGCCCCACGCACACACTCGCGTGACCGTCCTGCGCGACGGCAACCACATCACCACCTACACGGCCAGCGGAGAAGTCCTCGGCCACTTGCACTTGAACATCGACAAGCGCTACCAAGGACAACTCCACCGCCCCGCAGCCTAGAATCGTGTCTCACATGTATCGAGACACCCGTGTCCCACATGTATCAAGACAGCACACGTAGCAGGGGTCGAGTTTCCACTCACATGCGGCGACGACGCTCTAGAGGTGCGGTAGCACCTTGTCCAGGGTGATCGGTAGGTCGCGGACTCGGACGCCGGTGGCGTTGTAGACCGCATTGCCGATGGCTGCCGACGAGCCCACCGCACCGATCTCACCGATTCCCTTACCGCCCATCGGTGCGAGCTCGGTGTCGACCTCCTCGATCCACACGGCCTCGAGATCGGTGACGTCCGCACAGGCCGGGATGTGGTACTCGGCGAGGTCGTGGTTGGCGAAGCCGCCGAATTCGTGATCGACGACGCCGCTCTCCATCAACGCCATTCCGAGTCCGAACGTCATGCCGCCGATGAGCTGCGACCGGGCCAGTCGTGGATTCATCACCTTCCCGATGCCGAACACCCCCAGCATCCGGCGCACGCGTACTTCAGCGGTGTCGACGTCGACTGCCACCTCGGCGAACTGGGCACCGAACGCCATGCGCGCCAACTCTTTCTGGGCTTCGACGTCGTCGGTTGTATCGGCCTCGGCGGAGTTACCCGGCTGCAACGGTCCCTGGTCCCGCAACGCGGTGCAGACCTTGGTGACCGCCCAGCCCCAGGAGGAGGTGCCCGAGGATCCACCGGCACCGGGGGCCTTGGGCAGAGCGCTGTCGCCCAGTTCCAGTGTGACGGCATCCGCGTCGACCTCGAGCGCATCGGCGGCAATCTGTCGCAGCACGGTCCGCGCACCGGTTCCGATGTCGGATGCAGCGACGGACACCGTGATCGTGCCGTCCTGCTCGACGCGAGCCGCCGCGGTACTCGGCGAGATCAGCACCGGGTAACTCGCTGTGGCGACGCCCATTCCGAGCAGAGTGTTGCCTTCTCGGCGTCGGCCCGGCGTGGAGTCTCGACGATCCCAGCCGAACTTCTCGGCACCCTCGCGCAGGCACTGCACCACACTGCGGGAGCTGAACGGATTCCCACTCGCGGGATCGACGTCGGGTTCGTTGCGGATCCGGAGCTCGATCGGATCGATTCCGGTGGCCGTTGCCAATTCGTCGATCGCCGTCTCGACGGCAAACATGCCGGGTGCCTCACCCGGGGCTCGCATCCAGCGCGGGGTGCCGACATCCAGCGACGCGAGGCGATGCGTTGTGGCGCGGTTGGGCGAGGCATAGATGTGCCGGGTCGATTCCGACGTCTGCTCGCAGAACTCGAAGATCGTGCTGGTCTGCTGAAAGGAATCGTGAGCGATGGCCTGCAGCCTGCCACCCGAATCTGCACCGAGCCGAACGTGATTGAGGGTCGGGGTGCGGTATCCGACCACATCGAACAGGGCCTGCCTCGGCAGGACCAGCTTGACGGTCTTGCCGGTTGCTCGCGCCGCCATCGCAGCGAGAACCGCGTTGGGCCGTGTACTGCCTTTCGCTCCGAAGCCTCCGCCGACGTTCTCTGCGATCACACGAACGTTCTCGGGTTCGAGCCCGAACGCCGTGGCGAGATCGCCCTGAACGCCCGACGGTGCCTGCGTCGAATCCCAGACCGTCAGCACACCATCGGACCATTGCGCCGTGGTGGCGTGCGGTTCCATCGGACTGTTGTGCATCGGAGCCGTCGAGTACCAGTTGTCGACGACGTGCTCGGCCGTCGTCAATGCAGCGTCCGGATCACCGACCGTGACGTCGGTGGGGAACCCAGCGTTGACGGACTCGGGCGCATACAGCGAGCTGTGATCGGCGCTCAGGGTGTTGTCGGGTGAGCGAACGTCGGCGTAACGCACCTGTACTCGGGCGGCAGCCGCGCGGGCATCCTGGAGGGTTTCGGCCAGAACGACGGCCACGATCTGGCCGCGGTAAGCAACGGAATTCGATTGCAGCACATGTAGTTCCGCATCTTCCACGTCGCCCAACTTCTCGGCGTTGCCGTGCCACAGGAGCGCGTGGACCGACGGGCCCCCGTCAGCGAGTTCGACGTTCTCGACCGTCCCGACGGGAACCGTCGCGGGCACGTACCAGGCGTACACCTGGCCGGCGATCGGCGGCTGCTCGGCCGCGTAGCGCGCTCGGCCGGTGACCTTGTCGACGGACTCGGTGCGCTGAATCGACTGGCCGATCGATGCCGTCATGACCGATCTCCCAACTCTTCGTGTGTGCCCAGCTCTGCCAATTCCACCAGAGTGCGCGTCACCAGGTTTGTCACCAGCGGAACTTTGAAGGCGTTGTCTCGCAACGGCTCTGCTGCGTGCAGCTCCTCGGTGATCGCAGCCCGGAACGACGCCTCGTCGGGAGCGGTTCCGAGCAATGCATGTTCGGCGGTTCGGGCCCGCCACGGTCGGTGCGCAACGCCGCCCAGCGCGATCGACACCCCACGTACGATTCCGTCCTCGACGTCGAGCACAGCGCCGATCGACGCGACCGCGAACGCGTACGACTGCCTGTCCCGTACCTTCCGATACGTCGAGACAGTGCCGTCGGCAGCCTTCGGAATTTCGATGGCGGTGACGATCTCGTCTCGGGCGACAGTGTTGTCTCGCGTCGGATCATCGCCGGGCAATCGGTAGAACTCGTCCATCTCGAGTTTCCGTTCACCGTCGACTCCGCGAACGACGATGCGCGCGTCGAGAGCCGAAAGCGCAACGGCCATGTCGGACGGATGCGTCGCCACGCAGGCCTCCGACGCACCGAGAATGGCGAGGTTTCGATGCTCGCCGTTACGTGCCGGACAACCCGAATCGGGTTCGCGCTTGTTGCACGGCTTGGATGCGTCCATGAAGTAGACGCATCGGGTGCGCTGGAACAGGTTTCCACCGGTGGTGGCCATGTTGCGTAGCTGGCCCGAGGCCCCGGACAGCACTGCCCGCGAGAGCACCGGATACCGCTGGCGGACAACCGGATGCACCGCGAGATCACTGTTGGACACCCCGGATCCGATCCGCAACGCTCCGTCGTCGGCGACGTCGATGTCGTGCAGCGGCAATCGCGTGACATCGATCAACGCCGATGGTGCCGCCACACCCAGCTTCATCAGATCGACCAGATTGGTGCCGCCACCGAGCAACATCGCGTTCTCGTCCCCCGCCAGGCGTTCGAGAGCGTCGTCGACCGCAGTGGCGGTTCGATAATCGAATGTTTTCATGACGCGTCCTGCACTGCGGGAACGATGTTCGCGTACGCACCGCAGCGGCACAGGTTGCCGCTCATTCGCTCGCGCACTTCGCCGGAGTCGAGTTCGACATCGGTGGCCTCGAGGTCTTCCGTGACCGCACTGGGCCAGCCCTGTTTTGCCTCCTCGATCACCGCGACCGCCGAGCAGATCTGCCCGGACGTGCAGTACCCGCACTGAAAGGCGTCACGATCGACGAAAGCCTGCTGTACGGGATGCAGAGTGTCGCCGTCGGACAGTCCCTCGACGGTGGTGATCTCGCGCCCGACCTGCGCGACGGCGAACGTGAGGCAACTGTTGATTCGCCGGCCGTCGACCAGGACGGTGCAGGCACCACACTGACCGTGGTCGCACCCCTTCTTGGCCCCGACGAGATCCAGGTTCTCGCGAAGTGCGTCGAGCAGAGTGGATCGAGTGTCGCAGTCGATCTCACGATCGGTTCCGTTGACACGCAGAGTGACGTTGGTCATGCACGTGCGGATACCCGGGGCCTGAGCCATCAAACGCTCGAGCCGGCGGGTCGTGCGCGGAACTTCGTAGCAGGCTACGAAGTTCCGCGCACGTGGTGCTAGCGCTTGCCCTTGAACTTTCCGCCGCCGCGCGGTCCGCCGCTACGTCCGGGAGGACCGGAATCGGGCTGCAGCTGAATCAGCACACCGCTGATGCGGGTACGACGCAACGCCTCGACTGTCTCGTCGGCGAGGTCGGCAGGCAACTCGACCAGCGAATGGTCGGGGCGAATGCTGATGTGCCCGAAGTCGCTTCGACGCAGACCGCCTTCGTTGGCGATGGCACCGACGATGGCACCGGGAGCAACGTGATGACGCTTACCGACGCTGATCCGGTACGTCGCCATCTCCTGGCCGGTCTTGCGGTGATGCGAGCTGGCCGCATCCTCGTCGAACGTCCGCGGTGGCCGCGGCTCACGAGGCTCGCGGGGTGCCCGCGGCGGGGCAGGCGGCTCGGGCTTGAGCAGGAAGGCTTCGCCGTCGCGCGACTGGATGGCCAGAGCTGCTGCGATGTCGACCAAAGGCACGTCGTGCTCGCGCTCGTAGTCCTCGATGAGACGGCGGAACAGCGCCAGATTCTCGTTGCCGAGGCTCTCGGTGATGGAGTCCTTGAACTTCGTCACGCGCTGCGCATTGACGTCGTCGACGCTGGGGAGCTGCATCTCGGTGATGGGCTGCCGCGTCGCGCGCTCGATGGCCTTGAGCAGGTGACGCTCCCGGGGCGCGACGAACAGCAGAGCCTGACCGGCGCGACCCGCGCGGCCGGTACGGCCGATGCGGTGTACGTAGGACTCGGTGTCGTGCGGGATGTCGTAGTTGATGACGTGCGAGATGCGGTCGACGTCGAGACCACGAGCCGCAACGTCGGTGGCCACCAGAATGTCGATCTGGCCGTTCTTGAGCTGGCCGATGGTGCGCTCACGCTGTGCCTGCACGATGTCGCCGTTGATCGCGGCGGCGGAGAATCCCCGTGCGCGCAACTTCTCGGCGAGCTCTTCGGTGGCCTGCTTGGTGCGCACGAACATGATCATGGCCTCGAACTCTTCGACCTCGAAGATTCGAGTGAGCGCCTCGAGCTTGCGTTGATGCGCCACCTGCACGTACCGCTGGGTGATGTTCGGTGCCGTCGACGTCTTGGTCTTGACGGTGATCTCCACCGGGTCGTGCAGATACTGCTTCGAGATCTTGCGAATCGCGGCCGGCATCGTGGCCGAGAACAACGCGACCTGCTTGTATTCGGGAGTGTCGGAGAGGATGCGCTCGACGTCCTCCTGGAACCCCATCTTGAGCATCTCGTCGGCCTCGTCGAGCACGAGGTATTCGAGCCCGGAGAGGTCGAGCGTGCCCTTCTCGAGGTGGTCGATCACACGGCCCGGGGTGCCGACGATGATCTGGGCACCCTTGCGCAGGCCGGACAACTGGATCCCGTACGCCTGACCGCCGTAGATGGGCAGAATGTGCAGACCCGGAATGTGGGTGGCGTACTTGCCGAACGCCTCGGCCACCTGCAGCGCCAGCTCGCGGGTCGGTGCCAGCACCAAGGCCTGCGGCGTCCGACGCGAGACATCGAGACGAGACAGGATCGGCACCGCGAACGCGGCGGTCTTACCCGTGCCGGTCTGCGCGAGGCCGACGACGTCGTTACCCGCCATCAACGGCGGAATGGTGGCCGCCTGGATGGGCGACGGGCTCTCGTATCCGACGTCGCGCAGGGCCTTCAGGACCCGCTCGTCTATTCCGAGATCGGCAAAAGTGATGTCGTCATCCGCTGTCGAAGAAGACTCACCTGCGTGGACGGGAGGGGACGAACTCGTCTCGTCAGACGTCACGGCGGCATCCTGATCAGATTCTGAAGTGCTCATATACACCCGAGTTTAGTACCTGCCCGGCCCCCGCGACTCCTTCTGCGCTGATCAGGTGACGAAAACAGCGGTGATGGGGGCACGCACACGCGGCCCTGCGAGGGCGACCCGACGGAGACACACGACCGGACACCGTTATGTTGTACCCCGAGTCACACTCACCTCCCCCGAAAAACGACCGAAAATTCACAAAGCGGACAACCTCGGTGGTGCGTTACGGACTCGGGTGTGATGAAATGCACAACTACCACGCTATTTATCCGTAAGGGGTCCAGCAGTGCGCGAATATTCTGTGCCGGCGTCATTCACCATTCCCGACGACGCATCCATGGCCGACACCGTCTTCCGGTACGAGAAGGAATCACCGAACTTCGTCCCGTTCCAGCGCCTGGTGAACGGCACCTGGACCGACGTCACCGCGGGTCAGTTCGCCAAAGAGGTCACCGCCGTGGCCAAGGGCCTGATCGCGTCGGGCGTCGAACTCGGCGACCGCGTCGCGATCCTCAGCGCGACCCGCTACGAGTGGGTCGTCCTCGACTACGCCATCTGGACCGCCGGCGGGTGCACCGTCGCGATCTACGAGACCTCGTCGCCCGATCAGGCGCAGTGGATCCTCGAGGACTCCGCGACCAAGCTGCTGATCGTCGAGACCGCGTCTCACGTCTCGAACCTGAAGGACGTCACCGACGGGGCCGCCGACCTGCGTGAGGTACTGCAGATCGACGCCGGAGCCATCGACGAGCTGACCACGCGCGGCGCAGGAGTCAGCGACGAGGACGTCCATACCCGTCGACACCAGGTCACTGCCGCCTCCCCCGCGACCCTGATCTACACCTCGGGCACCACCGGCCGCCCCAAGGGTGTGCAGCTGACACACGCGAACTTCTACGCCGAGGTCCAGGCCACCCAGATCGCGCTGCACGACTCCATGCGCGAGGGCAACCGCACCTTGATGTTCCTGCCGATGGCGCACGTGTTCGCCCGCGCGGTGTCGTTCGGCTCGTTCGAGTCCAAGGTGACCGTCGGTCACACCTCGGACGTATCGACCCTGGTGGATCAGTTCGCCGTCTTCAAGCCGAACTTCATTCTCTCGGTGCCGCGCGTGTTCGAGAAGGTCTACAACTCGGCCAAGCAGAAGGCGCACGACGGCGGCAAGGGCAGCATCTTCGACAAGGCCGCCGCGACGGCCATCGAGTGGAGCGAGGCCCAGGAGAAGGGCGGCGCAGGCCTGGTCCTCAACCTCAAGCACACCGTCTTCGACAAGCTCGTCTACTCCAAGTTGCGGGCTGCGCTCGGCGGCAACTGCGATCGTGCGGTCTCGGGCGGCGGCCCCCTCGGCGCTCGCCTCGGCCACTTCTTCCGCGGCGCAGGGGTACCGGTCTACGAGGGCTACGGTCTGACCGAGACCAGTGCGGCCGTCACCGTCAACACCACCAAGGAACAGCGCGTGGGCACCGTCGGCAAGCCCATCGACGGCCACGCGGTCAAGGTCGCCGAAGACGGCGAACTGCTGCTCAAGGGGCCGGTGGTGTTCAGCGGCTACTGGCACAACGAGAAGGCCACCGCCGAAGCGATCGTCGACGGCTGGTTCCACACCGGCGACCTCGGCTCGATCGACCAGGAAGGCTTCGTCTCGATCACCGGCCGCAAGAAAGAAATCATCGTCACCGCAGGCGGCAAGAACGTCGCCCCCGCGGTGCTCGAGGACGCGCTGCGCGCCAACGCGATCATCAGCCAGTGCCTCGTCGTCGGTGACGCCAAGCCGTTCATCGGTGCGCTCATCACCCTCGACCCCGAAGCAATGCCGGGCTGGCTCGAACGCCACAACCTCGCTGCCGACATCCCGTTCTCGGAGCTGTCGAAGAACGCCGACCTCGTCGCCGAAATCGACAAGGCCGTGGCCGAGGCCAACAAGAAGGTCTCCAACCCCGAGCAGATCAAGAAGTACACGATCCTCGAGAACGACTTCACCGTCGAGACCGGCGAGCTGACCCCGACGATGAAGCTCAAGCGCAACATCATCCACACCGAACGTGGCAGCGACATCGAGGCCATCTACTCGTAGATCGCCCAGCACGAGTGCCGAAGGGCCCGACGCGAGCAAGGCGGGTTCTAACGATCCCCGCAACACCCTCGATTTGAGGGAGTTGCGGGGATCGTGGCATGTGCTGGGTTGAAGGTGCGGTTTTTCGAGGCGTT
>NZ_JBFBKN010000041.1:0-24242 GCF_040702225.1 Rhodococcus sp. NPDC080181
GCATTCCACAACACCAAACGTTCGCACCATCACGGGCGTCACGAGAAGCACCCTCCTCGGTTGCGCCTCCGCGTGCCGCTAACTTAACGGCATTGAGATGTGGTGGCCTTCGGTCCAGGCGGCGGGTTTGCCGCAGCCGGGGAACGCGCAACCGTGATCGCGTGCAGTCAAGGCGCGTTTTTGTTTCGCGGTGACGGTGCGGGCGGTGCGGGCGAGGTTGAGTGGGTTGCCGTTCTCGTCCATGACGATGGCGGTGAGAAGACAATCGCAGGCGAGTTGGCGAGAGGTGTTGCGGGAGAGCGGGCCCATCCACGGCAGCCACCCGACCGACGTGCCGTCGCCGAACAGGTCCCGATACGCACCGCGATCCTGGCTCGGTCCGGCAGCGCTGTAGGTCTCGAGTTCATCCGCCGCGTCCCACTCGGTCGGGTCGGATCGTATTGGGTCGGAGTGGATCGGGTTGCCGGCGTCGATGTCCACCGGGTCGGCTGGATCGGCGTTGTCGGATTCTGCTGCAGCGCGGGTGGTTTCGTCGTCGGTGATGTCGTCGGTGTTCTGACCGCTCAGGTTCTGGAGGTCCTGCAACCGGATGTGCAGGTTGATGTGCGGTCTTTCGCCGCCCTCGGTGGGGCGATCCTTGGTAGCAAGGTAGTGGTCGAGGATCTGCCCGAATGCGTCGGCGCGTCGCCTCGCAGGACTGCGTTCGTCGGGGGTGCCGTCGGCTGCGGGCCGAGGTTCGGTCAGCGGTGAGAGTGCGGTGACGAGCTTTTCCGCGGTGACGGCATCGAAGTCGGCCTTGAGGCACAGGCGTTGGTTGAGCATCTTCGATGCGAAGAGTTCGTTGCGGTCGGTGTCCTCAGGGGGCGGCTTGTCGCTGCCGTAGGTGTCTTCGAGTTTGGTGATCGCTTCACGGATCTTGTCGGTGCGTGCCCCAGGCCCGGTGGCGGCGGTGATCATCGCGGTGCGGGCGATATCGCGACCCTCTTGCGGGAGGTTCTTCGGTGGTGTTTCGGCGAAGGTGAGGATCAGGGCGGCGTGGTCGACGGACATGACGCCGGTGTTGACGGCGTCGGCGATGTCGGGGAAGTTCTTCAGTCCGCGGGCGAGGGCAACGATCTTGGTGGCTTTGCTGGGGGTGAGCAGGGTGGTGGAGGTGAGCCAACCGGCGGGCCCGGGGAAGCCGAGCTTCTCCCGGCTCACGCGGGTGTCGATGTCGGCGACCAGAGCAATCCGCCGTGCTTCGAGCAGTTGGATGTCGTGGGAGACCGCGGCAGCGTCGGCGAGCAGTTCTGCTTCGCTCAGTTGCCAGATCTCCGTGGTCATAGGAAGAAGTGTATCGAACGGGTGTTCGATGCGCAATGATGGTGCAATCGAAAACTATTGCTGTGCAGAAGGATTCGGGATACGGAACCTGTCAGTGGTCCGTGGTAGAGGCTCGATCTCCCCGACGATCGCACCAGACCGCCATTCTGCGGCGACAGGAGCTGTGGAACACGGCCGGCTCCCGTGTCAGCGCCTCAGTAATAGTGGTGCGCGTTGCGCAGTCGATACCAACAGAGACCACTCGACAGGGTCCGGCCGTGCACAATTTGCCGGGGCGCGTCAGTACACCTCGCGTTGACGTTCCTGTTCCAGCACCTGCTCGAGGTCGTTCAATCGGTTCATCGACGACACCTGTCGCGCGGTGCGGTGGTTCAGTGCCAGCATCTCGCGGTGTCGGTGGACGAAGGCCCAGTAGCCGGCGGTGAAGGGGCAGGCGTCGTCACCCAGCCTCTTTTTCGGATTGAATTCGCATGTGCCGCAGTAGTCGGTCATGCGGTTCAGGTACGCCCCACCCGAAGCGTAGGGCTTGGTGGCGATCACTCCGCCGTCCGCGTGCTGGCTCATGCCGATGACGTTCACCGGCATCACCCAGGCGAACCCGTCGACGAAAGCCGTCGCGAACCACTCGGTCAGCGCTCGTGGGTCCCAGGCATGTTGCAGCGCAAAGTTTCCCAGGATCATCAGCCGCGGAATGTGGTGCACCCAGCCGCGGTCGCGTACGCCGTCGACGGTACTGGAGAGGCATTTCGCCACCACCGCATCGCCGTCCAACTCGAGAAGCCAATCCGGTAGTGGCTCATGGGCTTCGAGTTTGTTCCGTTCGAGGTACTCCGGCCCCATATGCCAGTAGAGGTGCCACACGTATTCGCGCCAGCCGAGGATCTGCCGAACGAAACCCTCCACGCTCGCCAGCGGGGTGCCGTCGCGATGGGCGTCCTCGGCGGCGTGCGCCACGTCCAACGGTTGCAGCAGACCGAGGTTGAGCGGGACCGACAACAGCGAGTGCGACATCGTCCAGTCGTCGGCCATCACTGCGTCCTCGTATTTGCCGAAGTCGTCCAAGCGGTAATCGATGAAGTGCGACAACGCTTCCGAGGCCTCGGAGGCAGTTACCGCGAACACTCGTGGCCCGTCGACTCCGACTGTGTCCAGCTCCCACGAATCGAGATCGGCACGCACCTCGTCGTCGATGGCATCCTCGGTCGGCCACCACGGTTCTTCCACGCCCAGGGTCAGCCGACCCTTCGGGGGTGGCGACTGATTCTCGGCGTCGAGGTTCCATTTGCCAGAGACTGGGTCGGCACCGTCCATCAGCACATCGAATCTTTTGCGCTGCTCGCGGTAGAACGTCTCCATGCGAAAGGTTCCGCGCTCGGCCGCCCAGTCGGCGAACTCGGCCCGGGGGAGCGCGAACATCGGCGTCGGCAGAATTTCCGAGACCAGACCCTCCTCGTGCAAGGCAGCGACAAACATCTCCGCCGCATGCGAGGTGGGCTCGAACACCACCACGGGCTTGCCGTACTCGGCCAGGGCTTCGCGATACGTCTCGGTCTGCAGATAAGTGACGCGATCACCCAGCTCGTCGGCCAGATGACGCATCCCCGACAGCACGAGATGGAGCTTCTGTCGGTGGTATCGCCGGCGTCGAAACACGCGCCGGGACTCGATCATCAGCACGTCTCGCTCGGCATGCTCGTCCACGGAGTGGAAGTGCGGGCCGAGCTGATCACCGAACAACCACAGAGCGTCCATTCTCGGAGTGTTCTCCCGCAGCGACGACGGCAAACCAGCGTCCGCAGCATGGCCGGCTGGTGAACACTGTGGCCGACCCAGGCGCGCCTTACTTGACCACCGACGATCCATCGCATGGACTGACCCGATGCCCGCTGATTCTGCGCTGTCCAGAAGAACGTTTCTTCGCTCGTCGTCGGTGGCCGTTGCCGTGGCCGGAGTCGTCACGACACTGCCCGCGGTCGCCCACGCCCAAGGCAGCGACCGAGGCTTTCTGCACGGGGTGGCATCGGGAGATCCGTTGCCCGACGCGATCATTCTGTGGACCCGCATCACCCCCACGCCCGACGCCACCCCAGGCTCCGGCGTCGGCCCGCAGGTATCGGTCACCTGGCGCGTCGCCCGGAACGTAGACATGAGTGGCGTCGTCGCCTCCGGAACCGTTTCCACCGGCCCCGATACCGATCACACCGTGAAAGTCGACGTCGACGGCCTCAGCGCAGACACCACGTACTTCTACGATTTCCGCACGAACGACGCGGCGTCGGCCGTCGGGACCACGCACACCGCCCCGGCCAACGATGCCGACATCGATGCGATGCGTTTCGGCGTCGTCTCGTGCTCCAACTGGGAATCGGGCTACTTCGGTTCCTATCGCCACCTGGCAGCCAGGGGAGACCTCGACGCCATCGTCCATCTCGGCGACTACATCTACGAGTACGAGACGGGCGGCTTTCCGGGGCGCGACGGCGTCGTCCGACAGCATTCGCCCACCCACGAGATCGTCACCCTTGCCGACTACCGCCAGCGTCACGGTCAGTACAAGTCCGACCCGGATCTGCAAGCAGCGCACGTCGACGTGCCGTGGATCTGCACGTGGGACGACCACGAGTCGGCCAACGACGCCTACGACGGCGGTGCCGAGAACCACACGCCGGCCACCGAGGGCGATTGGTACACGCGTAGGGCCAACTCCGAGAAGGCCTACTACGAGTGGATGCCGGTCCGCGCAGCAGGCACTGCCACCAACCGTCACCTGTACCGCAGGCTGCGGTTCGGCAACTTGCTCGAACTCTCGATGCTGGACCTGCGCACCTACCGCTCGCAGCAGGTGTTGCCGTTCAACGGCCCCGAGGTCGATTCACCGAACCGCACCATCACCGGTGCCGAGCAGATGCAGTGGCTCACCGACGGCATCGTCTCGTCGCCGACGCAGTGGAAGATCGTCGGCAACCCGGTGATGATCACGCCCACTCTGATCCCACCGCTCGATCGAGACGCAGCCAGGGCCGTCACCTCGCTCCTCGGAATCCCGGAGGGCGGCTTGCCCTACAACGCAGATCCCTGGGACGGATACACGGCCGACCGCCGCAAGCTGCTCGGTGCCATCGTGGACGCAGGCGTCGACAACACCGTCTTCATCACCGGCGACATCCACTCCGCTTGGGCCTGCGAGGTACCCCTCGACGCAGCGCACTACGCAACGACGGAACCGGCTGCCACCGAGCTCGTCGTCACCTCGGTGAGCTCGGCCAACATCGACGATCTGACGCACACTCCGCCGCACACGCTGGGCCGGGTCGCCGAGGAAGCGTTCAAGGCGCTCAACCAGCACGTGAAGTTCGTCGACCTCGACAGTCACGGTTTCGGCGTCTTCGAGGTCACCAAGACGGCGGCTCGGATGGACCACTGGTTCCTCACCGCCAAGGAGGATCCGCGGACCGGCGTGTACTGGGGAGCGGGCTTCACCGTCGACTCCGGCACCCAGCGGCTTCGGGCGGCGGCACCGCCACTGGGCTGACCCGCCATACTGGACGGCGTGGCTGTACCGAAAATCGTCCTGTTCTACGTGCTCACTCCATTGCCAGATCCCGAGGCGATCCGGCTGTGGCAACACACGCTGGCCGCGTCCAACAACCTGACCGGACGCATCCTCATCTCCGAACACGGCATCAACGCGACGGTGGGCGGCGACGTCGACGACGTCAAGAGGTACGTCCGCGGCACCCGCAGCTATCCGGCCTTCAAGTCGGCCGACATCAAGTGGTCCGACGGACTCGGCAACGACTTTCCGCGATTGAGCGTGCGAGTGCGCGACGAGATAGTCACGTTCGGAGCCCCCGGGGAACTGAAGGTCGACGCCGACGGCGTGGTCGGCGGTGGCACTCATCTGAGCCCGCAGCAGGTGCACGAGCTCGTCGATTCCCGCGGCGACGACGTGGTCTTCTTCGACGGCCGCAACGCGTTCGAGGCGCAGATCGGTAGATTCAAGAACGCGGTGGTCCCCGACGTGGAGACGACGAAGGACTTCGTCTCGCAGCTCGATTCCGGTGCCTACGACCATCTGAAGAAGTCGCCGGTGGTCACGTACTGCACCGGGGGAGTGCGGTGTGAGGTGTTGTCCTCGCTGATGGTGGCTCGCGGGTTCGAGGAGGTCTATCAGCTCGACGGCGGAATCGTCCGGTACGCAGAGACTTTCGGCGACGACGCGCTCTGGGAGGGCTCGCTGTTCGTGTTCGACAAGCGGATGGCGCAGAACTTCTCCGACCACACCGCCGTCATCGGTCGCTGCAGCGCCTGTGGCAATCCGACGTCGCGGTACCAGGACTTCGACGGTGATGCCGGCCGTGGTTTGCGGTTGATCTGTCTCGACTGCGCCTGAGTGATGCTGCCCTTTCGAGACGGTCTTGCGCCTCTGAGACTGCTTCTGCCGCATGGTGATCCGGCCACCACCATCGTCGAATATCTCGAACGTGAGATGCCCGACGACGATTGGCGTCGGGCAATCGGCGACGCCGAACTGGTGGACGAGAAGAGTCGGCCCATAACTTTGGACACTCGCTACCGCGCCGGTAGCCAGGTGTACTTCTATCGTGTTCCGGCGCATGAGGTTCCGGTGCCGTTCGAGATCGGCATCCTGCACGAGGACGACGACCTGTTGGTGGTCGACAAGCCACATTTCCTCGCCACCATCCCGCGTGGTCGGCACGTCACCGAAACCGCGACCGTGCGGCTGCGCAAGCAGTTCGACTGCCCCGACCTCACGCCCGCGCATCGACTCGATCGCGCCACCGCTGGAGTGCTGCTCTTCACCAAGACCAAGCATGCCCGACGGCCGTATCAGGAACTCTTCTCGACGCGCAACGTCGCCAAAGAGTACGAGGCCGTCGCGGGTTTCGATGCAGCACTGCAGTTTCCGCGCGTCGTACAGAGCAGGATCCTGAAGGAACACGGTGTCATGACAGCGTACGAGGAGCCGGGGGAGCCGAACAGTGAGACCAGAATCGAGCTCATCGACACTCTCGGCGACCTCGCCCGCTATCGACTCTTCCCCAAGACGGGTAAGACCCATCAGCTGCGAATCCATCTGTCGTCGTTGGGGATTCCCATCGTCAACGATCCGTACTATCCGGTGTACACATCGACTCCCGCCGACGACTTCACTCGGCCGTTGCAGCTCCTGGCCCGGGCACTGGACTTCATCGACCCGCTCACCGGCGAACAGCGGCGATTCGCCAGCGCCCGAGAACTCCAGCTCTGACGCTCAGAATCGTTCGTTCGGACGATGGTGACAATTCGGACGCGAGGTTAGCGTAACGATCGAAACATGTCCGATGGAGCACAGAGGAGAACTGCGTGAAGCGTCGTATTGCTGTTGTGTTGGGAGCTGCCGTCATCGCCATAGCGTCGCCAGCGGTTGCCGTGGCCGATACCGGAAGCGCGAGCACCGGTAGCTCCGACAACCTCGCGGCCTTGTTCGGCGCACTGCCCGCGATCTGGCAGGAGTGTGGACTGCTCGTATTCACCGGCCAGTGTGGCGGTGTCGTGACCCAGCCCCCCGTGTAGACACCAACCCAACCGACAAACGCGCGCGCGTTCGCCAGACGCTCGCGGAATGGTCAACAATTCCGCGAGCATCCAGCAAACGCGCGCGCGTTTGCGTGGAGCCTGAGCCCTACTTCGCCAACGACCGCGCCATTCCGCGTTCGACGGCGGCGACCAGCTGCGGTCGTAGTTCGGCGGCGGGGACGATGTGGTGCACCGATCCGACGCTCTGTGCGCGTTGAATGTTGTGGATGGCCTCGAATTCGGCGGCCACTTCACCGAGTTTGGCGTTGCGGGCGTTCGCTCGCACGGTGGCGAGCTCGACGCGCAGAGCCGAGCGGGTGGCGTCGTCCTCGGCTGCGTTCAGTCGTGCTTCGAGCTCCTTGACGTCGGCGTCCGCTGCGGTGCGGGCGTTGACGTCGCGGGTGAACACCACTGCGGCTGCCGGGGCACCGCCGAGTACGGAGGCGAAGGAGCCCTCGACCGCGAGGACCTCCATATTGTCGTTGAGTGCTCCGGAGAACACCACGAACGCGCCGCCGTGGTAACGCGAGACGACACAGAACACGACCGGTCCGTCGAAGTTGACGATGGCGCGGCCGATTTCGGCTCCGTATTCGAGCTGGATGTTGCGCAGCGACTCGGGTGATCCGTCGAAGCCGGAGAGGTTGGCCAGCACCACGATCGGCCGGCTTCCGCTGGCGGCGTTGATGGCGCGTGCCGTCTTCTTCGACGAGTTCGGGAACAGGGTTCCCGAGGTCCACTGATCGGGGCCGTCGGACGGGAACCAGCCCTTGCGGGGGATGGCTCGCGATTCGATACCGATCACACTGACCGGGATTCCGGCGAGGTGGGCGTCGAACACCACCGAGGTGTCGGCGTCGGCCATGTCGGCCCACCGCTCGAGCACCGAGTGGTCCTGGTCGACCACGGCGCGCATCACGGTGCGGATGTCGAACGGCTTCTTGCGGTCCGGGTTGGTGACCGAGGAGAAGATGTCGCCGACGGTGGTGAAGTCGCTCGACGGGTGCACGTGCGGGTAGGTGCGTACGTCACGCTCGGTCGGGTCGGCGGTGGCTGCACGGCGTGGGAAGCGTTCTCCCGGTGCGGCATACGCGTGATCGTAGTGAGCGAACAGGATGTCGCATGCGGCTCGCAGGTTCGGTGCCCAGTACTGCGCCTGGCCGTTGGGGCCCATGACGCGGTCGTAGCCACCGATACCGAAGTTGTCCTCGGCCGAGACGCCGCCGGAGTAGTCCAGGGACTGCTTTCCGGTGAGCACCATCGCACTGTCGGGGGTCATCACCAGGATGCCCTTGGTGTGGGTGAGCATGGTGGCTTCGGCGTTCCAGTACGGCTGCGCGCCGACGTTGATGCCCGCGACGACGATGTTGATCTCGCCGCCGGCCTGGGTGAAGGTGATGATGCGGCGCAGGCCGCGCGAGACCCAGTCCATGTTCTCGGTGCCCGATTCCATGGAAATCGTTGCGCCGGAGGATAATGCGAACCATTCGACGGGAGCCCCGAGTTGTTCGGCGAGGTCGATGGCCGCAACGATCCGCGAGCACTCCGCCTCGGCGACGGTGCCGAGCGCCTTGGTGGGGTCACCGAAGAGTGCGACGCGGATGATGCCCTCGGGGTACTTGGCGGTCGGGGTGGTGGCCACACCGACGATGACGCCCGCGGAGTTGCGGCCGTAGGGACGATCGACCGGGGCGAGCACACCGTCGGCGTCGAAGTCGTACTCGGTGAACGTGCCACCGTTGCTGCTGAGCAACGGAATCAGCTCGTACGGGTACACGGTGCCGCGGGCCTGGGACCGCTGCACCTTCTGGGTGTATTCGTCGAGCGGGCGCATCGGCTCGGTCGGCGGCGGAGTCACCTTGGCGACGATGCCGGCACCGGACCGGTACGACAGGCGCAGCGCCACCTCGCGCGGGGTCGCGCCCGGTGTTTCGGCCAGGCGAGCGATGAGGGTGATCTCTTCGAGTCCTGCACCGATCGTCAGCGGCGCGATGTGCCGGGCGATGGTGGCGATGCGGTCGGCGGGCACGTTCAGTACCGGCCAGACGTAGAGCACAACGCGGTTGGCGTCGAGACGCTTCTTGCCGCGTCCGGCCTGTGCGCGGCGGATGCCGTCGAGGCAGGCTGCGACGGTGCGTTCGATTTCCGGCACGGCGACGATGTTTCCGGCGTCGTCCAATTGTGTTGTGATGCCGCGGATTTCGGCGAGGGCGACGAGTCGCTCGTCGGACGGGTTGGCCTTGGACGTCAGGTGGAACAGGTAGGTCCCGGCGCTGGCGGGCAGGCGAACTCCGTCGAAGTTCTTCAGTCGCCACAGGTCGAGTCGCTGACCGGTGAGTGGGTGCATGTCCCGGATGATGGTGTCCTCGGCGAGGGGCTCGGATCCCTCGACCGTGGTGCGGCGGTACGTCATCTTTCGCGTGACCGCGCCGAACACGGTGACCGTGACCCGGCGCCAGCGGCCGGAGCCGGAGTGGGCGGCCAGAACTTCCTGCAGTCGGGCCGAGAGCACGTCGCCGTCGGCGGGGGCGTCCGGCCACGACAGGTACAGGTCCACGGCAAGGTTTTCCGGCGACGGGCCGGCGATGTCCTCGACGGCGTCGAGAGTCGTTGCGAGGGAGTCGAAGTCCGTCGCGGTCGAGATCAGATGCAGTCGTTCGCCCGAGAGCTCGAAGTTGCCGGTGACGAAGTGCTTACCGTCGCGGTCGAAGGCCTTGACATCCTCGAGGGTGCGAATTTCGTAGTACTGACGGGTGATCACCTCGAGCAGAGCACCGGGCTCGGTGATCCGTTGTGCCAGAAGCTCGATCAGCGGTTCCGGTGTCGCCACGAGAGCTGCTACACGCGCCGAGTAGTCGGCTGCGTCCGGGTTCTCGGCGAGGTACTGCAGGCTGCCGCGGACGCCGTCGTAGACCTTCTCGCGGGCGATCCGGATCTGCGGCTCGTCGAACAACCGGAAGCGCAGGTTGCGGGCGACGTCGCCGATGACGGGGTAGCGGGCCTGAGTGGCACCGATGAGGCGCTCGAGTACCTCGGCCATGGCCGGGGTGGCCTCTGGCTGGGCTGAGGAGTCGCTGAGCCAGTGGCCGAGCAGCGCCGCGATCACCGGAACCTGGTTCTCCATGCGCTGCAGGGCGAGGAAGACGCGGTAGACGGCCTCTTCGAGAGCCGGGGTTCGGCCCTCGTCGATGGCAGCGTCGTAGTGCGCGAGCGCGCGAGTGAGCTTGGCGCGGAACGACTCCGGCAGACCCTGTACGTCCGCGTCGAGCGAGTGCAGGAACGAGTGGAAGTGCTCGCGGGGGGAGTGGACTCGCTCGTCGTTGTTCTCCTCGTCCATCGTCGGACGGTTGCGGGAGAGCTCGCAGATGTCGGCGAAGGTGTTCAGCAACGCCAGTTCGGCGGTGACCAGCTCCGAATCGTCGCGTGGCACCTCGGCACGCAGAGTCTCGTAGGTGGACAACAGGTTTCGAGCCCGGGCACCACTGACGTCGAAGCCGGTGATGAGGGCGGCAAGTTCGTCGAGCCGGTCCAGAGCGCGACGCTGCGGCGAGCGCTGCGCGGCGTCGTCGACGCCACGGAACTGCACCCGAGGTGCCTGCTCGGAGACTTTCTGTTCTCCGGCCTGATCGACGCGCAGCAGTGCAGCTCCTGCGTCGACCTGTCCGTTGACCGAGGCCAGGACCTCACGCACGGTGCCCGCGTACGGGGACCGGACGGCAGTTTCCATCTTCATCGATTCGAGGACGACGAGGGTCTGTCCTGCTTCGACCTCGTCGCCGACGGCGACCGGGACGGCGACGACGACAGCGGGTGCAGGCGCGCGGACCAACCCGGCCTCGTCCTGGGAGATCTGGTGGCTGATGCCGTCGACCTCGACGAGGAAGTGGGCGGCTCCGGCGACGGTGACCACCTGGTAGCGGCGGTCACCGATGACGAGGCGGCTCTCGTAGGTGCCGAGGCGCTCGACGTCGACCTGCAGTTCGCCGATGCCGTCGCTTTCGATGCTGTAGCGGTGAGTTCCGGTCTGGCCGACCTCGAGCTTGTAGGCCTGGCCCTGGTAGTTCAGCTCGACGGTGCGGCCGATGGCGTGTGTCGCGCGTGGGCGGCCGCCGCGAGCGGAGTTGAGGAACGAGGTGCGTTCGCGGCCTTCTTCGGCGTCGTAGGCGTCGATCGCTGCGGCGATGATGGCGATGTCGGCGACGGCGGTCGGCCCCACCTGGGAACCGGCTTCGGTGCGGTCGAGCCAGCCGGTGTCGGCGGAGGCGGAGATGACTTCCTCGCGGTCGAGCAGGCTGAGCAGGAACGACTTGGTGGTGGTGCCGCCGTCGATGACGACCGTGGTCTCGCGCAGTGCGTTGCGCAGTCTCGCCAGCGCTTCGCTGCGGTCGCGGCCCCAGGCGATGACCTTGGCGACCATGGAGTCGTAGTCGGGTGGGATGACGTCGCCCTGGGCGATGCCGGTGTCGACGCGGATGCCGGTGCCGAGGGGGAACTTGAGCAGCTCGACGGTGCCGGGGGCCGGTGCGAAGCCGTTGTCGGCGTCCTCGGCGTTGAGGCGGGCCTCGACGGCGTGACCGAACTCGGGCGGGCAGTCGCCGGGCAGTGCCTGGCCGTCCGCGACGAGGATCTGCAGCTTCACCAGGTCGATGCCGGTGGTGTATTCGGTGATCGGGTGCTCGACCTGCAGGCGGGTGTTGACCTCGAGGAACGTGAAGATCTTCTGCTCGGGCTGGTAGAGGTACTCCACGGTGCCCGCGCCCTGATATCCGGCGGCCTTGACCAGCTCGGCCGACGCGGTGCGCAGCTGATCGGACTGTTCCTTGGTCAGCAGCGGAGAGCTGGACTCCTCGATGACCTTCTGGTTGCGGCGCTGAATCGAGCAGTCGCGCACACCGGGGGCCCACACGTTGCCGTGACTGTCGGCAATGACCTGGACCTCGACGTGCCGGGCATCGGTGACCAGACGCTCGAGGAATACGACTGGGTCGCCGAACGAGCGCTCGGCCTCACCCTGGGTGCGTTCGAGGGACAGTTCGAGTTCGTCCTCGTGGAAGACCTTGCGGATACCGCGGCCACCGCCGCCCGAGCGGGCCTTGATGATCAACGGGTAGCCGATCGCCGCGGCGTGCCGACGGGCGTCGGCGCGGGTCTCGACGGGGCCGCCGGACCACGGTGCGACGGGAACGCCGACTTTCTCGGCGAGAATCTTGGCCTCGACCTTGTCGCCCAGCAGGCGCATCGCGTCCGCGGACGGGCCGATGAAGGTGATGTTCAAGCGGGCGACCAGGTCGGCGAACGTCGGGTCCTCGGCGACGAAGCCCCAGCCGACCCATACGGCGTCGGCCCCGGATTCCACCAGTGCCGCTTCCAGCACGCCGTAATCGAGGTAGGCCGAACCGCTCGCCGGCTTACGCAGCGTGACCGCTTCGTCGGCCAGGCGGACGAACATGGCCCGCTTCTCGGCCTCGGTGTGCAGCGCTACGGTGCGGATGCCGTAATCGTGTTCGGCGTTGAGCTCTCGGACGGCTCGGATCAGCCGTACTGCTGCCTCGCCTCGGTTGACTACTGCAATCCGCTTGAACAACGTATCTCTCTTCGCTCGGTGTAGGCGCACATCGCGTCGGTGCACTCGATGGGAGGTGGGTCCGGCTGGGCATGTCCGTTTGATGGTTGTCGGGTCGTTCCGCAGGCTCCGGTCCTGCGCCCATGCAGCACTCCGGTCGACTTATTCTAGCGGCAACCGGGCCCTGTGCCGTGCCAACGGCGTTCGGGGTGAGTGTGATTGATCACGAACGAGCCAATTCAATGCTGTGACAACGCATTCCGTACTGGACATTTTCTTTACTCTGCCTCACATCGGATTCGTACTCACGAGTAGCGTTGTCGGGAAGCATAATTCGTGATTCCTCACCATCTCTGGCTACCGGCGAGTACATTACCGACGGGTACAGGTCGACGAAGGCGGTTTCGGACGAGCAGCAGGTTGCCGAGGAGGCGTTCATCCGGTGTGTCCGACGCTCTTGTCCGGTATCCGCAACGCGTTGACCCACAGCCTTGTCGCAGTGGCGAGCAGCGCCTCGTAGTCGGCGTCGGGATTGTCGTCCTCGGCGTCGACGACGAAGTGGTTGAACGCGAGACGACTGATCATCGACGACAACGCGCGGGAGGCGAGCAGGGGATCGAGGTCGGTATCCGCCACGCCGCGTTTCTGCAGGCTCTCGATACTGCGTGCATTGCGTCGTACGAACGCGTCGGCGCGTTCGCGGCGCAGGCGGCGAAAGTCGGGATCGATGTTGGAGACCTGCTCGAGCAGTGCCATCAGCTTGGCGTTGCGCCGATATGCCTCGAAGTACGCCCGGTTGCTGGCTGCGATCACGGCAGCGGGATCGTCGTGCGGGTCCACCCGTTCCGTGCCGGGGTGCAGCATGTCGTCCCTGGCCTGTTCGAGCACCGCGGCCAGAATCTCTTCCTTGCTGGTGAAATACGTGTAGAAGGTCCCAGCCGAGCAGTGCGCGGCTCTGGTGATGTCGATCAGCCGGGAATCGAGGTAGCCGCTGTCCTCGAACACGCGTCGGGCGGCTGCCACCAAGGCGGATCGGGTCCGTAGCCCGCGCTGGGTCGTTGGCCGGCGAGTCGGCTGCTCCCCTTCGGACACCGGTGCGGCAGGCATTCAGTCTTTATACGTCATCGCTCATCGCCGTCGGGGCGAACCAGCCGGGTGAACCGCACGCCGCTGTCGAACTGGCGTGAGTGCAGATGCTCGAACCGTCGTGCGATCGGCGGCTCGGGTCCGGTCTCGGGCGCGAACAGCCCGATGCCTCGGCCGAGCACGACGGGATAGACCTTGAGAAACAGCTCGTCCATCTCGTCGACGAGCTGCCCCGCGAGGTGGCCGCCGCCGCAGAGCCACACGTCGGCGTCGCTGTCCTCGGCTTTGAGTTCTCGAACCAGGTCGATCGGGTTCCGGCCGACGATCGGCTCGGTCGGGTCCGTCGCGGCAGGCAACGTGTGGGAGAGCACGTACTGCCGCAGATGGGGGTACGGGCTGGTGATGCCGATGTCGAGTGCGGGTTGCAGGGTCGCCCGGCCCATCACCACGGTGTCGAACCGCGCCGGCGGGGCATCGATGCCGAGTGCGGTGCGGACGTGCACCGGCAGCGTCTCGGGCAGCTCGGTCACGATGGCCTCGAGGTGATCACCCTCGGTCGCGAAGCAGTCGTAGGTGCCGTCGGGCGCGGCGATGAATCCGTCGAGTGTGACGGCGATGTAGTAGACCAGCTTGCGCATGCGACGCTCCTGCGATCGGCGGCCGGTGCGTGTCCGGACGGGCCGCGTTTTCTGTTGTCGTTCCAAGCAACCGAGTCGGTCTTTGTGACCGAACACTAGAACGCATTCTGTGTGCTCGGACCCCGGTGAACAACTGCTTTTCAACGGCTACTGTGACGCGGGTGCGTAAGCACTGTCCCCTGGCGGGACGGCCATTCGAGCATTTGTGGGGAAACTGTGACGGCTGCAGCGGCTACCGGTCGTGAATACGACGACGAGCTCAAGAGCAGGGTTGCGCGCCTGTTGCGCTTCCTGCGCGAGATAGTCGAGGCGCGGTCGAATCCGGTCCTGAGGTTCGACGATCATGTCCAGGTCGAGTGGCTGTACTCCAGTGAGATTCCGGTTCGTCTCGACCCGAAGGCCGGCCAGGGCGGGGTCGTACTTCGGGCGCCGCGCATTGCCGTCGACGACCCGCCCGAGCCACCGGCGCTTCTGACGGGTTGGCTCGATCCCCAGGTCGTCGGTGACAGTCGCTACCGCGAGATCGAGCTCGCCGACGCGTCGACGGCGGCATCACGTCGTCGCGGCGAGGCGCAGGAGTCCGACGCCGATTTCGATATTCGCAAGGCCTACGAGATCAAGAAGGCTTTCGAGCAGTACTCGGAGTCCTGGAAGCAGTGGGCTCAGGAGGATCGAGACCGGCGGCCCAAGGCAGCGCTGTACCAGGCATTGCAACTGATGATGCAAGAGCTCGCCTCGCGCCCCGAGTCGATCGAACTGGTGGTGGCGTCGGGTCTGCTGACGTCGAGCAACCCCGACCCCCAGCGCAGCGTGCGTACTCACCTCCTCACCCAGTCGGCCGGAATCGAACGTGATGTGCGGACCGGCGACCTGTTGGTTCGACTGGTCGCCGGTAGTACCCCGCGTCTCGAGGACGGCCAGCTGCTCACCGGATCGAAGGACTTCGATACCTCCGGCTCGGTGGCTCTCGCCGAGAAGCTGCACGGCAACGTCGACTCGCCCCTCGGTGAGGGCGTCGAAGAATTCTTGCGTGAATGGGCGACGCGAGTTCCCCGTCACGAGATCGAGGTGCTCGATCGCCTCGGGCCCCCGGGAGCTCTCGCGTACATCGACGACGATCGAACGCTGACGGTCTCGCCCGCACTCGTGCTCCGAACCCGCGACTCGTTCGCGCTGGTCGAGTACTACGAGCAGATGATCGCCGATCTCGACGCCGCCGACTCACCGGTTCCGCTGGGCCTCGCGCAACTGGTCGACGCGATCGAGCCGGCCGATCGGATGGCATGGCTCGAACGGACCGGAGCCGGCGCGTCGGCGGCGCTGGCCGAAGATCCTCTGTTTCCGCTGCCGGCCAACGCCGAGCAGTCGCAGATCATCGAACGGCTCGGACGCGACAGCGGTGTGGTCGTCGAAGGGCCGCCCGGGACGGGGAAGACCCACACCATCGCGAACCTGATGTCCGGGCTGCTGGCGCGAGGTCAGCGGGTTCTGGTCACTAGTGAAAAGTCACAAGCTTTGCGAGTCCTGCGCGACAAGCTGCCGCCCGAGTTGCAGGAGCTCTGCGTCTCGATCACCGACCTCTCCCGTGGCGGTTCGGACGAGTTGAATCGCAGCGTCGCCAAGATCGCCGAGCGTAAGACCTCGTTCGACGAAGCCAGTGAGCAGCAGAAGATCGACGCGCTCACCACCCGCCGCGCGGCCGCGCTCGCTCGTCGGACGGAACTACTGAACCGTGTCAGCGCCCTTCGCGAATCCGAAACCGTTGTGCACGAATATGTTTCGGATGGGTACGACGGCACGGTGGCGTCGATCGTACGTAAGGTCAAAGCAGCCGAAGGCGCCCACGAGTGGCTGCCCGGGCCGTTGCTCGCCGACCGGCCACCGTTCGACGGTGCCCAGGTCGACCAACTCCGAGCGCTGATTGCGACGTCCGACGGAGCCCGCGAGCAACGATCGCGCCAGGTGCTGCCGCGTCCCGAAACGATGCTGCCGAATTCGGCCGAACTCGCAGCGCTGTGCCGGCGTGTGCATACCCTGATAGACGCCGTCCCGCCGCTGGCTGCCGACCTGATCACGTTGCTGAGCGGCGTCGAACCTGCGGTCTCGTCCGATATCCGTTCTCTCTGCGAGGAATTGGCGGCTCGCGTGCGAGTGGTCGCGGAGCTCGATGCCACGTATGCGCGAGTGACCGACTCGGTGCTGTCCGGCGAAGCGTCTCACCTGTGGTCGCGGGTCAGCGGAATCGACGACCTCGTTGCCACTGCCGCAGCGTCCGACCGGTACATCGGCGCGCACGACGTGCAGTGCTCGTCCACGTCTGCTGCGACTCTGCAGGCTATGGATGCGCTCGCAGCTGCGCTGGAATCGGGAATCGAATGGAAGCCGCGGTTTCGGCGTAGCGAGGAGCAGAAGGCAGTCGAAGCTCTCGGCATCGTTGCCACCGTCGACGGGCAACCGGCGACGAGTGCGATGGCCGCTCGGCTTGTCGCGGAACACATTCGGGCTCTCGACACCGTGCAGACGGCGGCGGTGTTGCTGGCCGACCTGGCGATCGTCGTCCCCCTAGACGGCCCTCGATCGATTCGCGTCAACACCGTTGCGCAGATCGCCGATCGACTCCGTTCCGTAGCGGCAGTGGTTGCCGCTCGTGACGCACTGGTACACCGGCTCTACACGGTGTCGCCTGCTGCGCCGTGGATTCGAAGCCTCGCCGAAGCTCAGGAGATAGCCGGAGCCGCTGCGGCCATCTCCGCGCGCGTCGACATCGACATCGCCCGCGCCGAGCTGGACGCTCTGCAGTTCGCGGTGGCCACTCGTATCGACGCGGGACCGTCCCCCGAAGGTCTGAATCTGGTGACGGCCCTCGGCGCTGCCGATCCTGCGGAATTGGCGGGCGCGGTCTCCGCCTACGCTCAGGCCTGCGCGGAGCAGGAGAATCAGCTGCTGCTCGAGTCGATGTCGGCCACACTGTCGGCAGTCGCGCCGGCCCTGTTCGAGTTGGTCAAGGACACCGCGGCAGACCCGGAATGGGACGAGCTCAGTTGGCAGCTGTCCAAGGCGTGGGCGTGGCGTCGCGCGCGCGAATGGGTCGGTGAGCAGCACCACGGGGGTCTCGAGCAGCAGCTGGAAGCGGAGTTGGCCGCCGCGGATGTCGACATCGCCTATCTCACGACGCGTCTCGCTGCCGCGAGTGCCTGGCTCAACAGCCTGCAGCGGATGACGGCCGTCGAGGTTCGCGCACTGCAGACTTACCGCGAGCACATTTCCAGTATCGGTTCGGGTGCCGGCAAGTACGCCGAAACCTACCGCAGCGCAGCACGATCGGCGATGCGAGAGGCACAGAGCGCGGTGCCCGCATGGGTCATGCCGCTCTCCCAGGTGCTCGCGTCGATTCCGCCGGTGCCGGGTAGCTTCGACGTCGTCATCGTCGACGAGGCCAGCCAGGCCGACATCACGAGCCTGTTCCTGCTGTACCTCGCGCCTCGGGTGATCGTGGTGGGAGACGACCGGCAGTGCGCGCCCGCCGATGTCCCTCAGGCCGGCACGCTCGAGGACGTGTTCGACCGCCTCGATGTATATCTCCCGGACCTACCGGAGCACGTGCGGGCGACGCTGACACCGCGGTCGAGTCTGTTCTCGATGCTGCGCACCCGGTTCGGTCAGGTGGTGCGACTACGAGAGCACTTCCGTTCTATGCCGGAGATCATCAATTGGTCGAGTCAGCAGTTCTACGGAGACTCGCCACTGGTGCCGGTGCGGCAGTTCGGTGCCGATCGCCTGCCGCCGCTTCGGCACACGTACGTTCGCGGGGCGACGGTCACCGGAAAGAACGCCTCGCTCGTCAACCGGACCGAGGCCATTGCCATCGCGGAGCAGATATCCGAGTGCCTCGCCGATGCCGCGTACGACGACCTGACCTTCGGAGTCGTTGTGCTGCAGGGGCAGTCGCAGGTCGACGAGATTCGCAACGAGCTGATCAAACGTATCGGCATCGAGCAGTGGGAACAACGCCGCTTGCGAGTGGGCACGCCACCGGACTTCCAGGGCGACGAGCGCAACGTCGTGTTCCTGTCGATGGTGGTAGCACCGGATCAGAACTTCGCCACCCTGACCTCGAACCAGTACAAGCGTCGGTTCAACGTGGCCGCGTCGCGGGCGCAGGATCAGTTGTGGCTGTTCCATTCGGTCACCGTCGATCGCCTCAAACGAGCAGACCTGCGTAACTCTCTGCTCGGCTACGTCACGTCGGTCTCGCCTGCTCCCGCCGATCCGATGCCCCAGAACGTCTCGCGCGAGATCAGGAAAGCCCCGTTCGAGACGCTGCTGGAACAGCAGCTGTTCAACGACCTCGTCGAGCGTGGCTTCCACGTCAATCCCGGTGTCGAAGTGAACAATCGGCGTATCGCGCTCGTCGTCACGGGGGAGTCCTCTCGCCTCGCCGTCGAATGCGACGGTGATTCGTTCTCGACCACCCCCGCGCAACGATCGGCGGATCTGCAACGCGAGCAGGAACTCAAGCGATGCGGGTGGACGTTCTGGCGCGTGCGGGAATCGGAGTACCACCTCGACCGTGACGGTGCTCTCGACAGTCTGTGGTTCACCCTCGCGCGATTGGGAATCAAGCCCGGTGCCGTTGGTGCGGAAGGCGGAACGGCGTCCGAGGAGACCTGGACACCGGTACCGCTCGAGTCCTCGCAGTTCGACGATTCCGGGGCTTTCGAGGCTGCGACACGAACGAACGCACCCGTTCGGCATGATTCGGTGCTGTCTCTGTGGACGATGCCTCGCCTCGACATACCTACCGACAACACCGCCGACACCGACACCACGAACGGAACCGGCACATCCAGACGGTCGGGGTCGACCAACGGAACCGGTGCTGCGAACGGTTCGAGCACGATCGACGCGACCGGAGCTCCGCGCGCGTCCACACCCCCGACAGCACCGAAAGTGCCTGCTGCAGCTGCGGACTCGGACGGACCGGGTGCATCCGATTCGGTCGACAGCTCCGAAGAAGTGCGGGGCGCGGTCGACGGAGTCGAATCGAGTGGTGGCGTCGAGGAGTCCGAGAGCTCGGTCGACGAGGTGGTCGCCGAGCACCAACTGCCTCTCAACGGACTGCGGGGATACACCACGCGCCGCAGCCCGTAGGTGTAGTCCGCGGGAGTCGCGGCCCATCAGCGTGCAGCTCGTTACCGTCGTAGTCTGGTTCGCGGTATTCGTGCACGTTCGAGCAAAGAGGGTCGCCGCCGATGGCAGATCGACAGACGCAGGGGCTGCACGCCGACAGGGCGGTGCCCGAACGGCCCGGCCGAACACTTCGTCGGCGAATCATGGTCCCGGCCACGGTCGTTGCCCTGTGTGCGGTGCTGTTCGGGCTCCCCATGTGGACCGTGCTGTTCGCGGGGGCGCAGTGGCCGCCGGTGGTTCGGCTGCTCGGCGCGGCACTGGTGATCGCTGCCGCGCTCGCCTTGCCCACCGCGATGTATCTCGGTCACCGGCCCGGCATCGAGGGGGACAGGAAGGACGCCTGGGCGCGTCTCGGCGACGTCCTGCTGGGTCTCGCCTGGATCGCGTTCGTATGGTCGGCGCTCTCGCTGTTGCTCAGGCTCGGGCTGTGGGCGGCCGGTGTCGACGATCCATTGCGGTCGCGAATCACGGCGGCGGCGACGGTGACAGTGATCGTCGGCCTTGCCCTCTGGGGCCATTACGAGGCCATGCGGACCCCGCGCGTTCGGCACACGAGCGTCAGCATTGCCCGGCTCGGTGCCCGATTCGACGGCCTGCGAGTCGTCCTGGTCACCGACACCCACTTCGGGCCGGTGAACCGAACCGTGTGGTCGAGGCGACTGACCGATGCCGTCAACGCGCTCGAACCGGACGTGCTCGCGCACGTCGGCGACATTGCCGACGGTTCCGTGTCCACGCGCAGGCAACAGGCTGCGCCGCTGGAATCGATGCGCGCGTCCGCCGCCCGCGTCTACGTCACCGGGAATCACGAGTATTTCGGTGAGGCGCAGGAGTGGCTGGACCACATGCAGAGCATCGGGTGGAACGCGCTGCACAATCGTCATGTCGTGCTGCATCGAGGTGACGATGCCTTGGTCATCGCCGGTGTTGACGACGCCACGGCAGCAGGGTCGGGTGCCCCCGGCCACGGTGCCGATCTGGCTGGGGCACTGGCCGGGGCCGATCCGTCGATCCCGGTGTTGCTGCTGGCCCACCAGCCGAAACAGATCGGCGACGCCGTCCGAGCGGGCGTCGATCTACAGGTGTCCGGCCACACCCACGGCGGTCAGATCTGGCCGTTCGCGGCATTGGTTCGACTGGACCAGCCGGTGGTGCACGGACTGAGCAGGCATGGAGCGCGTACGCAGCTCTACACCAGTCGGGGGTCGGGATTCTGGGGGCCGCCGTTCCGGGTGTTCGCACCGAGTGAGATCTCGGTCCTGACGTTGGTGGCAGGCTGACGCGTCGGCACCTGGCAGTATCGGACGGGTGAGGCACACGGGAGAGATCCAGGTAGTCGCAACCGATCTCGACGGCACGCTACTTCGTTCGGATCGAACGGTGTCGGCGCGGACGGCAGATGCGATGGCCGCGGCCGAAGCCGCAGGCATCCGGGTGGTGTGGGCGACGGCGCGGGCGCGGCACTCCATCGCCGAACTTGCGGCGTCGTGTGGGTTCACCGGTACGGCAGTGGGAGCGAACGGTGCGGTGGTGCTGGACCTTGCCGATGGCAGCCCGGTCATCGTCGCGACCAGGTCGGTGCCGACGGAGACGGTCGCGGCTGTCACCTCCGCTGTTCGATCTCTGGTTCCCGGCGTGGCGTTCGCAACTGTGGGTGCCACTCGTTTCGTCGCCGAGTCGCGATACGCGGAGCTGTGCGTCTTCGCCGACCATCACCGCCACCCGCACGAGATGGAGCTGTCGGAGGACGGTCTGTCGGCCGACATCGAGCCGACAGTCAAAATTGTTGCACGACACAGTGATACACCGAGCGAGGAGTTGTACGCGTTGGTGGCCGAGGCAGGTCTCGTCGGAGTGGAGCTGACGCACTCCGGGGCACCGTACATCGAGATGTCCGCCGCCGGGGTATCCAAGGCCACTGCTCTGGCGGAGTTGTGCGAACAGTGGGGCGTAGCTCAGGACGACGTGGCAGCGGTGGGGGATGCGCGCAACGACCTTCCCATGCTGGCGTGGGCCGGTACCGCGCTGTGTCCATCGAATGCTGCGGAGCCGGTGCGCGCTGTGGCCGATCGTGTACTGCATTCGCACGACGACGATGCGGTTGCTCGCTATCTCGAAGAACTGACCGAGCGTCGAGTGCAGCGGTAGTCGTTCGCGATACTGTTCTCGGTCGACCGGCCCTCGACCCACCCGGGTCCGACATCACGGATCGCGTTGTCTCCGAACAACAGTGCGCTGCTGTGTGGAGTCGTCGAGGTAGGTTCGGCGGACGCCGGTAGCCTCGGTCGTGCCGAATCGACCACCACGAAGGGCCTGCAGTGAACGACTCTCCCACGACCCGACCGTCCGAACCCACCACGATCGCCGAGTATCTCGACGCTCATGCACTGCAGGTGTTGCCGCTGGACGGCGCTGCGGCGGCCGATCTCGGCATCACGGTGCCGGTTCCCGCGGGGTGGCAGACGCTCGATCCGGCACAGTTTCCCGGTGCGACCCAAGTGACGGTCGAGCCGAACCTGGTGGAGAACGGTTTCGCGCCGAATGCTGTCTTGCTGGTCGGGAAGCTTTCTCACTCCATCGACCCGGAAGCGTTGATGGCGTTGGGTTTCGGTGACGGGCGCGCGATGCCCGGGTGGGTCGAGCGGGAGGCGAGTACGGCGTCGTGGGTCGGTTGGCCGTCACGGTTCATTCGGGGCACCTACGTCGCCCAAGGGCTCGAGGCTGCGGTGACGACGCGCTACGCAGTGGTCGGCGAGGGAACTCAGTACTTGGTCCAGTTGACCGTGACGACGCTCGAGTCTCAGCTGGATGCGCTCGCATTCGACGTGTCCGCGATCAACGACGGACTGACGCTTCCCGCGGCGTAGAGGCACTCGGATTTTCTATGCCAACCCCGTGCTGTCGGGCCGGGAAAGATGCAGTCGGGCGGACGCCCCGGCGACCGAGCCGCAGCAGTCCAGGGCGCACGGAGTCTGCTCCGCGCGAGAGTAAGCGATGCCTGTCCGCTCTATCGCCGCAGACGGCGACCGAGTGCGCCGGGCAGCGACACCTGGGTATGCCGCACCGATCCGGCTAGGGTCGTTCGCATGTCGATCAGAACCGGCCGCGTTCGGCACCTGTCGGTGGTGCCGGATATCCCCGAAGCCGACGAGCCGGCCGAACCCAGCGCGACGGAGGGTGCCGCGCGTGGCCTGGCGAATCTGGTGCTGAGGGTGAGTATCGATCACACGCGGCCGTCGATCTGGCGACGAGTGCGCGTGCGATCGGATCTGTTGTTGTCCGAGTTGCATTCGGTACTGCAGATCGCCGTGGGCTGGGAAGACCGACACCTGCACGCATTCAGTGTCAGAACCGCGGGGGCGACCCGACGGTTCGAGATGCAGGAGACACTCGACGACGAACCGGACGACGACGCCTCCAGTGAGGAGCGGGTACGCGTCGACGAGGTGTTGACGCACCCGGGATCCGTCATGACGTACGAATACGATTTCGGTGACGGGTGGACCCACACAGTCGAGCTGGAACACGAGGACTCCGATATCGACGACCTTCGTTCGATCTGTCTCGACGGTGCCCGCGCGTGTCCTCCCGAGTCCTCGGGCGGTCCGTCGCGCTATACCCAGGCGCTGGACATCGCGGCAGACTCGTCCGACCCCGAACACTCCGAACTTCTCTCCCAGTGGGGTCCGACGTTCGACCCGGCCCGTTTCGAGGTCGATGCAGTCAACCGCGTGCTGCAATCGGCAGATGTCGGTAGGTCGACGCTCGCCGAAGCTGTGGCGGCCGCACCGGCCATCGGGCGACTGTTCGACCGAGTACGACCCACCCAGGTGCCGTCATTGATGGCGTTGCTGCCCCGGTGCGAGCTCACCGTCGAGAGTTCGGTGGACCTGCCGGTTGCCGAGATCGCGATGGCCAAGCTCACCTGGTTCCTCCGAATGGTCGGCGACGGCGGGGCTGTCCTCACCGATGCCGGCTACCTCAAGCCCGCGTTCGTGGCAGCGATCCGCGACGAGCTCGATTGGGGTCTGGGGTGGGTGGGGTCGAGCAGCCGCGAGATCGACCACCATCAGGTCACCGACTTGCGCGAGGCGGTCCGACACCTCGGGTTGACCCGCATCGCGAAGGGGCGGCTGCTGCGCACGAAGCTCGGCGAATCACTGGCCGACGACCCGATCGGCATGTGGCGGCATGCGGCCTCGCGGCTTCCGCTGGGGAGGGAGACATACGAGACCGATGCCGCGACGCTGTTCCTGATCTCCCTGGCCGCATCGGCCTCAGCGGCCCACCGTAACGAGATGCTGATCGAGACGGTCTCCGAATTGGGCTGGGCCAGTGAGGATTCCGGCGTGTTCGACGCCAAGTTCGCTGCTCAGACGACCATGAGCTTTCTCGACCTCATCGGTGCCCATGGCCCGAGCTTCTACTTTCGGGAAGCCGTGTCGGACTCACCGAGTTGGTCCCGTCGATTTGCACGCGACGCTTTGTCCAGTTGACCGCCGATTCCGAGGCGTGCGGTGCCGTCTCGGCCGGCTCGACGCCTCTCCAGCGCCCTGACCTGCCGATTTGCGTGTGTGGGGTTGGTGGCGTAACTTTTGTCGAGTCAGAGCGACGGACACCGACCCGGTCTTCACGGACTGGGTGAACGAGGTTGGACGTGTGGCTCGGCAGGTTTTATCCCCCAAGAGTCGGGCCTTGTGTCCGAGACCAAGCTGGGATAGACTGGAACAGTTGCCCTTGAGGCCTACGGATTGTGTGTTCGTGGGGTTCGAGTGTGTGCGTGTTCTTTGAGAACTCAACAGTGTGTCGATGAATGTCAGTGCCGAATTTTATTTGGTGAAAGCATTCGATGTATCAGCCAT
>NZ_JBFBKN010000042.1:0-23670 GCF_040702225.1 Rhodococcus sp. NPDC080181
CGATCACCATCCCGGCAACAGGAAGCGGTGGCACACACGACGGTGCGTGCCACCGCTTCACCATGCCGTCGTTGACAGGCCGACCTCCATATGAGAGCGGCTTCGCCGCATGTGAGTGGAACTTCGACCCCTGCTACGAAGTTCCACTCACATAGGTTGGTCTGCGTGACGGCACCAGTTGGGGCCGCGTTCACCATTCGTTAGCCGCGACTGAGCACAGTCCTCGCGGTGAGTGCGACAACCGAACGAGTGCTGCCCACGGCAGGCAAGAAGAGCTTCTTCTCGCGGCCGTGGACCGATTACGCACTGTTCCTGATTCTCGTGGGCCCCAACCTGGTTCTGTTGGCGGTGTTCACGTACCGCCCGTTGGTGGAGAACTTCCAGTTCTCGTTCTTCGACTGGAACCTGTCCTCGCCCACGTCCACGTTCGTCGGATTCGAGAACTACCGCGAGTGGGCCTCCCGCGACGACACGTGGCAGATCGTCGGCAACACCGTCGTGTTCACCGTGGCCGCGGTCGTCGGCTCGTTGGTGCTCGGCCTGATTCTCGCGCTGCTGCTCGATCGTAAACTGCGGGGCCGCAACTTCGTTCGCTCCGCGGTGTTCGCGCCCTACGTGATCTCCGGTGCCGCGATCGGTATCGCATTCCAGTTCGTCTTCGATCCCAACTTCGGACTCGTCCAGGACCTGATGCGCAGATTCGGCCTCGGTGCGGTCCCGGATTTCTATCAGGATCCGAAATGGGCGATGGTCATGATCACCGTCACCTACCTGTGGAAGAACCTGGGCTACACCTTCGTCATCTATCTCGCGGCGCTGCAGGGTGTGCGCAAGGAATTGATGGAAGCGGCCGAGATCGACCAGGCCGGCCGCTGGACCACGTTCCGGAAAGTGCTTCTACCGCAACTGCGTCCGACGACGTTCTTCCTCTCGATCACGGTGTTGCTCAACTCCCTTCAGGTCTTCGACATCATCAACGTCATGACGCGCGGTGGCCCACTGGGCACCGGAACCACCACGATGGTCTACCAGGTCTACGAGGAAACGTTCCGTAACTTCCGGGCCGGCTACGGGGCGACCGTCGCGACCATCCTGTTCCTCGTGCTGTTGATCGTCACTCTCGTACAGGTACGAATCATGGATCGGGACGATCAGCGATGACCTTGGTGAGCAAGCCCGATGCTGCAGTGCCGGAAAAGCCTTCGCTCGGTCGGGACCCGCAGCGCACGCGTCGCAGCGCGAATGTCCTCGGCTACGCGGCCATGGTTGCCGTCCTGCTGATGATCGGCCTACCGCTGTTCTGGATTCTGGTCACCTCGTTCAAGGACCGACCCGACATCTACGTTCAACCGGTCACGTGGTGGCCCAGCACTTTTCACCCCCAGAACTACGACGAGGCGACGACGGAGGTGCCGTTCTTCACGTATCTGCGCAACTCGATCGTCATCACCACGGCGGTCGCGTCGATCAAGTTCGTCCTCGGTGTGCTCAGTGCGTACGGCCTGGTCTTTCTGCGCTTTCCGGGCAAGAACATCGTCTTCCTCGTCATCATTGCCGCACTGATGGTGCCCAATCAGATCACCGTCATCTCCAACTACTCGCTCATCTCCGAGCTCGGTTGGCGAAACTCGTTTCAGGGCATCATCATTCCGCTGGCAGGCGTTGCATTCGGTACCTTCCTGATGCGTAACCACTTCCTGTCGCTGCCACCGGAGATCATCGAGGCCGCGCGCATGGACGGTGCGGGTCCGGTGCGGTTGATGTTCCGCGTCATCCTGCCGCTGTCGGGTCCGACGATGGTGGCGTTCGCGATCATCACCATCGTCACCGAATGGAACGAATACCTCTGGCCGTTCCTGATGTCCGACGACTCGTCGGTTGCTCCGCTACCGGTCGGCCTGACGCTGCTGCAGAACAGCGAGGGCTACACCAACTGGGGAGCGGTCATGGCCGCGACAGTGCTCACCATTCTGCCGATTCTTCTCGTCTTCCTCGTCCTGCAGCGCCACATGATCAAGGGCCTCACCTCCGGTGCGGTCAAGGGCTGATCCACCTCACTATCAGGAGTCGAACACCATGGCACACATCATCAATCGGCGTGGCTTCCTCACGCTCACCGGTGCGGCTGCGGCCGCCGCAGCCCTCGCGGCGTGCAGCGGTCCCGGATCGGGCTCGTCCGGCGGCGGCGGCGTCGAAGGCGATGCGAACACCATCAACTTCTGGTCGAACCACCCGGGCAAGTCCCAGGAATTCGAGAAGGAGCTGATCTCGCGGTTCCAGGCGCAGAACCCCGGACTGACGGTCAATCTCATCGACGGCGGCAAGAACTACGAGGAGGTGTCGCAGAAGTTCAACGCGGCGCTCTCGGGCAACGATGTGCCCGACGTCGTCGTACTCTCGGATGTCTGGTGGTTCAACTACGCACTCACCGGTGCGATCGAGCCCCTCGACAAGCATTTCTCTGCGGCCGGGGTCGACCAGTCCGATTACGTGGATTCGCTTCTTGCCGATTACAACTGGAACGGTAGCCACTGGGCTCTGCCGTACGCGCGCTCGACTCCGCTGTTCTACTACAACAAGGCCGTCTGGTCGGCAGCCGGCCTGCCCGATCGCGGACCGGCCACGTGGCAGGAATTCGACGAGTGGGGCCCGCGCATCCAGGCCGTCGTCGGAAACGGCAAGCTCGCCCACGGTTGGGGCAACGCCGTCGACTATCTCGGGTGGACGTTCGAGGGACCGATCTGGACGTTCGGCGGATCGTACTCCGATCAGTTCGATCTGAATTTCGACGATCCCAATACCATTGCGGCAGGCAAGTTCCTGCAGGACATGATCCACACCAAGAAGTACGCGGCGGTCTCCAACGACATCGCCAACGACTTCGCCGCGGGCATCCTCGCCTCCACGATCGCCTCCACCGGAGACCTGTCCACCATCACCAAGGGTGCCGCGTTCGAGTTCGGTACGGCCTTCCTTCCGGCCACCGACGGTGCGCCCGGATGCCCCACCGGCGGCGCGGGTCTGGCCATCCCGGCCAAAATTTCCGACGAGCGAAAGGTGAACGCGCTCAGGTTCATCGATTTCGTGACCAACGGTGCCAACACTGCGTACTTTTCGCAGAACACCGGGTACATGCCGGTCCGCAAGTCGGCGCAGCAGGACCCGTCGGAAATCGCGTTCCTCGAGGCCAACCCGAACGCGAAGACAGCCGTGGACCAGTTGGCGCGTACCCGCTCCCAGGACGCTGCCCGCGTGTTCGTGCCCGGCGGCGACAAGATCATCGGTAGCGGTCTCGAGCAGATCGCTCTGCAGAATGCCGACGTCGCAACGACATTCGCGTCCGTCTCGGATCAATTGCAGCAGATCATCGACCGTCAGATCACCCCGAAGCTGCCGAAGTAATGGCGACCGTTCACTATGCGGGTGTCTCGCACAGGTACCCGGGCGCGGACTCTCTCGCTGTCGACACGCTCGAACTCGACATAGCGGACGGCGAGTTCATCGTGCTGGTGGGACCGTCCGGATGTGGAAAGTCGACGAGTCTGCGGATGTTGGCCGGCCTCGAATCCGTCGAGAGCGGCCACATCGACATCGGCGGAGTGGACGTCACCTCGCTCGCCCCACGGGCGAGGGACGTCGCGATGGTGTTCCAGAACTACGCGCTGTACCCCAACATGACCGTCGGCGACAACATGGGCTTCGCACTGCGAAACGCGGGAATGAGCAAGGCCGACACAGCGGCTCGCGTACTGGACGCCGCGAGGATGCTCGAACTCGAGCCGCTGCTGGATCGCAAGCCCGGCAAGCTCTCCGGTGGGCAGCGGCAGCGAGTAGCCATGGGGCGAGCAATCGTTCGTCAACCCAAGGTGTTCTGCATGGACGAGCCGCTGTCCAACCTCGACGCCAAATTGCGAGTGTCGACGAGGGCCCAGATCGCCGGACTGCAGAAGCGATTGGGTACCACGACCGTGTACGTCACCCATGATCAGGTCGAGGCGATGACAATGGGTGACCGGGTTGCGGTGTTGCGGGACGGCAAGTTACAGCAGATCGCCGCACCGCGGGAGCTGTACGACAACCCCGTCAACACCTTCGTCGCCGGGTTCATCGGGTCTCCCGGCATGAACCTCGTCGACGCTCCCGTGCACGAGGGCGCTGCGGTCCTCGGAGACGTTCGGATCCCTGTTCCGTCGTCGGCGGGCAACCGCGTCGTCGTCGGGGTTCGGCCGGAATCGTGGGAGCTCGTCGGCGAACATGCGGGTGGACTCCGGCTCACCGTCGAATTGATCGAGGAATTGGGTGCGGAGTCGTTCGTGTACGCCTCGGCGCCCAACGCCGACGGTCAGTGGACGACGCCCTCGGGACGTATTTCGGTGAGGGTGGATCGCAAGCTGTCGGTCGCCCTCGCCGAGACCGTCCGGTTGAAGCCGGTGCTCGACGAACTGTTCTTCTTCGACTCCGCTACCGGCCTGCGGTTGTCCTGACGGGTTCACCCAGATCCACCGGAAGTGTTGCCCACCCATGCAATACGCGCGTGTCGCGACGGGTTCCCTCGCCTGCCGAACGCAGGTGGGGGAACCTGTCGAACAACGTCTTCAGACCCACCTCCGACTCTGCCTTCGCCAGCGCTGCGCCCAGGCAGTAGTGGCGTCCGCCGGAGAACGACAGGTGCTTACCCGCGTTGTCGCGGGTGACGTCGAACCGGTCGGGGTCCTCGAACACCAGCGGATCGCGGTTGGCACCGGCCAGCACGAGGACGACCAGTGAGTCCTTCGTGATCGGCACACCCTCGACGACGACGTCGTGCTTGGCCGCCCGAGCTGTCAGCTGAACGGGAGATTCCATCCGCAACATCTCGTCGATCGCGGTGGGCCAGTGCGATGGATCCTGTTGCAGCACAGCCAGTTGATCCGGATGATCGAGCAGGAGTTGGATGCCGCTGCCGAGCAGATTGACAGTTGTCTCGAACCCGGCCGCCAATACCAATCCTGCTGTAGCCCTGAGCTCTTCGTCGTTCAGGCCGATGCCCTCGTCCTCGGCGGCGATCAGTTGGCTCATCAGGTCGTCGCCGGGGTTGAGGCGAAGTTCGGCGATGTGCTGCGAGAGCCACGCGTCGAAACCGATGAGGCCACGCTCCACCTGCTTGAACTGGCTCCACGAGATACCGATGTCGAGGCTGGGTGCCGCCATTTCGCCGAATTCGAGGACGCGCTGATTGTCCTTCTCCGGAACGCCGAGGATGCGGCCGATGACTGCGACGGGAAGGCGAGCGCAGTACCTGTCGACGATGTCGACGACAGGGCTGCCGTCGGACAATTCGTCGAGTAGCGCGTCCGCGGTTTCCTGCACCTGATCTCGCATCTGCGCGACCGCCCGGGCGGTGAAGACCGAGGACACCAGCTTGCGGTAGCGGGTGTGATCGGGCGGCTCGACCGACAGCAGGGACGGCGGGAGGATCGGATGCAGGGCACCGGAGCGGGTGTGGCGTTCCACCCACTTCAGCGGTGCCGGCAACGTGCCGCCCAGCTGGGTGACCCGAAAATCGTCGGACCGCAGCAGCGCGAACGCCACCCGGTGATGCACGGTGATGTTGGAGATCCGAGTCTTCACCAGCGGTGCCGTCGCCCGCAGTTCCTCGTACACCGGCGTCGGATTTGCCCGCGTCGCCGGATCGGCGACCAGCATGGCCTGCCGGTCACCGGCGGCCGCAGCACGCTTGGCCCCGAACCTGATGACCCCGTGCGCCGCGATCCACCGTACGAATTCCCTCATCCGCTGTCCTCCCCTTTGTCCCGCCCTATGTGAGTGGTTTCTCGTAGCAGACTACGAAGTTCCACTCACGTGCTACCAGATCTTGACGCGCTTCCCCGGGTCCAAGTACAGCGCATCACCGGGCTGAACGTCGAACGCTTCGTGAAAACTGTCCAGATTGCGCACGACTCCGTTGCACCGGAACTCCGGCGGCGAGTGCGGATCGACGGCGAGACGACGGATCGCTTCGGCGTCTCGTGCCTTGGTGCGCCATACCTGCGACCAGCCGAAGAACACGCGCTGCAACCCGGTCAGGCCGTCGAGCACCGGTGCGTCCTTGCCCTCGAGCGAGATCTCGTAGGCGGCGACGGCGATGGACAGGCCACCCAGATCGCCGATGTTCTCACCGATGGTGAATTCGCCGTTGACCTTGTGGCCGGGCAGTGCCTTCGGCTCGAATTCGTTGTACTGCTCGATCAGGGCTGTGGTGCGCTTACCGAATTCGGTGCGGTCGCTGTCGGTCCACCAATCCACCATGTTGCCGTCGCCGTCGTATTTGGCACCCTGGTCGTCGAATCCGTGCCCGATCTCGTGCCCGATGACGGCTCCGATCCCGCCGTAGTTGGCTGCGTCGTCGGCCTCGGCGTCGAAGAACGGCGGCTGCAGAATGGCTGCGGGGAAGACGATTTCGTTCATCCCGGGGTTGTAGTAGGCGTTGACGGTCTGCGGCGTCATGAACCATTCGTCGCGATCGACCGGTCCTCCGAGCTTGTCGAGATCACGCTGATAGTCGGCTTCGTAGCCGCGGCGGTAGTTGCCGAGCAGATCGTCGGCGGTGATGTCGACGCTCGAGTAGTCGCGCCAGCGGTCGGGGTAGCCGATCTTGGGAGTGAACTTGTCCAGCTTGTCCAAGGCTTTGCGGCGCGTCTCCGGGCTCATCCATTCGAGTTCGGAGATGTTGCGGCGGTAGGCCTCGGTGAGGTTGTCGACGAGCACCTGCATGCGTGCCTTCGAGTCCGCCTGGAAGTGGCGTTCGACGTAGAGCTTGCCGACGGCCTCGCCGAGGACGTCCTGTACGAGCGAGACGCCGCGCTTCCAGCGCTCGCGGTTCTCCTCGGTTCCGGTCAGCGTCGTTCCGTAGAACGCGAAGTTCTCGTCGACGAGTGCGCTGGTCAGGAACGGAGCCCGGGCATGGACGACGCGCCACGCGAGCCACGCCTTCCACGTCTCGATGTCCTCCGACGTCCACAGGGACACGAACGTGTTGACGAACGGTGGCTGGCGCACGACGATCTCGGCGAACTGTTCGGTGGTGCCGCCGAGGCCGGAAATCCATGCGGTCCAATTGAATCCGGGCTCGTTCTGCACCAGAGTGTCGAACTGGACGAGGTTGTAGCTCTTCTCGGCGTCGCGCCGGGCGACGACGTCCCAGTGGCCCGCGGCGATCTTGTGCTCGAGATCGAACACCGTCTGCGCGTCGTACTCGACGCCGCTGAGCGCGAACATCTTCGCGATGTGCGCGATGTAGCTCGCGCGGATGTCGGCGTACTCGTCCTGGCGGTAGTACGACTCGTCGGGCAAGCCGATTCCGGACTGGCTGAAGTGCACCAGGTAGCGGTCGGATCGCTTGGCGTCGGTGTCGACGTAGTGAGCGATACCGCCGCCGACTCCGGTGCGTTGCAGAGAGCCGAGAACGCCTGCGAGCGTGACCAAGTCGGTCGCATCGGCAACGGCGGCGAGCTCGTCGGCGATCGGGGTGGTGCCGAGCTGTTCGGCCCGGTCGGCGTCCATGAAGCTCGAGAACAGGTCGCCGATCTTCTGTGCGTCGCTACCGGCGGGCGGATTCGCGGCCGCCGATTCTTCGATGATGGTCTGTACATCGACCTCGGCGCGGTCGTACAACGTCCGGAACGCACCGTCGACGGCGCGGTCGGCGGGAATGCTGTAGTCCTCCAGCCATTTGCCGTTGACGTGCACGAAGAGGTCGTCCTGCGCGCGTGTGTTCTCGTCCTGGTAGCTGAGATCGATGCCCGAGTTCACTACTGAAGTCATGTATCCATCTTTACACTCTTGCGCTTGATTGAACGGGTGTTTAATGTGCTGTACATGCGTTCAGCATCGGAGGATCTGACCACTCGCGCGCGGATCCGCGACACCGCGATCGACGTCTTCGGCGTGCAGGGTTTCACCGCCGGTGTGCGGTCCATCGCCGGCGCCGCCGGCGTCTCACCCGGGCTGCTCAACCACCACTTCGGGTCCAAGGACGGACTTCGCGCGGCGTGCGACGAGTACGTCCTGCGCACGATCCGCGAATCGAAGGCCGCCTCGGCCGGTCCTACCGGGGTGATGGAACAGCTTGCTCGCATCGACGAGTACGCACCGCTCGTCGCCTACATCGTGCGGAGCTTCTCCTCGGGCGGAGCGCTGGCCCGAGAGTTGTTCGAGCACATGGTCGACGACGCGGTCCGGTACCTCGACGACGGAGTGCGCGACGGCCGATTCACACCCAGCCGCGACCCCGCGGCGCGCGCCCGGTTCCTGACGCGCCAGAACGTGGGCGGTCTGCTGTTGTACGTGCAGATGGCCGGCCCGGACGTGGATTTCCGTGCGGCTCTGAGCGCGCTCGGCGACGAGGTCATGCTGCCGGCACTCGAGCTGTACACCGATGGATTGTTCACCGATTCTCGAATCTTGGACACCTATCTGGAGGCCGAGCAATGACCGACGCCATCGCAGTCGACGATCTGGTGAAGACGTTCGGTTCGGTCCGGGCCCTCGACGGCCTGAACCTGCACGTCGAGACCGGTGATGTGCACGGCTTTCTCGGCCCCAACGGGTCGGGTAAATCGACCACGATCCGCGTCCTGCTCGGTCTCGTGCGCGCGACGTCGGGGACGGTCCGGTTGCTCGGCGGTGATCCGTGGGCCGACGGCGTCGCACTGCATCGACGGCTGGCCTACGTTCCCGGAGATGTGACGCTGTGGCCGTCGTTGACCGGCGGGGAGGTGATCGATCTGCTCGCCAGGATGCGCGGCGGTATCGATTCCGGCCGCCGGGCCGAGCTGATCGAACGGTTCTCCCTCGACCCAGGAAAGCGGAGTCGCACCTATTCGAAGGGCAATCGCCAGAAGGTCGCTCTGATCTCGGCCCTGGCATCGAACGTGGAGCTGCTGCTCCTCGACGAGCCCACTTCCGGTCTCGATCCCCTGATGGAGCAGCAGTTCGCCGAATGCGTGAAAGATGCTGCGCGACGCGGAGTCACGGTGCTGCTGTCCTCGCACATCCTGTCCGAGGTGGATGCGTTGTGCAGTTCGGTCACCATCGTCCGGGACGGGCGCACGGTGGACACCGGGACCCTGGCGTCGATGCGGCACCTCACCCGCACGACGATGATTATCACTGTGGATCGAGTACCCGGCGATCTCGACAGGCTCACCGGGGTCAGTGGGGTGACCGTGGACGGGTCCACGATTACCTGCACGGTGGAGAACGAGGCGCTCGCTGCGGTGATGCACGTCCTGGCCGACGCAGGCGTGCAGAGCATGATCAGCTCCGCGCCGACTCTCGAAGAGCTGTTCCTGAGGTACTACGCATGAACAGTCTGAGCGGCACAGCGGCATTGCTGCGGTTGTATCTATGCCGCGACCGACTCGTGTTGCCGATCTGGGTCGTTTTGCTCGGAGCGCTCCCGCTGCTGTACGCGGTCAGCTTCGAGGGGCTGTATCCGACGGCGGCAGACCGTCGTACGTTCTATCTCGGCACCGAGGCAGTGCCGGCGCAAGCGGCTCTCGTAGGGCCGATCTTCGGTAGCGACCTCGGTGCCCTGGTGTCGTGGCGCGCCGGACTGATGCTGACCCTCGTTCCGTTGGCCGCGATCCTCACCGTCGTTCGGCATACCCGCGGTGAGGAGGACGCGGGCCGTGTCGAGCTGGTCGGGTCGACTGCAGTGGGCAGATTCGCAGGACTGACAGCGGCCGTGCTGCTGGCGGGCGGCGGCGTGCTGGCGACGGGAATGTTGTCGTTCGTCTCGCTGTGGGCATTCGGTCTGTCGGTGGCCGGGAGCGTCGCGTTCGGTGCCTCGATCGTCGTCGTCGGTGCCGTGTTCGTCGGCTGCGCGGGGCTGGCAGCGCAGGTGGCGTCCGGGGCTCGCGCGGCTCGCGGCTATGCCCTCGGCGTGTTGGCCGCAGCGTTCGTTCTCAGAGCGATCGGCGACATCGGTTCGGGAACCCTGTCGTGGTTCTCGCCGATCGGGTGGTCGGCGCAGGTGCGACCGTTCGCCGACGAACGGTGGTGGCCGCTGTTGCTGTCGCTGGCGACCGCTACGGCGTTCGTCGCCGCAGCGTTCGTGGCAGCGAATCGACGCGATCTCGGCAGTGGTCTGCGGGCCGAACGCCGCGGCCGGGTGGCTGCCGTTCCGTCGCTGTCCGGTCCCGTCGCCCTCGCGTGGCGACTGTCCCGCGGAACCACCGTCGTCTGGACCGTCGGCCTCGCCCTGTTCGGTATCGCGATCGGATCGTCCACGGACGGCATCGGCGATCAACTCGGTAGCAGCGCCGCCATCAGCGACGCACTGGGCAAGTTCGGCGGCACCACGATCGAACAGTCGTTCATCGCCGTCGTGCTGAGCATGGTCGGCATCATGGTGGCGGCCTATTCCGCGTCGGCCGTGCTACGTCTGCACAGCGAGGAAGAGTCGGGTCTGGCCGAGATCGTGCTGGCCACCGGTATCTCGCGCCGTCGGTGGGCGGCGGGGTATCTACTCTTCGCCGTCCTCGGCCCGGTGTGGCTACTGCTGGTCGTCGGCCTCACCATCGGGCTGACGTACGGGTCGGCAACCGGCGACATGTCGCGCGAACTGCCGTCCGCCGTGGTCGGCGCTCTGGCTCAGCTCCCGGCCGTGTGGGTGGTGACGGCCATCGGCGTGGCATTGTTCGGCGCTGTCCCTCGATTCGCGACCGTCCTGTGGGCGGTCATCGGCGGCTTCGTTGCCCTGGGGCAGATCGGGGCGGTGGTCGGGCTGCCCCAGTGGTCACAGGACATCTCGCCGTTCACCCACCTGCCCAAGCTGCCGGGTGGAGAATTCTCGGTAATGCCCTCGCTGTGGCTCGTCGCTGTCGCCGCCGCCGCAGGCGGTGCCGGAAGCATCGCGCTGCGCCGACGGGACGTCCGCGGCTGAGTGAATCGGCCGCGACTCAGTTCGGTGTCGAGTCGCCGTACTGGTTCTCGACGTTCTGCTGGAATTCGTCGGCGCATTGCTGTTGCGCTGCAGTATCACTGCCTGCGTTGGTCATGCAGTCGGTGAAGTCCTGTCCACCGACTGCATTGAACAGGCCGACGCCGACGACGACGAGAACGATCGACAAAGCCGCCGCCACGAAACCGAGAATGATCGCGATGAGAGACACGGTGCCGTTGGTGGCGACGCGCTTCTTGTACCTCGACCGACCGATGAAGCCGAGGACGATCGCGATCAGGCCGAGAACAATGCCGCCGACGATGGTCCAGGAGAACAGCACACCGAGAATCGCGAGAACCAGAGCCACTGTGCCGATGGTGTTCTTCGGCGCTACCGGCTGTTGCTCGTATCCACCCTGCTGATATCCGCCCTGCTGGGGGTACTCGCCGGGTGAAGGATAGTTTCCGGGCGGGGGATAGTCATTCGACACGTCTGATACCTCCGAGATTGGCGATCGTGAACGCTCGGAGTGTATGCAGATCTCAGTCGTGCGCGCAGACGCCACGTGCCCCCGTGATCAACTTGTCATCGAGCGTTCCTGTCAGCCGCCCAGTCGCGAGTGCATCTCCCAGATCAGGATCTCGGCTGGTTCCGAGGCCGTAATTCGCTGTCCGCCAGTGGAACTCATGCGTACCGCGTCACCCTCGTACAGTTCTCCGACACCCTCCATCGAGACGGTGCCGCGGACCACGAACACATGCACGAACGGTGCGTCGGGAACGGTCACGGTCGAATCCGGTGTCAGTCGCGCAGCGTGCAACGCGGCCGACTTCTGGCCGATGCCGATGGCCGCCTGACCACGGTGTCGGTTCATTCCCGACGCGACGGTGACGAGTCCGCCGCGCAGCAGTTCGTCGTCGATCTCGAGTTGCTCGTAGCCCGGTGCGGTGCCGGGACTGTCGGGTATCACCCACATCTGTACGAAGCGGACGGGTTCGGTGTGCCGGTTGCCGTCGATACTCCAGGAGTCGTTCTTCTCCGAGTGCATGATGCCTTTGCCCGCACTCATCCGTTGCGCCAGTCCGGGATAGATGATGCCGGAGTGCCCGATCGAATCCTGATGCACCAGAGATCCCTGCACCACCCACGTGATGATCTCCGTGTCGCGGTGCGGATGCGTTTCGAATCCCTGCCCGGCAGTGACGATGTCGTCGTTGTTCACCAACAACAGGCCGTGGTGGGTGTTCTCGGGGTCGTAGTGCTGACCGAAAGAGAACGAGTGCTTCGAGTCGAGCCAGGACACACGGGTTTTCAGTCGATCACCGGCACGATGCACATCGATGTGGGCGGTCAGTGGAGCGGACATGTCCCCACTGTACGAGCATGTCGATGCACCGGCGTACGACCTGCATAACGTTCGGGTGTCTTTGCCGCCGGGGTGTGACGGCGGCCCCGAGTGGGTAGGTTCGGACACGGTACGGTCACACGCTCTGCAACTCCCCGAAGGCGGCGAGAGATACTCATGGTCGGTTCCAGCTCGAGCGCGGCACACGCTGTTCGACACTTGCTCGAGGACGCACTGGTGTCGTGGTTGCCAGGTCAACGATGGTTCGGCGCAAAGGGTTCGACGGTGGGTGCCGTACGGATCGTCGCTCGGGACGTACTGCACGACGAGCCGCATTTCGCCGCCGAGCACCTGCTCGTCGAGGTGGACCTCGTCCAAGACGGCACGTCGGTGACCCAGACCTATCAGGTGCCCCTCGGTTTCCGCTCCGAGTTACCCGAGGAACTACGCCCGTGGCTGTTGCCGGTGCCCGGTGAGATGGCAGTGTTCGACGGCCTACGTGATCCGGAGATCATCGCCCTGTACGGTGACGCGTTCTCCGATGAGAACCCCACGGGCAGTATCGAATTCAAGGTCGTCGACGGTTCGAGCGTGCCGCAGGGCATGCGCGGTCGGGTTCTGGGTGCAGAGCAGTCCAACACGTCGGTGATCCTCGGTGATCTGCTGCTGCTCAAGCTGTTTCGTCAGGTACCGCCCGGAATCAGTCCGGACGTCGAGCTGCATCGCGCGCTGGCCGAGGCAGGCAGCGTCAACGTGGCACCGCTGCGAGGGTGGCTCGAAGCGCAGGTCGGCGGTGAGACGACCACGCTGGGGATGATCCAGGACTTCGCCGCGAACTCTGCCGAGGGATGGACCACTGCGCTGGCCAGCGTGCGCGAGGTGTTCGATTCCCCCGACACACCGATCGAGGATTTGTCCGCCGATTTCGCTCCCCACGCGTATCGACTCGGCGCTGCCGTCGCGCAGGTACACCACGACCTCGCTTCGGTTTTGGGTACCGCCGAACGTTCCGTGGAATCGACGGCCGTCGAAGAAATCCTCGAACGCATCTCCGGAGTAGCGCGAGTGGTTCCGGAGATCGCCCAGTACATCCCCGCCGCGACGGCCCTGATCTCACGGGCCGAGGCGTCGAGCAGTACCACCGTCCAACGCATTCACGGCGATCTGCATCTGGGGCAGGTATTGGGGACCCCCGAACGGTGGCTGCTCATCGATTTCGAGGGAGAGCCGGCCAAGTCGCTGGACGAGCGCAGACAAATGGACAGTGCTTTGCGCGACGTCGCGGGAATGCTGCGGTCGTTCGACTATGCCGCCAACCACCTCCTCGTCGACCTGCCGGAGGACCCGGCTCTACGGGAACGCGCCGAGCAGTGGGCTGCGCGGAGCATCACGGCCTTCTTCGACGGGTACGCGTCGGTGGCCGGCCACGATCCACGCGACGAAGCCGATCTGCTGCGCGCGTACGAACTGGACAAAGCGGTCTACGAGGTTCTGTACGAAGCGCGCAATCGACCGACCTGGCTGTCTCTGCCGATGCGCGCGGTCGAACGGTTGGTCAGCTGACTGCCGGGAAACGGGCTGTAGGGGCGGGCGTGGACCGGCCCGTCTACGACAAGTACCGTATTGCCTGACACGGGAGGCAGGACATGAACGGTATTTTGGCAATTTTCGGTATCGCGGTGGTAGTCATCACCATCGTCGTGGTGGTCGTGCTCGTCGCGGTGTTGTTCGTTGCGTCGATCAAGCCCGACAAGCTGAACATCGACCTCGGTCGCAAGAAGCGTGAACGGGAAGAAAGTTCCTCGAAGGTCTGAGACCTCGGTCACCTCTGGCACCGATTCGCGCAGACGCGGAGTTGTATCGATTCGAAGCGTCGGTCGACGCTTCCGGTTCTACAACTGGAGACCTCGTGAGCACAGCACTGTCAGCGCCGACGGAGCCCGACTGCAGGGCACGCCTGTTCGGTGAGACTGTGCCGGCCCAGTTCGCTCGTTTCGTGATCGTCGGGATATCGAGCAACGGCGTCTATGCACTGCTGTTCGTCGCTCTCGCGTCGTTCGGATCTTTCCCCGCCAATCTGGCGGGAGCGTCGGCGAGCACCGTTCTCGCCAACGAGTTGCACCGTCGCCACACCTTCCACGCCGCCGACCGCGTCGGCTGGTTCCAGACCCAGTGGGAAGCGGGAGGACTCGCCCTGATCGGGCTGGGTCTGAGTACCGCCGCGCTGGCCGCAGTCCACCTCCTCGTTCCCGCCGCCGCCACGTACGTTCAAGTCCTGGCTGTGATCGCCGTCAGCGGTCTGGTCGGTGCCGCTCGATTCCTCGCCCTTCGTGGATGGGTGTTCCGCTCGCCGGGCCTCCCCGGGATGGAAGCGGCTCATTCGTGATGCTGTGACAGAGCACGACCGGTCTCGAAGATCGGTTGCTACCTGTAACAGAGTTTCGGCGAGGCTTCGTGATAGTCGCCCGTATCGACCTAGGCTCGTGAGCTGACGTCAATGCGAGGAGGCATGTCGAATGGCCAGGGATCTGACACAGCTCGAGCTTCTGCAGGAGCTGGTGCCCACTGCCGAGGACAATGTGAACCGTCATATTTCGATGGCGCGCGAATGGCATCCCCACGACTACGTGCCGTGGGACGAAGGCCGCAACTTCGCCGCGCTCGGCGGTAAGGACTACGACCCGGAGCAGTCCAAGCTCTCCGACGTCGCGCAGGCCGCGATGATCACCAACCTGCTCACCGAGGACAATCTGCCGTCCTACCACCGTGAGATCGCCGAGAACTTCTCCCAGGACGGTGCCTGGGGAACCTGGGTCGGCCGCTGGACCGCCGAGGAGAACCGCCACGGCATCGTCATGCGCGACTACCTGGTCGTCACCCGCGGTGTCGATCCCGTCGCCCTCGAAGAAGCCCGCATGATCCACATGACCAACGGCTACGCGTCGCCCGCCGGCGCAGGGGTCGGTCTGTTGCACTCGGTCGCGTACGTGACGTTCCAGGAACTCGCGACCCGTGTCTCGCACCGCAACACCGGCAAGGTCTGTGACGACCCGATCGCCGACCGCATGCTCCAGCGCATCGCCGCCGACGAGAACCTGCACATGATCTTCTACCGCAACATCACCGGCGCAGCGATGGACATCTCGCCGGATCAGACGTTGCAGGCCGTCTCGGACATCGTGACGAACTTCGTCATGCCCGGTGCCGGCATGCCGAACTTCCGCCGCAACGGTGTGCTGATGGCCAAGCACGGCATCTACGACCTGCGTCAGCACCTCGAAGACGTCGTCTGGCCCGTGCTGCGCAAGTGGCAAGTGTTCGAGCGCAACGACTTCACCGCACGCGGTGAGAACAAGCGCGAAGAACTCGCCGCGTTCCTCGAAGACCTCGAGCGCCAGGCCACCAAGTTCGAGGAGATGCGAGATCGATCGCTGGCCCGCGAACGCGCCAAGGCCGAAGCACGCGCGTCCTGAGGTGCCTATGTGAGCGGAACTTCGTAGTCTGCTACGAAGTTCCGCTCACATAGGGTGTGGTGTGAACGAATTCTGGGACCGCATTTCCGCGGTGAGTCCTGATCCACCCGTGTGGATCGTCCAAGTGGCTGCCCTGGCGGCGCTCGTCATCGTCGTGTTGCCGCAGACCTGGCGGATTGCACGCAATGTGGTGACCATCGCGCACGAGGGTGCGCACCTGTTCGTCGCGTTGATCACCGGGCGTCAGTTGATGGGTCTTCGGCTGCATTCGGATACGTCCGGCGTCGCGATCTCCAAGGGCAAGCCCACCGGTCTCGGGGTCATCGCCATGACTTTCGCGGGCTACGTCGGGCCGTCGCTTCTCGGACTCGGAGCCGCTCTGGTGCTGGGTACACAGCGGGCGTCGGCGGTGTTGTGGATCGGCATCATCTCGATTGCGTTGATGCTGTTGATGATTCGTAATATCTACGGACTGCTGTCTCTCGTCACCGTCGGTGGGCTGCTGTTCGTCGTATCCTGGTGGGGTACCGGGGAACAGCAGGTCGCTGCGGCGTACTTCATCACGTTCTTCCTGCTGATCGCCGGTCCGCGCCCCGTTTTCGAACTGCAGAAATCCCGAAGTGCCGGACGGGCGCGGGACTCCGACGCCGATCAACTGGCTCGGCTCACCTTCCTGCCCGGCATCGTCTGGGTCGGACTGTTTCTCGTCGTCACCGTCGGCGCACTCGCACTGGGGGCGTGGAGAATCCTCGTTCCGGTGCAGTGACGGCGGCTTGGATGAAGCGCTAGAACACCACCCACAGCAGTGATGCGAGGGCGAATATCGCCAGTCCCAGTGTCGTTTCCATGACCGTCCAGGTCTTGAGGGTGGTTTTCTCGTCCATGCCGAAGAAGCGGCTGACGAGCCAGAAGCCGGAGTCGTTGACGTGGGAGAGCACGGTGGCTCCGGCAGCCAGTGCGAACACCAACAGCGCGATCTTGAAATTGCTCAGATCGAGCTCGGCGACCTGGACCGAGATCAGCCCGGCGGTGGTGGTCAAGGCGACGGTGGCCGAACCCTGCGCCACGCGTAGCGCGGTGGCGATCAGGAAGGCCTGCAACAGGATCGGCAGTCCGAGATCGGACAACGAGGCGGTCAGAGACTGGCCGATGCCACTGGCCCGAAGTACTCCGCCGAACATGCCGCCGGCACCGGTGATCAGGATGATCGAGCAGATCGGCCCGAGGGCCTGATCCATGTACTTGGCACCGTCGGCGACGGGGAAGCGTCCCGGCGCGAGGATGAACAGAGCCAGCAGCAAGGTGATGAGCAGCGCGATGGGCGTCTGACCGATGAGAGTCAGGGCCGCTGCCCAGGTTTCGTCTCCGGTCAGCACACCCGAGGTGGTCAGCGTGTTGACGACGGTGTTGAGCGAGATGAGGACCAACGGCGTCAGCAGGATGAGCAGCACCGCAGCGAACTTGGGGGCGGGGTCGCGGAGTGCGGCCATCTCCTTGTCGTGTTCTTCGGAGTTCTGCGACCCGGCTGCGAAGAGGTCGGCAGGCGCGGTGACGAATCGTTTGCCGAGCTGGGTACCGACGAGGTAGGAGCCGACGAACCAGGAGACGACGGCGACGGGAACTCCGACGAGAAGCACCGAACCGATATCTCCGCCGAGGAGTTCCGTGGCGGCGACGGGGCCGGGGTGCGGGGGAACGATGGCGTGCATCGCGGCGAACGCGCCTGCGGTCGGCAGCGCGTACAGCAGCACCGACCCGCCGAAGCGCTTGGCGACTGTGAAGATGATCGGTAGGAAGACGACGAGTCCGGCGTCGAAGAAGATGGGGAAGCCGAAGATCAGCGCGGCGACACCGAGGGCGAGCGGTGCGCGCTTGGCTCCGAATCGGTTGATCAGGGTATCGGCCAATACTTGAGCGCCACCGGTGATTTCGAGCAGTCTGCCGACCATCACACCCAGGGCGACGAGTAGAGCGACCGAACCGAGGGTGGAACTGAAGCCCGAGAGCAATGCCGACGGCACGTCTGCCAGTGGAATGCCCGCTGCGACGGCGGTGACGGCGCTGACCAGAACCAGCGAGACGAAGGCGTGCAGTTTCACCTTCATGATCAGGAACAGCAGAACTGCGACGGCTGCTGCGGCGATCAGGAGTAGGGGAGTCGTCCCGTACGCCGGTTCGATCGGATCCATCTGTGTACCTCGTTCACTCGGCTGGAGATTCGACCATAACGGACAGCTCGGTGCCCGCGCGGGGATACCGAGCACGGTCGTCGGACCTGGAGTTCGTGGTGGAGTACCGTGCGGGTATGAGTGATGGGGATCACGTAGTGGGTGGGGACAGCTCCGACAAGCCTTCGAAGGACGCTCTACGCGAGCAAGCGCAGCGCTATGCCGCAGCGGCTCGGCTGAAGATGAAGGAGCGACGCGAGAAGGCGTCGGGGGGCCTCGGGTCCGTGGTCGCCGACCGTGCAGGAAATTGGGATCTCGACGATCAGAACACCGTGGCGATGGACCGTCAGCAGAAGCTCTGGAACGGGGTGATGGATCGCTACTTCCGGATGGAGATCGACGGTTGGGAGACGATTCCCGAGTCGCCGGTTCTGGTCGTCGGAGTGCATTCGGGTGCGCCGTTCGTGTGGGACGCGTGGACGGTGGGTGCGCAGTGGTGGCGGCATTTCGGCGACAAGCGAATCCTGCACGGCACTGCGCACGACGCGCTGATGGCATTTCCGTTGATCGGCAAGGTCTTTCGATCCATGGGTGTGTTGCCGGCGGCTCCGGACTCGATGTCGACCGCATTGGCCGAGGGCCGAGACGTGATCGTGTGGCCCGGTGGTGAGGTCGATTCGCTGCGTCCGTGGAGCAAGCGTGACGAGGCGACACTGGGTGGTCGTACCGGTTTCGTCAAGCTTGCGATCCGGATGGGTGTGCCCATCGTGCCGGTGGCGACCGTGGGCGGGGCCGACGCCATGCCGGTGCTCATTCGAGGCGACAAGCTCGCAAAAGCGCTCGGACTGGACAGGTTTGCGCGCCTGAAGGTCTTTCCCATCGCCATCTCGCTGCCGTGGATCATCGCGCCTGCCGCGCTGCCGCAGATTCCGTTGCCGGCCAAGATCCGAACCCGGTTCATGCCTCCGGTCGAGCTCGACCACGATCCGTCGCGCTGTGACGACGAGGCCTACGTCGACGCGAAATACGACGAGGTCCGCGCCAGTATTCAGGCCGGCATGGACGAGCTCGCCAGCAAGCGCAAGTTCCCGGTGTTCGGCTAGTTCGCTCGCGCCGAGCATCGCGGACCGTAGCTGACCGCGATCGTTTCTAGCGTCTCCTCTCGTACGGATTCACCGATACGACGAGGGGCGCACGAGATGATCGAAACATCGGGATTGACCAAGACTTTTCGGCAGGGCAAGAAGACCGTGGAGGCGGTGCGCGGCATCGATCTGACGATCGGTGAGGGAGAACTGGTCGCTCTCCTCGGCCCCAACGGTGCAGGCAAGTCGACCACGCTGCGAATGCTCACCACGCTGCTGGCACCGACGTCGGGTTCGGCCCGGATCGCGGGGTTCGACGTGGGCAGGGACCGGGACAGTGTCCGGCGCAGTCTCGGCTATGTGGGGCAGGGAAACGGCGCGGGACACAACCAGCGCGTGCGTGACGAACTCGTCGTGCAAGGCCTGTGCTACGGCATGACTCGTCAGCGATCACGAACTCGCGCAGACGAATTGATCGACGCACTCGAGCTCGGCGAACTGCGCTCGCGCACCGTCTCGACGCTCTCCGGCGGACAGCGTCGCCGACTCGATATCGCCCTGGGACTGGTGCACCGACCGGCACTGTTGTTCCTCGACGAGCCGACCACCGGAATGGACCCGCAGAGTCGGGCCAACCTGTGGGGTCACATCCTCCGGCTACGACGCGAGATGGGCACGACCATCGTTCTGACCACCCACTACCTCGACGAGGCCGATTCGATGGCCGAGCGGGTCATCGTCGTCGACCGCGGAACCGTCATCGCCGACGACACCGCCGCGTCGCTGAAATCGGAACTGGCAGGCGATCTGATCGTTCTCACCGTGTCCGACGCGTCGGCGCTCCTTCCGCTTCTCGCCGGCATCGACGGCATCAGAGACGTCACGAGATCCGGTTCGCGGCTGAACCTGCGTGTCGGACGCGCCGAAGTCGTTCTCCCGGAAGTGGTGCGGCGGAGCGAGTTACACGGTATCCGCGTCCATACTGCGGACATGACCCGACCGACTCTCGACGACGTGTTCCTCGGACTGACCGGCCGTAGTCTTCGGGAAAGTGCCGCAGCCCTCGACAACGCGAGCGTGGCAGGAGAACTCCGATGAACGTTCTCTCCGGAAGCACTCTGGTGATGGGTCGGGAATTGCGGCCGATGGTGCGCGATCCGTTCACCGTCATCTTCAGTCTCGTCCAACCGCTGATCCTGCTCGCTCTGTTCGGCCCACTGCTCACCGATGTCCCCGGTCTCGGCGACGGAAGTGTCTGGGACTGGTTCGTGCCGGGTGTTCTCGCGATGATCACCATCTTCGGCACTTCCATGACGGGCTCCAATCTGCTGGCCGAGTTGCAGCAGGGTTCTCACGAGCGAATGTTGGTGACCCCGTTGCCGCGATCTGCCCTGCTCGTCGGGCGGGCGTTCAAGGAAATGGTGCCGCTCGCTGCGCAGGCCGTGTTGATCGTTCTGGTCGCATTGCCGCTGGGGTTGTCCGTGAATCCGATCGGTGCCGCTGTGGGAATCGTGCTGCTCGGGGTGTTCGGCGTCGGGCTCGGCGCGCTGTCCTACGCGTTGGCTTTGGCTGTGCGCGGACAGGATTGGGTGTTCTGGTCCATTCAGCAGACGTTGATGTTCCCGCTGCTGATCCTCTCGGGCACGATGTTGCCGCTGACGGCCGCACCGGGGTGGATGCAGTTCCTGGTGAACATCAACCCGCTCGGATATCTCGTCGACGCCGAACGTGCACTGTTCGCCGGAGACTTCGCGAGTTCGACGGTGACGGCAGGTGTCGTCGCAGCCGTAGCCACCGCGGCGGTCGGGTTGATCGTCGGCATCCGGGCTATGGGCTCCTCGCGCGAGTGAGGCTAAGCTCGCGTCATGGATCGGCCTGCGGTAATTCTCGAGAACGACGAGACGGTGTACGACTTCTATCTGCGTCATCAGCAGAATCGTCAGGTTGCGAGGCTGGCGTACGCCGCCCTCGCCCGACGCTTCCGCCCGCGGGTGTCGTACTCCGACGGTGCCCGGGAGGAGCTGCGGCGTCTGGTGTACGACAACACGCGTCTGCTCATCGCGGTCAATCACCTCACCGAGAGTGATCCCTACACCCTCGCAGCGGCGGCCTGGGCGTCGCCGCTGCGTCCGGTGATCGGGCGCACCAGAGTGCTCGCGAAGGACGAATTGTTCCAGGACCCCAAGCAGCGCAAGCGAATCGACATGATGGGCGGCATTCCCGTCTTTCGCGGTAAGAATCACGGGATGCGGGCAGTCAGCGCGGCAGGCAACCGCATGATGGACATCAGTGCCGAAAGAATGAAGCGCGGCGACGACCTCGCGGTGTTCCCGGAAGGCACCTGCAACCTCGAGGACCCGACGACGGTGCAACACGTCGGCAGCGGAATCGGCCACATCGCGATGCGGGCCCGCAAACTCGGCGTCGAACCGACATTGATCTGCATCGGACTGAGTTACGGCCCCGGCTCGGCAAAAGTGAAACAGGCGAGCGTCCACTTCGATACGCCCATCACCGATCTGCCCCAGAAACCGATCGACATCACCCGCGTGGTGGCAGAGGGAATGCAGAAAGCACTCGACGGAGCGGTGGCTGCGTACTGACTGCGCCGCCGGGGTTGGTAGAAACAGATGACAGGTAATTCGATTCGGCGTTGTGTCAGGAGATATTCGTGAGTGATCAGATCAAGACGGCCATCGTCACCGGTAGTGCCCGGGGCATCGGTGCAGCAGTGGCCAAGCGACTGGCCAAGGACGGTTTCGGCGTCGCGGTGGTCGACCTCGACGAGGCCGCGTGCAGCGACACCGTCGGCGCGATCGAGGCCGCAGGTGGGCAGGCAGTGGCCATCGGCGCAAACGTGGCCGACGAGGAGTCGGTGCAGACTGCAGTCGACCGCATCGCGAGCGAGTTCGGTGCACCGACCATACTGATCAACAACGCAGGCATCACCCGCGACAACCTCCTGTTCAAGATGACGGTGCAGGACTGGGATTCCGTGCTCGGTGTGCACCTGCGCGGCTCGTTCCTGATGACGCGTGCAGTGCAGAAGCACATGATCGACGCCAAGTGGGGCCGCATCGTCAACCTGTCGAGCACCTCGGCCCTGGGCAACCGCGGTCAGGCTAACTACTCCGCGGCCAAGGCCGGCATGCAGGGATTCACCAAGACTCTCGCCATCGAGCTCGGCAAGTTCGGCGTCACCGCCAACGCCATCGCCCCCGGATTCATCGAAACCGAGATGACGGCAGCCACCGCCGAGCGAGTCGGAATGACGTTCGACGACTTCAAAGCTGCTGCGGCGTCGCAGATTCCGGTCAACCGCGTCGGACATCCCGACGATATCGCCCACCTGGCGTCGTTCTTCGTCAGTGAGGGTGCCGGCTTCATCTCGGGTCAGGTCGTCTACGCAGCCGGTGGCCCGAAGGACTAACGTCTCCCGCATGCGTGAATGGACCATTCAAGAGCCCAGACGGGTGTGAATGGTCCATTCACGCAGAGCGCGAAGGCGACTACGGCGTCGGCATTCCTCCGTTGACGTTGAGGGTGTCTCCGGTGACGTATCCCGATTCCGCTGAGGACAGGTACACGTACGCGCCCGCGATCTCGGCCGGCTGACCGGCCCGGCCCAGTGGGGTCTCCTTGCCGAATTCCGGCAGTGCCGACGTCGGCTGCCCGCCCGCGGCCTGCAGCGGAGTCCAGAACGGACCGGGCGCAACGACATTGACCCGAATTCCCTTCGGTGCCAACTGCTGCGCGAGAGCCTTGCTGATGGTGTTGATGGCCATCTTCGTCGTCGCGTAATCCACCAGACCGGGCGAGGGTGTGTACGCCTGGATGGAGCTGGTGTTCACGATCGTCGAGCCGGCAGGCATGTGCGGCACCGCTTCCTGAATGATCCAGAACAGTGCGTACACATTGGTTTTGAAGGTCTGGTCGAACTGCTCCGACGTGAGATCCGCCAGATCCTCGACGAACTGTTGTTTGCCTGCCACGTTGACCAACAGGTCCAGGCCGCCGAGCTCGTCGACGGCGGTGTGCACGAGGGCGCGGGCAGCTTTCTCATCGGTGAGGTCTGCCGGTGCCAGGACGGCGGTGCGACCGGCGTCGCGAACCAGCCGGGCGACGTCCTGAGCGTCCTTCTCCTCCGACGGCAGGTAGTTGAGAACTACGTCGGCACCCTCGCGGGCAATGGCGATGGCGGCCGCACGGCCGATGCCGGAGTCGGCACCGGTGATCAGGGCCTTACGGCCGGTCAGCCGTCCGGACCCGCGGTACGTCTGCTCGCCGTGGTCGGCCAGGGGTTGTAGATCGGCAGCGAGACCGGGCGGATCCTGGTGCTGCTCAGGGAATCCGTCCTGGCGGTACTGCGTGACGGGATTGGTGAAGGTGTACTGATCACTCACGATGGGGTCGTCTCCGAACCTGGTATTCATTGCGTGGGGAACCTGCTGCTCGATTCCGTCTTCACGCCGAATGCCCAGAGTCGCCCGCAAACAAACTGAGTCGGGTCTCTCCCTGGTTCACGCCATCCCCCAAGTTCACACCATCCCCACCAACGGATGAATGCGGCATTCAGCTGCACTGGACCCCGTGGGTTGGACCGGTTAATGGAAATCCTAGGCTGCGAGGGCCTGGGCTCGGTATTGCACCGGGCTCAGGCCGTCGAGTCGTA
>NZ_JBFBKN010000043.1:0-23465 GCF_040702225.1 Rhodococcus sp. NPDC080181
GATCCAGTGTTTCGGTCATCGTCGATCCTTCCCACCAAGCTGAGCTCGGCGTGTCGAACCAAGGACCGGATCAACCGTTATTCAGACAGTCCCGACTTTTCGGGGGTCGATGTCACGTCGAGTGGACTTCGGCGGCGGTGGCGGGGCGGGGGAGCGAGGTAAAGTCTTCGTGTGACTGCGGACGAATCGGGGCTCGGACCCCAGCATTTCGATGTGATTGTTGAATGGCGTGATCAGGATGTCGTTCTGTCGGTGTCGGGTGAGTTGGATTTGGTGACGGCTCCTGATCTGTCCGAGTCCGTGGCTCTGGTGCTCGAGAAGTCGCCGTCGGCTGTGGTCATCGATCTCAGTGATGTGGGTTTCCTCGCATCGGCAGGCATGTCGCTGCTGGCGTCGACACATCAGCAACTGGGCGGTACTGCCGGGTTTGCCGTGGTGGCGGACGGTCCGGCGACGGGGCGTCCATTGACTTTGGTCGGGCTCGACGAGGTGTTCGGCATCTATGCGACGGTCGACGAGGCGCTCGTTGCGATTCATGCGGGTAGATCCTGAAGTTTTGGGTAGACGGGATTCATGATGGCGACTCTCTTCGGAGGTGACGACTCACGTACCGACAGTTCGATCTCGACGGCAGGTGCGCGAATGGAAGAACTGCTGTTCACCGACGAGCCTGCCGATGCGGATCGAGCGTCGGAGCTTCGGCGTGAACTCGGTGACTGGTTGAACGAGTTGGGCGTCGACCCGGATCGCGCGTACGACGTCGTGTTGGCGACGTACGAGGCGATAGCGAACAGTGTCGAACATGCGTATCGCGATCACACCGACCGAGGAACCCTCGATATTCGAGTGTTGTGCGGTGCGCAGGGCCGGATCGATGTGAAGGTGACCGACCGCGGCGATTGGGCGACCCGCAATTCCGATCCCAACCGAGGTCGAGGCGTCCCACTGATGCGGGCGCTGGCCGATACTGCGGCGGTGACGTCGGACCAGAACGGCACCACGGTCCACATGATCTGGGACGCGATCGGTACCAGCTGATCGTTGCTGCACACTGACTACATGGTCGATGTGCAGATCGCGACAGCCGAGAAGAAGAAAATAACGGTACCCAACCTACGGGTGTTGTGGCAGTTCGTGCGGCCTCATCGGCGCACCCTGATCCTGGGCATGATGCTCGGCCTGATCGGTACCGGAACGGCGTTGGCTACGCCGATGGTCGCCAAGGGCGTGCTCGACGGACTCGGCACCGACGCGTCGCTGATCGTTCCCGTCGTCGTTCTGGTGGCCCTGTTGGTCGTCGGCTCGGCCGTTCTGTATCTGCAGTGGATCGTGCTCGGGGTGTTGGCCGAGCGGATCGTGCTCGACGCACGCAAGTCGATCGTGCGGAAGTACTTCGGTGCCACGGTCGGCAGCCTGAACACTCGGCCCACCGGTGAGTTGGTCACCCGCGTCACCTCGGACACCGTGCTGCTGCGTGAGGCGACGTCGAATGCGCTGGTGGCCATAGTCAACAGCGTCGTGGGTCTGGTGGGCGCGTTGATTCTGATGGCGGTTCTGGATCTGGTGTTGCTGGGCGCGATCGCGGTGGCCATCGTGGCGATCGCAGTGTTGTTCGCCCGGCTGATGCCTCCGATCGCCATCGCGCAGAGGCAATCACAGGAAGCGATCGGACGACTCGGCGGCATTCTCGACGGCACCCTGCGGGCCATCCGAACGGTCAAGTCCAGCAGAGCCGAGACTCGCGAATCCGAACGCGTCATCGCGGAGGCGCGGACCTCCGCTCGGCACAGCGTGCACGCCGTCAAGATCTCGGCACTGGCGTGGACCTTCGCGGGCGGCGGCGTGCAATTGGCCATCATCGGCATTCTCGGCCTCGGGGGCTACCGCGTCAGCACCGGGGATCTGGCGGTATCCAGCCTGATCGCGTTTCTGCTTTACGCATTTCAGGTCATGAGCCCGGTCTCCACCCTCGCCACCAACATCACCGCGCTGCAGGCGGGTATGGCTGCGGCGGCGCGGATACGTCAGATCGACGACCTCGTCGTCGAAGTGGGAGAGGAAGGTACCCCCGCGCCGACCCGTTCCGTTGTCGACGCTGCTCCGGCGCTCGAATTCCGCAGTGTGACAGCATGTTACGGTCCGGGACGAGAGCCGGCCGTGCGAGGAATCGACCTGGACGTCCCCGCGCGTGGTCACACAGCGATCGTCGGTCCCTCCGGTGCAGGCAAGACCAGCGTGTTCTCTCTGATCCTGCGGTTCCTGACGCCCGAGAGCGGCGAGATACGGCTCGGCGGAACGCCGTACAGCGAGCTCACGATCGACGAGGTGCGCTCTCGACTGTCCTACGTGGAGCAGGAGACGCCGGTGATCCCCGGTTCTGTGCGGGAGAACCTGTTGTTCAGTCACCCGGACGCCAGTGAGGGTGACATCTGGGCGGCGCTCGAGTCGGTGCACCTGGATTCGACCATCCGCGCTCTGGACGAGGGATTGGACACCGACCTGATCGGCTCGACGGTGTCCGGTGGGCAGCGGCAACGAATCGCGTTGGCGCGCGCCATCGTTCGACGCCCGCAGATCCTGCTGCTCGACGAGGCGACGGCTCAGGTCGACGGACGCACCGAGGCGGCGATCCACGAGGTGATCCGTTCCATCGCCGAGGATGCTGCCGTCGTCACCATCGCGCATCGGTTGTCCACCGTGCTCGACGCCGACACCATCCTGGTGATGGACGATGGGGTGGTACGCGCACGTGGAACGCATGCGGAGCTCATGGCGTCGGACGAGCTGTATCGAGAACTGGTGGCCGCGTTGAGAATCGGAGACAGCGCGCCCGATCTGGCAGCGGGCCGTCCGTGAGATCTACCGGCCCGACTCGGTGGTCGTGGGCTCGTCGGTCGAGTCCTCGTCGGTGGTGGTCGTGGTAGTTCGGTTTGACCGCTTGGTGGTTGTTCGGGGCGTCCGCGTCGTCGTCTGAGGCCGCTCCGGCGTCGTCGTCGGCGGCTTGGCGGTGGTGGGCACCGCGACCTGCCAGGTGGGCGACGGCGGAACCACGACGATCGCGGACGTCGGTGACGCCTGGACCGAACTGAGGGAATCCGACTTCAGCGCAGGCGGCCTGACGTCCTGGCTCGAATCGTCGAACGCGCCGCCGAGGGCACCGATGACCAGACCCACGGTGACGGCTACTCCGGCACTCGCCACTGCTGCCAACGCGATGACCTTGTCGCGCATGAACAGACCCTAACGCCGTGGCCGCACCCGGGTGGTCGGCAATGATGCGAGAACGTTACCGCAGCGTGCGAATTCGTGGTGGGTCGAAGGTTACGGCTGCGCCAGTCGGAGAACATTCGGCAACGATGCTGCGATCAGCTCGCCGGCTTCCTCGTACACGGACGGGTCGCGGCGGTACGGGTCGCCGATATCCAGCGTCTCGACGCTGTGGACGGCCCGCGCGTCGGCGAGGGCGGCAACCGATCGTGCGCCCGACGCCGCGGCCAGGCTCGACGCCTCGAGCAAGGTGAAGGTGCGACGCATGTGCCGCGGCGACAGCGCGAGCACGGCGTCGCGATGCGACGCGGTCATCGTCAGAACGAGTTCGGCGTCGGCGGTGATCGCCGGAGTGAGGCGTCGAGCCACGAAGCCCTCGGGATCGCCGCCGAGTTGCGACAACACCAACGCGGCCGTCGGGTCCATCGCGTGCCCGGTCAGGCCCTGTGTCCCGGCGCTGCCGGCGGTCAGCTCGAATCCGCCCTCACGGGCGAAGGCGACCGCAAGGCGCTCGGCAGTCGGAGATCGGCAGATGTTGCCGGTGCAGACGAACAGAACTCGCATGCCGCAACTGTAGTGGTGTGGCTGGGTGCCCCAGGGGGCACCTGAACGCACCACTGCGGCGCAGCCGCACCGACGCGCTACAGTGATCAATTGGGGGGATCGAGACTGGTTCGTGACATGAAGTCTCGGCGTGTGTTGACGGGGAAATCGACAAGAGGCAGGTAATGACCGAAGTTCTCGGTGTGTCGGTGGGGGCCAGCGCGGTGCGCATGGCTCGACCCGACCTGCGCCCTCAGGATTCGGGACGCCTCGACTTCCACCACGACACCGTCGACGCCCACTGGGACCGGGCCGAGGAACTGGCCGCCGAGTCCATCGGCGTGGTGCTCTCGCAACCGGGCAACGGTGGCCCAGTGCAGGCAACCGGCGTGGCGTATCGCGACCAGCAGCAGTTCGGTGAGATCCAGCAGGCCATGGCCGGTCAGCGGCTGTACAACTATCGACTCGTTCCCGAAGCTCGGGCTGCGCTGCAGTACCTCGAAGCGTCGGGCGAGCTGGGGCATTTCGGCACCATCGCGTTGTACGACCTGGGCAGTTCGGGTCTGACGATCAGCGTGATCGACCGCGGTACAGGCCAAGTTCTGCTGGCAGAACGCACCATCGACATCAGCGGCGACGACTTCGATCGCCTGATCGCCGACAACCAGTTGGCCAAGCAGGGCGTCGACATTGCCGACAACCAAGAACTGAGCGCGTTCACCGCGCGGTGCCGGGTCGCCAAGGAACAATTGTCGACCAGCGGCGCTGTATGTCTTCCGGGCGACGGCGGTGTCATCCTGATCTCCCGCGAGGCATTCGAGTCACTGGTGACCGTCCCGATCGAGTACTCCGCTCGCCTGGTTCGAGACGTCATCGGGCGTTCTCCCAAACATGTCGACGCGCTGTTCCTGATCGGCGGCGGCGCCCGAATACCGCTGGTCGGAGCCATACTCGATGCTTGGGTCGGGTTACCCGTCGTCACTCCGGCAGACCCCGAATCGGTTGCGGCCCGTGGAGCGGCACTGCTCGCCACACCGGTCGCCGAGGCTCCGCGCCAGCCGGTTCCCCAACCGAATGCGCAGTCCAACCCCCAGTCGAATCCGCAGTCGGGCGGGCGACAGCCCGCAGCCGACCCGGCGACGCTGACCGGTGCACCCGATTGGTTGACTCCGGAACCCCACTCCGACAAGCCTGCGGATTCGAAGCGCAAGGTGCGCGGTGCCGTGCTGGTCGCGGGTGGTCTCGTCGCGGTCGCCGCCCTCGGCCTGTCTCTCGGATACGGGGGTGGGTCGCCGGCCCCGACCAGTGCACCGGCAGATTCACCGGTGCCGATCACCGCAGGTCCCACGACGACCCGGGTCACCCCGACACCGACGACGCCACCGCCGACCACAACACCGCCGCCTACGTCCGAGCCCGCTCCGGCTCCGGCTCAGACGTATTCCGAGCCCGAGTACGTGCCGCCCGCGGCACCGGCTCCTGCGCCTGCCCCGGCACCGCTGATTCCCGGTCTGCCGCAGATCCAGCTCCCACAGATCCAGCTGCCGCCGCCTCCGGTCATTCAGCTTCCGCGCTTCTAGCCGGGGATCGTCACGGCAACTGCACCGTTGCGAGCACCGCCAGATGATCGCTCTCCGGGATCGGTAACGGCTGCACCGACCGGGCGCGGACGCTGTCACTGGTCACGACATGGTCCAACCGCGCCAACGGACGTTCGGACGGGAAGGTGCGGAACAGTCCTGCCCCCGCAGCGTCGGCCGCATCGGAGAACGGAGCCGATGCCAACCTGCGGAATTGCCGGTGATCGTTGGTGGCATTGAAGTCGCCCGCGACGATGGCAGTGTTGCCGTAGGTATCCATGATGGCCCGCATCCTCGCCAGGTCTGCGTCCCACTGGGTGGTGTGGCGCGGCGTCGCGGGAGACATCGAATGGAACGAAACGAGGGTCAGCGTCGTGCCGTCGACGACGGTGTTCGCCTGCACCGGTACGAAGCCGAAGTCGTTCAGCCGGGAGCCGTCGGTCAAGGGTGTTCGGCTCCACAATCCGGTGCCGTCGGCCACAGGCAGTGCGGCGGTGAAGGAGAACGGCAGCAGGTCGTCCAGACCGGCACCCCTCAGGTCGGTCACTTCCTCGGGCGTGAGTTCCTGGACGGCGAGCACGTCGACGTCGTGATCACGGACCGCGTCGACGATTGCGCCGGCATCGGCGTCCCCGTGCGCCACGTTGACCGTCAACACGGACAGGTCCGGTCCGGAGTTGTCCGGTCCGTCGGCCAGGAACATCGGTACCTGGACGCCCACGACGGCGACGGTGACGACGGCTGCGACTGCTGATCCGATACGCGAGCGGGCGGCGGCGAAGAGCAGGAGCGCCGCGACGGTGGCGACTCCGAGGTACGGAGTTCCGACCACCAAAGCAACGAAAGTGATCTCGGTCACGCCGACCTGTCGGACGGCAAACATTCCGAGAGCTACGGCGACGAGGCACCACCCCATGACCAGCGCTGCGCTGCGAACGAAACGGCGCACTGCGCTCGTGCCTCCTCGTGTCCGCCCGAGATGGGCATGGATGTTGCAGGTGTTGTCTACACTCGGCATGTGCCCAGCTCAGAGCGGATATGCAAGTGTCGACACGAACAAGCTGCGCATCAGCATTACCGCCGCGGAACCAACTGTTCGTTGTGTGATTGCCCGCGTTTTCGGGTTCCTGTCGTGCAGACGCTCAAACGGTGGATCAGTAAGTAGCAGTTGCGTCGAAAACAATCCTACCGCCGGATCGGAAGCGTAGAACAAACCGATTCGCTACGATGAGCGGCCTGGATGCAGGCAATATGGACAAATGCGGCTCGGGGACCGTCCGACATTGTTCCGGTAGGAGAGGCGCGTCATGTCGAACGATGCAGTGCTGGAGAGGCTCGGTACCGGCCTCCGGGTTCTCGAACTCGACCCCATCAGCTACCGGCCTCATCCCATCCACAACCACGACCGCATCTGGACCGAGACCAACTGCTACGTCGATCTGTGGATCGAGGTACTGCACTCACTGGGTGCCGATCCCGCCCCGGCGCTCGCGTTCGTGCTCAGCGCCGGCTGTGACGGACGGCAGTGGGACTTCGTGAAAATTCTGCCCGAGGATCTGCGCGCGCTCTACGGCATCGGCGTGGCCGAGATGAACGTATGGCGACCCGTTCTCGAGCACGTCGTCGAAGGGCTGCTCGACGGCACCCACGTTACGGTGGAGGTCGACGGCTTCTGGCTTCCCGACACCGCAGGCACCAGCTACCGGAATCAGCACACCAAGACCACCATCGTGCCGAATCTCGTCAACCGAGACGACAAGGTGATGGGCTACTTCCACAACCGTGGTTACTTCGAGCTGACCGGGGCGGACTTCGACGGGGTGTTCAATCTCGCGCCCGAGCCTCACGCCGAGGTGTTGCTGCCGTACGTCGAACAGGTTCGAGTCGACGCGGCAGTGCTCGACGCGGGGGTCGGTGACCGCGACCTCGACGTCGCCCGGGCACATCTGTCCAGAAGGGCACCGGGCAATCCCGTCGATGCCCTCGCTCGGCGCATCGTGGCCGACATCCCGCTCGTCCAGACGTCCGGGCCCGACGCCTTTCATCTGTGGTCGTTCGGATTGCTCCGGCAATTCGGTGCCACCGCGGAGCTTGCCGCCAACTACGTGCAATACCTCGAGAGCCGCGGGATACGTGGAGCCGGCGACGCGGCGCAGCATTTCCTCGACGCAGCGTCCGGCGCGAAGGCCGTGCAGTTCCGGATGGCGCGGGCAGCGCGTGGCCGCGCCGTGGTGCTCGACGAACCGCTGAACGACATGAGCAAGAACTGGGCGGCAGCGATGGACATCGTCGTGGGTGCATTGAGCGCGTGATCGATCTGCTCGACGGCGTGCCGTGGCGGCTGGCCCGAACCGACGCCGGATCCATCCTCGACCCCGCTGATCTGCCTGCCGACCTCGAGTGGCTCGACGCCGTCGTGCCCGGCACGGTGGCGTGCGCGCTCGGTGACACCGATTGTGCTCCGGACGAACACGATTGGTGGTATGCGACCACCGTCCCGACCGGCGATCGCCCCGAGGTGCGGCTGACCTTCGGCGGAATCGCGACTCGGGCCCAGATCTGGGTGGACGGTGTTCATCGGCGAACCGTCACGTCCATGTTCGTGCCCGAGACTGTCGATCTGACGGGTTGCGGACCGACCGTCACCATTGCAGTCCACGTCGAATCTCTTGCCGCACATCTGAAGACCCGACGGCCACGTGGTCGGTGGCGATCCTCGATGATCGCTGCGCAGGGTCTGCGGCACGAGCGTACGACGATGCTGGGCCGGGCACCGGTGTACGGGCCCGTGCCTGTTCCGGTGGGTCCGTGGCGGCCGGTGTCGATGGTGCCGATGTCGAGCCCTCGTGGCGTCGGTCTGTCGACGACGGTCCGCGGCACCGACGGTATCGTCACGGTCCGCGCCGAGCTGGATTCCCCGTCGTCGACGCGAATCCTGATCGGGGACAGCGTGTTCGAGCTCGGAACGGTCGACCGTATCGATACGACTCTGACGCTGCCGGACGTCGAGCTGTGGTGGCCGCACACGCACGGACAGCCCAGGACCTACCGCCTGGCGTTGGACGTGAACGGGGTGGAATACCCGGTGGGCGACATCGGCTTTCGCGCCGTCGTACTCGATCGCTCCGGAGGCGGCGCGCAGTTGGTGGTCAACGGTAGCCCGATCTTCTGTCGCGGTGGTACGTGGACCCCACTCGATCCGGTGCGACTGTGGTCGTCGGAGCAGGACCTGCACGTAGCGTTGGTGCAGCTGCAGTCGGCGGGCGTGAACATGGTGCGCGTGGTCGGCACGCTGGTGTACGAGCAGGCCGAATTCTGGTCTCTGTGCGCGGAACTCGGCATCATGGTGTGGCAGGACGTCATGCTGGGAACCGTCGACCCGCCCACCGACGAGGTGTACACGGCGGCGGTCGCCCGAGAGCTGCACGCGTTCGCGGACATCGTCTGCGCCAATCCGGCGCTGATGGTCGTCAGCGGCGGAAGCGAAACGCAGCAGCAACCGGCGATGCTGGGGCTCGCGGCCGAGGATCAGCGAATGGACATGCTGGACACCATCGTTCCTGATTTCCTCGCCGATCGTCTGCCGGACGTCGCCTACGTGACGTCGTCTCCGTCCAGCTCGACCGGCGAATTGCACACCCACGTGGGCGACGGTATCGCCCATTACTTCGGGGTGGGCGGCTACCTGCGGCCACTGTCCGATATTCGTACCGCGGGTGTGAGATTCGCTGCGGAATGCCTGGCCTTCTCCGTTCCTCCCGAACGTGCGCAGGTCGACAGGTTCTTCGGATCTGCTGCGGTGGCAGGGCACCACCCCGAGTGGAAATCCGCGGTCCCCCGCGATCGCGGTTCGTCGTGGGATTTCGAGGACGTCCGCGATCACTACGTACGCACTGTCTTCGGTGTCGACCCGCACCTGATTCGGCGGGACGACGCCGAGCTCTACCTGGACTACGGCAGGGCGGTGATCGTCGAAGCTTTCGAGGAAGCGTTCGGTCGGTGGCGTCGGGCGTCTTCCGGATGTGCGGGCGCGCTCGTGTTGACGTTACGAGACACCGTGCCCGGTGCCGGGTGGGGCATCACCGACGCCACCGGTGCACCGAAGGCACCGTTCTACGCGCTCGCGAGGTCCGGCTCACCGACCGCAGTGCTGTTGTGCGACAACGGTCTCGACGGCTATTCGGTGGAGCTCGTCAACGACGGCCCGGCCCGATCGGGCACACTGCGCGTGGCACTGCACACCGCGCGCGGCGTGCAACAGTTCGAGCGGGCGGTATCGGTCGACTCGAACGGCTCGACCGAACTGACGGTGGACTCCATCGTGGGGTCGTTCACCGATGCCAATCACGCCTACCGTTTCGGGAGTCGGACGTACTCGGCGATCACAGTGGTGTTCGCGGGCGACGACGGAGTCGAGATAGCGCGGAACACCGCGCTCGTCGGCGCGCAGAGTCGGCAGAACACCGTGGGCCTGAGCGCGAGTGTCGTCGATACCGGAGCCGGGACGTGGGAGCTCACAGTGTCCTCGGAGTGGGCAGCGCAGTACGTCTGCGTCGATGTGGACGGCTTCGACGCGTCCGATTCGTGGTTCCATCTCGCGCCGAACGAACCGCGCACCATCACACTCGTCAACCGAGGCACCGGGAAGCCCAGGGGACACGTTCGTGCCCTGAATTCCGTCGAACGGGCGTCGGTGGCACCGAGGGTCGTGAGTGGAAGTTCGTAGTGGGCTACGAAGTTTCGTGCACGTGCCGCTAGCGGCTCACACTGAATTTGCCTCGGACATAACCGACTCCCGCGGCCCCGACGCTGGCCACCACAGCCATCGCGCCCCACGCCCGCGCCGGGTTGCCGCGAGCAGCCGCGCTCGTCTCACGGCCGACAGCACGCGGGAGAACCTTGGCGGTGTACGCACGCTCGGACGACAGTGCGTCACCCGCTCCGATCAGTCGGGCGATCGCTGCCTTGGACACGCCCTCGGCGTAGCTGCGGGTGATGAGGTAGCGGGGTCGCGTCCGATCGGCACTGACGGTGTGATCGACGACGATCGAGGGATCGAACACGATCTGCGCGTCGGGATGCGTCTGGCGGAGGCGGATGCACAGTTCCGTCTCCTCGCACCCGAGCGGAACGCGTCCGATCCGGCCGATTCCGGAGACGAAGCCGCCGAGTTCGACGACCGGCGCGCGGCGGAACGACATGTTCGCGCCCATGAGATTACGGACCTGAGCGGTTTCCGTGGGCTGCCCGCGGTAGGTGCACCCGACGACCCAATCGAGTTCGCCGGGTTCACCCACTACCTCGGCCGGTAAGAAGGCCGGACGCTTGTCCGGCCATACCGGGTATGCAGAGCCCCCAACGGCGTACACGGCATCATCCGAGTAATGGGACAGAATGGCGTCGAGCCATTCGGTCGTGCGTGGGGACGCGTCGTCGTCCAAGAAGACGACGATGTCACCCGTGGCGAGGTCGAGGGAGGTGTTCCGTGCCCCCGACAGTCCTCGTGGGTGGCTGTTCTCGACCACGTTCACGGTCTCGCTCAGCGGCAGGAATTCCGCTCGAGCGCGCTCGGCCAGCTGCTGATTGTGGTCGACGACGAGAATCAGCTCGTCGGCAGCGACGCTCTGATCGAGAACTGCACGCACGGCAGTGCACAGTTCGGACCATCGAGCCAACGTGTACGCGCAGATGACGACCGAGGAAGTCGGCAGACTCACGCCGTTCTCTCGCGGAGCTCGATGACCTCGCCGAACGACTCCATGACCTCGAACTCGAGGTCCATGTCGGTGCGGGCATCGATCGACTCACGCGACGGACGAGCGATGTGCTTGCGGGAGATTCTGCGGGCGCGCATGCGCTCGGTCATCAAGGTGCGCAGCACCCGGAAGCCGTCGGAGAAGGTGCGTAGGTTGCTCTGGCCGTAGATGCGCGCCAGCTCGACACTCGGCACTTCTTCGATCCGTACGGACGCCTCGGCGAAGCGGCAGTTGATGATGGTCTCGATCTCGAATCCGTCACCCCACAGCATCATTCCCTCGCTGCCCGGCTGATCGACCACGGGCAGATCCAGGACCGGCACCAGGTCTCGCCAGAAGGCGTTGTAGCCGTAGCACAGATCCGAGAAACGGGTGCCGAAGAGCGTGTTGGCCACCAGGTGCAGACCACCGTTGCCGGCGCGGCGCAGCGGCGTGATGTCGTGGCTGCCGCCGCCCTCGCAGAACCGGCTGCCCTTGGCGAAGTCGGCACCGGCGATCAGGGCATCGACGAACCGGGGGATCTCGGCCGCGTCGGCAGAGCCGTCCGCGTCGAACATGACGATGATGTCGCCGGTGGCAGCTTCGAAGCCGCAGGCGAGCGCGTTGCCCTTACCCTTGCGGGTCTGTTGAATGACGCGGATGTCGCTGCGAATCTCGCGTGCGGCTTCGATGGTTCCGTCGGTGGATCCGCCGTCGACCAGTACGAGCTCGAAGTCGTGGGACAGCAAGGGGAGGACATGGCGAAGGTTCGCGGCCTCGTTGAGAGTCGGGATGACGACACTGACGCGGGGATTCTGACGATTCAACATATCCATTCCAGATGTTCGAGTTCGGTGGGCACTAGCTGATCGAGCTACTGCAGCTGTATCTGACCGATGCGACACGACCCCCGCCGAGTTCGCACGTAGGTTTCGGCGGGATTGATCTACCCGTCGAACCCACTGTCTTTTCCTGACTAGAAGCTTAAAAGAAGCCATGAGATTGTCAAGCTGCGTATAAACGTACTCGAAGAATGTTTGCGGTGCCAGCTAACGAGAGTGATGTCGGTTACGCTCGTACGCTGTGCTCACGACCCGTCGCCTGCGACGTGGATTCGTCGCGCGGATCGAGAGCCGGCGCGGCATGCTCGGCACCAGCGCCGCCGGACAGGTCCCCGATCCACCTGATCAGGGGCACCAACAGAACCACGGCACCGAAGGCTTCGGCCGCCAGATAAGACCAGCCGATGCCCGCGATGCCCAAGCTCGGTGACAACGTCAGCGACCCGGTGACGATGATGATGGTGGCCGCGATCTGGACGAGCACTGCAAGCCGCATACGACGTCGGACCCTGGCCAGACCGTCGTACAGGGCCCCGACGACGGACAGCGGGATGGTGACGGCAGCGAGATGGACGATGATGGTCCCGTTCTCGCGGTAGTCGGGGCCGACGATACCGAGTCCGAACGGTGCGACGACCGCCAGAAAGAACGATCCGCCCACGGCGACGATGCACAGCAAGCCGATGAAGCGTTTGGCGAGCTTGGAGAACTGTTCGGGATGTGCAGCCGCCTCCGCCACGAACGGGCCGACCAGTACCCCGATCAACACGTAGATGGCGCTCACGATGGACCAGGTGAGCGAGAAGTAGGCATTCTGTTCGGCACCGAGCGTGCTCACCACGATGATCGGGATCATCAGGGGTGCCAAGGTTCCCAGGGCAGTGATGCCGTACGCCGACCCGAAGTACGACCACAGCTCTTTACGGGGCGGCAGGTTCGGTGTGAGCTGGTAACGCGGATCGGTGCCGAGCTTCTTCCCGAACGCGCGAAACAGCACTATCGCCGCGATGGCCGCTGGTACCGCCCACGCCGCGATGATGGTGAAACTACGGCCGGTTTCGTACGTGACGGCCAGGACCGCCAACTTCACGACCGCGTGGAAGACATTCTTGGCCGCCGCCCACCGCGCGAAGCCCAGCCCGGACGACGTCTGATCCTGCAGCGCGAACACGGCCAGTACGCCGACGAAAATCGGGAACGTCGCGATCTCGGTCGTGGTGGTGAACAACTCGTCCACCGGGGCCACGACCAAGAACGCGCATCCCAGGACCAGTGCCAGCGACAGCACGGCGGCGTAGCCGCGAAGCACATAGGACTTGGCCTTCACACCCGCGGTCGGCAGGAACCGCTCGTACATCGAGCCGAGGCTCAGGTTGGACAGCGTCGCGATCATCACCGCCGACGCGATCACCGCCGATGCACTGCCGACTTCTTCGACGGGGAACAGCCGGCCCGCCACGGCCCAGAAGGCCAGACCGAGCGCGCCGGTGGCAATGGTGGAGAACATCATCGCGAACGAGTTCAGTGCGAGATTGCGGCCGGCGGGCTTGGAGCCTGCAACGGCCGTGCCCGACGCCTCGGCCGCAGTGAACATCGGGTCCCCGTCGGGGATCGAATCGGCCGCAGACAGCTGTCCGGGGGGTTGCGACGCCGCGACCGCGAACTCGGGCGGCACCGCGTGAAAAGGCACGGTACGGCTGTTGAAGCCCATGTCCCATCGGACCTGCTCGACGGGGTAGTAGGTGATCCTGTCGAGTCGGCCGTGATCGGGCGGGGGTACCCGGCGAGCGCGATGTTTCACAACGGCGTCCAGTTCACCTTCACAGGTGGGTCCTGCGGTTCGATGTGGACTCCGAGCGCAGCATCGATCGTCTGCAGCATCTCGGCCCTGACCGTGTCGCGAACATCGCGTCCGAAGAGGGTGTGATCTCCGTCCGTGAACGCCTTCACCACGGGTGGGTGCTCGGGCTCGGCCCGGCGGCGCAACCGATGCAGGCTCTCGGGGCCGCGGTTGTCGAGGAACCACTGCTTGTCGTCCGGGACGAGCAGCACGGACGCGTCGACTCCCTTGCGCTGCAGCTCTCCCAACGAGATTTCGGGAACCTGGATCCAGCCACGACGGCCGAGCGCGAGCCACAGTCGGTACGGCATCCGGGGTTGCGACCAGTTCTTGAAGCGAACGGCGGCCGTGTGTGCGCGGTCGAGTGCGATCGCGGTCAATCCCTGCTTCTGGGCGATGGTGGATCTCTTGGTGAAATCGACACGCCGCGTCGTCCATTCGCGCATATTGATCAGAATCGCCGTGTTCAGGCCCTCGCGGTGGGCGGCGTAACCGGCATACCACGCACCCGAGCACAGACCTGCCGAGACGATCTTGTCGGGCGCTGTTCCCACGGATCGAACGGCGCACAGTGCGTCGGCGTCGCCGAGTTCGCTGTAGAGCGTGGGTGCGTCGTCGGCACCGACGTCTCCACTTTCTCCCGTACCGCGACGGTCGAAACGGACCGAGGTGATGCCTGCCGTCGCGAGGGTGCGGGCCAACTCGACCCACAGCCGTACCGGTCCGACCCGGTGCTCGTACGCGGTGCCGTACATGACCACGGCAGGACCGCCGGCCGTGGTGGCCACCGCGGTGGTGCGGATGGAGAACAGCTCGTCGTCACCGAGCCGCTCGATGGTTTCGACGACGTCGCCCCGGGGAGTCGAGACCACGGCGGAACGTCGAATCGGAACGGTGACCGGCGTGGTCGTCGACGCGAACGTGGCCTGTACCCAGCGCGCGATCACGTCGATGTCCGGACGCGGAATGACCACGTCCCAGGCAGGTGGCTCGAGGAATGCGTCGTGATTGCGGAGGGTGTGCTCGTCCGCCTGCTGCGCGGACACGAGTCTGCGAACAGGCGTGGCGTCGGCACGTTCGCTGCGCGTGGCAACCAGTACCGGGCAGTCGAGCCGTTCCAGCTTCGACGAATCCAGGGTCGAGAATTCTGCCGCCACTCCGGCATGCAGGACTGCGCCGACGATGGACACTCGCGGGTCCGACTCGTCGTCTCGCGCGACGGTCATCGAATACAGAGCGCGCTGTTCCCGAAGATACGAGCGGCCACTGACGACCGGATCCCAGAACACCATTCCCGTCAGAGGGCCGCACCGATCAGCCACGGATGCGGCGAGCAGCGAGCCGGCTCGCAGACCCACGACCGCAACATCGCGAACACCGCACTGCCGAACGAAATCGACCGCCGTGACGACGCTGCGTTGCCACTGCTCGACGATGCCGTCGTCGTCCTGTGCACCGGACGAGTCGCCCGTTCCCGGATAGTCGAAGCGCAGTACGAGCAGGCCCCGAGCGCAGAGGCGCTGGGCCAGGAGGACCAGACCGCGGTACGAGTCGACCTGCTCCTTGCCGAGCGGCGGTGCCAGTACGACGGCACCGCGGGCAACCGATCCCTCGGGAACGTGCACGGCACCGAGCAGCGGCGATGTTGCCGACCCGAACCAGGTGGACTGTCTGCCCGGTACGCCTGCCTCGGTGATCAGTAGCTGTTCGAGCTCGTCGGTACGGTTGTCGGCGGACTCGGATGTCGCCGTATTCGTGGTGTTCACAGCGCGCTCCGATCGCTGGTAGGGATATCGACGTCGGCTACCGACGTCACGAGCGAAGCGACCTCGGCCACTTGTCGCGGTCGATCCCGTGGGTCCGCAACAGCGCCAGCGCAATACGCTCCATGCCGAAGCCGACGCAGGCACTGTGAGCAGGTTCGCCGTCGGCGGTGCTGATGTCGAAGGTGTGGCCGAAGTGATCGCGATGGCAGTTGCACGAGACCACGGCCGTGCCGTCGTCCAGGTCTCCGTACAGCCGCACGACCAGCTCGGTCTTGAGGTTCTCGTTGCGTTGATTGGCCGCGAGCATGCGACCTGCCCGACCGAAGAACGGATCGTTGGCGATCACCGCTTCCGCCTCGAGACCCAGTTCGGCCAGTACCTCCAGGCCGCGTTGCACCCACCTCTCCCGGTGGGCGACGGCGTCGTCCGGAGTGCCGACCCGCACGATCTCGTGCATGCGGAAGGCCTGCATGCGAGCAGGGTCGACGGCAGGCTCGTGCCGAAAGCAGTACCCGTAGATGTCGTACGTCGTCCCACCGGACGGGAGTACGGACGGCAACATCGAGTACGACGGGTGACATGCCGCGGACACCAGCATCGTCCCGGCCGACTCGAGGTGGTGATCCCAGTCCTTGCCCTCGGACCGATCGGCGAGCAGCGCGGCATGGGCCTTGTTGTCGCCGTCGAACGTGTTGATGGCACCGGTGAGATTGGGGAACGACGCGATGTAGTCGGTCTTCTCGAATGCTTCCCGCGGGAAGACCGGCGGGAATCGGAACCTGGGCACAGTCGTTCCGTGTTCCGACGCGCTCGCGGCCACGACCCGACGGTCGATCGATTCGATGATGTCCTCGAACTCGCCGGACCGGCCGTACAGACCGAGTACCGACGACGGGATCAGCAGGCCGGCGTCGACGAGCTCTTGCCTGAATTCGCTTCGTGCCGAATCCAGTTCGGAGGTCTTGTCCTGTGTCTGGGTCATCATTTGCCTTTGTAGAGAAGCGCGAGTTGAGAGTTGTGCGCGAGGATGCGTTCGTTGCTGACCATGATCGCCGAGCCGTGCGCGTCGCGGAGGTGCCGTCCGATGCTGAAGTCGCCGTCTTCTCGATACCCGGAGATGCCGCAGATCTGCATCGCCTTGCCGACGATGTCGATGACGAGAGTCGACGCCGTCACCTTGACGTTGTTGATCTTGACGGCGAAACCGATGGAACCGAGCTCCTCGGGGGAATCTGCGATGGCCTCGAACTTCGCCGCTGCGCCGAACACGGTGTCGACGAGTTGTTCGTGGGCCACGAACAATTCGGCCAGCCGCAGGGCGGAGGGAGGAGTGACGCCGGGGCTCTTGCTCGCCGCCTTGCGGACGAACCTGCGTGACTTGGACACGGCTGCGTCGGCGATGCCGAGCCAGGCCGAGGCCCACAGCACATGGGCGACCGGAAGCATTGTCTGCGAGGAGATCTCGCCGTAGTTGTCGCGCAGAATGCTCGAGCGGTCGGCAACGGCGTCGAGCTGGAAGCCCGGGCTGCAGGTGCCACGAAACCCGAGAGTGTCCCAGTTGCTGGTGCGTTCGAGGGTGACGTCGGGCTTCTGGCACACCACCAGAACCTGATCGCTCGGCGGGCTGTCCACCGTGCGCCGCGCCGTCGCGAGAACGATCTCGGCGTATTCGCCGTACGAAATCACCGGTGCGGTCTTGGCCAGGTGGATGCGGTCTCCGTCGTACTCGACCGCGCAGCTGCTCGACCGCACGTCGCCGCCGATGTTGATCTCCGTCGTCGCCGACGCGACGAGCGGTTGGTCCGCTGCGATGCGGCGCAGCAACGCGTCGGATGTGGGGGTGCCGCCGTGCCTGACGATGCTCAGGATCTGAGACTGGTGCATGACGAAAATCATTGCCGTCGAGGCACATTCGGCACCGAGATCGCGTGCGACCCGCGCGAGCTCGGTGAGGGACAGGCCACCGCCGCCGAGCGCCGTCGGTATCGCGGCGGCGAACAGATTTGCCGAGCGCAGAGCGTCGACGGACTCGGCGGGAAACCTGCCCTCGCGGTCGACCTCGGCCGCGAACGTACGGAGGGTCTTGAGGACGTCGGTGAGGGGCAGTTGCGCGGGGCGACTGTCGGACGAGACCGTCATGGTCGTCAGCCTGCGAGTTGTGCGACAGCAGCTGCGATCGCGTCGATGCTCGCGAACGTGGACTTCTGCAGCATCGAGTCCGGGAATTCGATGTCGAATTCGTCCTCGAGGCCGATCATGACGTTGACACTCGCGTGCGAGGTCAAGCCACTGTCGTAGAGGTCGGAAGCAGAGTCGATGTCCGACGCGGCGACCGGCATCTTGCCGAGCTTGTCCAGCACGTCCCGAATGCGTGCGTCGAACTGCGTACTGAGTGTTTCCATCGTGACGGACCTCCACCGATCGCTTGGGTGCGAGACCGGGCGGCCTCGCAAGTCGTACGGGCCGACGGAAAATATTTCGACCCGCAGTCTCCCCAGACCCGGGTAAACAATATCTCAGATTGTTTGAAGCCGATACCGCATACCGAGTGCAAGTTTCGTGACCTACGTCCCGCATGTCGGTTTTCGGCCCGTTTGCTCGTTTCGGCCACACCGAGCGTGCGTACGATAGGTTCCGATCGTCTGTTCATACGGCAAGCAATCGAAGGACAACACTCGATGGGACCAGTCTGCGGCGTGGCCGTGGAGTCGGACGCCCTGCGCATCGCCTACACCGATGGTGACCGCCGCGTCGTCGAGTCCGTCGATCTCGAGCTCACCGATCCGGACCGTGCGATGCACGACCTGTCCGACCGCATCGGAGCGCGCGGCCCCTTCGACTCCGTCGTCATCACCGGGCGCGAGGCTCGCACCCTGCGCTACACGGATTTCCCGACGTCGGCAGGCCTGGCTGCATCCGTCGAGACGGTCGACGAGCACTACGCGCTGCTCGCGTTCGTGCGTTCGCTCGACACCCTCGCCGACGCGACGAACGTGCTGGTGCTCGACCTCGGCAGACACGGAACGTCGGCCTTGGTCGTGAACACCGCCGAGGAAACCGTCGAATGGCACGACCGAACGGAGTCGTTCGGCGGCGAACGCCTCGACGACGTGGTGCAGGGCCTGGTGATGACCAAGGGAATCCTGCCGGAACCGGAAGGGCCCGAGGGTGCCGCGTCCTATCGCACGTTCTTCCGAGAGCTCAGGGAGCTACTGACCACGTCGGCCGGTGTGCGCGCACCCAACAACGGCCCGATGATCCTCGAACGCGACGAGTTCGAGGCGGTCGCCACCCCACTGATCGACGACATGATCGAGTGGGTCGGTCCCCAGACCCCCGACGCGATCGTGTTGCTGGGAGGAGTGGCCAACAGCCCCCTCGTCCAGCGGCGAGTTCGCGCCACCTGGCCGGTGCCGCTCACCGTCCACGACTCGGTGTCGCCGGTTGCCGAGGGCGCGCTGATCAGGGCTGAAATCGGCTCGAAACAGGTCCCCGATCCGGTAGTGGAACCGTCGCCGGTAGTGGAGGTAGTGGAATCGGAGTCGCCGTCCGAGGTCGAGTCGACGACGCAACCCGAAGCGGAACCGGAACTCGCTCGGGAAGACCCATCGCCACACAAAGCCCGTGGTGTCGGCCGTCGCGGGGTCGCTGCGATTCCTATGTCGTACCTGTCGACTCTCTCGGACCGGCAGTGGACTCGGCAGGCGGTACTCAAGATCGGTGCCGTGGCGGTGTCGGTCGGAGTCGTGGTTGTCGCGCTGATGTTCGCGCTCTTCGCCGATTTCGACAATGCGCCCAGATCCGTGATCAATACCGACCCCGGTTTCGAGGCGACTCTCGCCGAGATCGCACCCCCGGTCACCGACACGCCTCCACCGGACCAACCGGCTGCGGCGGGACCGACCACTCTGACGTACGAGCAGCTCTACGTCGAGCAATATTCGTACACCGGTGAGATGTACCAGCCTCCCGGCGAGGCGTCCGACATCGGTTTCGGCTTCACCGACACCGAAGCCGAACAAGCAGGCCCGTAGGCACCCTTTAGTGCAGCTCGCCGCGAGACGGTACCGTGTGCGGGTGGACTCCCGATGGGGCGTTCACCGAAACCGCCGAACGAAGTGAGGCCGACGATCGTGACTGTGCTGCTTGGGGTGTCCATGGGGACCCGAGCCGTGCGCACGGCGCAGCCCAGAGCCGACCAGTTCGGAGCCTCCGGCGACACCTCGTCCGCCCTGGTCACCGACGTCGAGCGGCCACTGTTCTTCCGCAACGAACTGATCGACAGTGCCACCGGGGACCTCCCGCACCTGGCCGCCGAATCGATCGGTGCCGCTGCCGAGGTCGAACCCGAACTGTCCACCGGCATCGCCTACCGGGATCCGCGTCAGGCCGATGCGCTGCGCGCCGCCTTCGCCGGTGCTCACCTGAACAACTACCACCTGGTCCCCGAGGTCGAGGCCGTCATCGAATACCTCGCCGTCACCGGTGAGGCGCGAGGTGCCGGCTCTGTCGCCCTGTTCGACCTCGGTAGTTCCGGATTGACGGTCAGCGTCGTCGACCTGACGGCGCGCACGGTGACGGCATCCCAGCGCTCCGGCTCCTACAGCGGTGATCTGATCGACGCCTACGTGCGCAACAATCAGCTCCAGCGCCTCGGTAAGCCGGCGACCGACCCCGACATTGCGCTGTTCGAGAAGCGCTGCCGCATCGCCAAGGAACGCCTGTCCACCCAGGACGCCGTGTGCCTGCCCGACGCGAGCGGGATGATCCTGCTGTCTCGGGAGAATTTCGAACTGCTGATCACAGACCTGCTCGACGAGGCGATCGAGTTCGCCCGCGAGGTCATGATCGGTGCCAACGTGCCGATCGACGCGGTCGTGTTGATCGGTGGTGGTGCCCGCATGCCCATCGTCCAGCAGCGCGTGGGCCCACTGCTCGAACTGCCCTCGATTGTCCCGACCGAGCCCGAGACGGTGGCCGCACGCGGAGCAGCATTGGCCGCGCGGCCGAATTCGCGCACCAGAACCGCTCCGGACCGTACTGCGCGCGACGCGCAGGCAAGCGTGCCGAGACGTCGACACACGGACAGCGCCGCTGTTGTCCCGCCGGCTCCGGTGGCACCGCCTGTGCCTGTGGTGCCACCTGCGCCCGAGCCGATGATGCCCGCGCGTTCGGAGTCGCAGCATGCCGCACCGCCGGTGGCGACGCCGAGCTCGACTCGTCCCGTGCCCGCACGTCCGTGGATCGCTGCCGCATCGATTACCGAATCTGCTTCTGCAGCAACCAGTTTCGAATCCTCGAAGTTCGCCGACGCGCCCGCCGATATTCCTGAGCCGTCGACCGTGGAGGCTCAGCCTTCGTCGGAATCGATAGCGGTGCACGAGTTTTCCGAGAACGGCGTGGGTGACGTCTCTGCTCTCGCGGTGGAAGCGCCTGCAGTACAGCCGGTGTTGCATGCATCCGCCACCGATGCTGCCACTGATGCCGCCGTCGACACCGTCGAGGACGGTAAGCCCGTTCCGTTCCAGCTGAAGAACATCTACTGGCTCGACGCCGATTACGCCGACGACGACGGTGAAGACGATCGCACTCGCGCACGGCGCAGGCTGCGGACCGGCGGAGTGCTCGCGTTCTGCGCGGCAGCGGTGGTCGCCGTGTCCGGCTTCATGTTCACCCACCAGAACTCTCCGCAGGTAGTGGACACCTCGGTCAGTCGCGACCAAACCGATACTCCGGTGGTCACGACGGTGCCGACGACGACGCCTGCTCCCGTTCTGTTGCCGCCACCGCCTGCGCCGGAACCGACCACCACTGTGGAGCCGACGACCGAGCAGCCGGAAACCACGTGGGAACAGCCGGTCACGACCACCGAGACCACGACGGTCGAGCCGCCACCGGCACCGGTCGAGTCCGTTCCGCCCGTTACGACGCAGCAGCCGCCGCCGCTGATTCCGGGCTTCCCGGACTTCACGTTGCCGGGCTTCCCCCCGATCGTGCCGCCGGCACCCTGATCGGTTCTATTTGTCCGCGTTCGTGTTTCGCGGCCTGATGTGCTCGAAGATCAAGATGGTCTCGGTCGCTGCGACGGCAGGGTCGGCACTGAGATTCTCGACGACGAAATCGCGCAGGGTGGCCGTGTCGACCGTCGCCACATGCACCAGGAAGTCGTCGGCCCCGGCAATGAAGTAGATGTTCAGCGTCTCCTTGCGGGACGCGATCTTCGAACCGAATTCGCTGATCCGCCGTCGAGCATCCGCTTGCAGTCGAACCGAGATCATGGCCTGAATGCCCTGCCCGAGGGCCTCGGGGTCGATGTCGGCGTGGAAGCCGCGGATGACGCCGCGTTCGACGAGCGCCCGAACTCGGGTGAGGGCAGTGGACGGCGCGATCCCTGCTGCGGCCGCCAGCGCATTGTTCGGTGTGCGTGCGTCTCGACGCAGTTCGTCGAGCAGAATGTGGTCGATTCGGTCCAGGGCGACGGACCGAACATCATTCGATCGAGCCCCCTCATCGACCGGCTGAAATGAACTATCTGCATCCATGGCCCGACGATACAGAATTTTGTTCACATCCATTGCAGCAATTCCGCACATAATTCATAGTTGGCGTACCCACGGAGCGTCGCTTCGGTCACCGCCACTGCAGGAGGACGTCATGAAAATCGGAATTCCACGCGAGATCAAGAACCACGAATACCGGGTGGCCATCACCCCGGCAGGCGTGCACGAACTTGTCTCGCGAGGACACGAAGTGATCATCGAAACCGAAGCCGGCGCCGGTTCGTCGTTCACCGATACCGATTACAAAGCCGCAGGCGCGCAAATTTTCACCGACGCGGTTGCCGTCTGGGACGCGGCCGATCTCCTGCTCAAGGTCAAAGAACCCATCGCCGAGGAGTATTCACGCCTGCGCAAGGGTCAGGTGCTGTTCACCTACCTGCATCTTGCGGCGTCAAAGGCCTGCACCGACGCGTTGCTGGCGTCGGGCACCACGTCCATTGCCTACGAAACCGTCACGGCCGCAGACGGATCGCTGCCCCTGCTCGCGCCGATGAGCGAAGTTGCCGGCCGTTTGGCACCGCAGGCCGGTGCCTACCACCTGATGTCGAGTGAAGGTGGCCGCGGCGTACTGATGGGTGGCGTACCGGGAGTGCGTCCCGCCAACGTCGTCGTGATCGGAGCCGGCGTCTCCGGAAAGAACGCCACCGCAATCGCTTTCGGTATGCACGCCGACGTCACCGTACTGGATCTCGATGTCCGAGCGCTGCGCGCGATCGACGATCAGTACCGCGGTGCCGTCAAGACAGTGGTGTCGAACGCATACGAACTCGAACAGGCCGTGCTGGCTGCCGATCTGGTCATCGGAGCTGTACTCGTCCCCGGAGCGAAAGCGCCGAAGCTGGTGTCGAACAGCCTGGTTCAGCGTATGAAGCCGGGATCGGTTCTGGTCGACATCGCCATCGATCAGGGCGGCTGCTTCGAGGACTCGGTGGCCACCACCCACGCCGATCCCACCTACAAGGTGCACGAATCCGTTTTCTACTGCGTGGCCAACATGCCCGGAGCCGTGCCCCGTACCTCGACGTACGCGCTCACCAATGCCACCCTGCCCTACGTGGTTGCCCTGGCCGACAAGGGTTGGGAAGCCGCCTGCGCCGCGGACCCCGGTCTGAAAGCGGGCCTGAGCACCCATGAGGGTGAACTGCTGTCCGCGACCGTTGCGGCGGCGTTCGCCTGACCGAGCGGCTTCGCCGCACGTGCACGAAAGATCGGTGCCTGCTACGAGTTTCCACTCACGTGCGGCGAAGCCGCTCTCATATGGAGGTCGGCCTGTCAACGACGGCATGGTGAAGCGGTGGCACGCACCGTCGTGTGTGCCACCGCTTCCTGTTG
>NZ_JBFBKN010000044.1:0-22515 GCF_040702225.1 Rhodococcus sp. NPDC080181
GGACGCCTGGATCAACCAACCCGCCACACCAGCCGACCCGGCCGATCAGGCCGCCGCCTGACACCCACTGGCCTCATTCACCTTGACAAATTCCGACTTCCTAAGGGTGGAACTAATGAGGTCTCGACCCCCGTCATGACAGGCCTGTGACGTCACCTCTGGTGTGTCGTACAACAACGCACAACACCCCAGCGGTTCGCCCCGCTGGGGTGTTGAGTGAGTCGGTACTACGGCCACACGCCGTACGCCAGTCCTACGTCTGGAAGCCGACCTCGTGAGCAGGGGCAGCGGGAGCCGGTGCAGGCTCGGGCTGCGCTGCCGGGGACTCCTGGGCCACAAGGCCGTCGAGTTTGATCTCCTGTCCCGCATGGATGAGGTTTCCATCGCCCAGTTCGGGATTGAGCCCCAGCAGCTCCTCCACGCTTTTGCCTTTGCCCTCGGCGATCCCCGACAGTGTGTCGCCATCGGCGACCGTGTACGAGGCGTCGAGGCTCTTTGCCAATGCACCGGTGGACGAGGTCTCCCCGTGTACGGACGACGTGGCGGCATTGGTCATCTCCGCCCCTCCGGTCTTGCCGGTGAGCCCGGTCTTCTCGATCTGCTCACGCAGATCTGCGAGCGTTGAATTGCTCTCGCCGAGCTTTTCGTCGAAAGTTCTACGCAGATCCTCGCTTTCGCGGCGTTGGATGCCGAAGGTATCGCCACGCACCACATCCTTGGCGCGATCTTCGAGCCAATCGTTGCTCGAGGTCACGGCACCGCCGAAGCCTTTGCCGATATTTTCCAGTCCTGCGCCGACCGCGGTGATCGGATTGGGAAGTCCCATGTCATTCTCCTTGTGTCAGTGACCTTGTGATTGTGTGTCGGGCTTTGCGGGCGGGTGTCAGTGCGCCATCCGCATCTGTCGAGAGTCGTTCAGTCGAGCTGTTGTTCTGAATTCTTTTGCGGCGCAGCATCGTTTCCGATGAGATCCTTCAACTTGTCCAAGGGGCCGTCCTCGGTGACCATGCCGGACATGCCTCCGGAATCGCCGAGCGCGCCCAGTGCGGTGCCCACGCCGGCACCACCAAGTCCGAGCAGACCTGCGGCCTTGCCGTCGCCGAGGCCGATATATCCCAAACCGGTGGCCACACCGCCACCTGCGACCGCGTCGGCGAGTTTGCTGCTGCCGTGCTCTTCGAGCTTGTCGTGGGCCAGATTGCTCACCGCGCCAGCACCGAACGCCGTTGCGAAACTCGCTCCCAATCCGGGCCCGCCGTCCTTGAGTGTCGAGGCCAGCATTCCGGCAATACCGCCATTCAGACCGGCCTTCAATCCACCGCCTTCCTCCTGGATCGCGTCGTACCCCATCTTGGTGAACGCGCCGGATCCGGCTCCGGCGAGAACGCCCTTGGCGATCTCGGCGAATTTCGCTCCACCTTCGAGACCGTCCTCCTGAGCTTCCTTGTTCTTGAGCGCGAAGCCCGCGATGCCACCGGCACCTGCGGCCAGAAGGACCTTGCCTGCGGATTCGAGGAACCCGTCTTCCTGCTCTCGGGTTTCGGTACCGGGCGTTCCGGTGGCAGGCGCAGTGACGGGCGACGCGGCTGTGATCATCGCTCCGCCCGCCCCCGCCATACCTGCTGCCGCGGGCTGCTGCAGACCGGCAGGGCTCATCTGCCCTGCCGGTGATCCCTGCTGGTACGGGTTCGGTCCTGCGTACTGCTGCCCGTAGGGAGCGGGTGCCGGCGCGGCGGGTGTCGGAGTCTCGTCTTCGTCGTCGCCGAACATCTTTCCGAGGACCTTGCTTGCCCCGAAACTGGCCACGCCTGCCGCCACCCCCTTGCCGATCAGCGGTAGAGCGACTGCTGCTGGTGCCATCGGTGTTCCTCGCTTTCGTTCTGTGAAATCTTCGGAATCAACGACACAGGCGCGGTGGGATTGCCCTCACCGCGCCTGTGTCGTGCCCGTTGTCGGGAGATGTAGACGAATCAGAAGCTCGGAACGGCGTCTTTCTCGGCCGCCGGTGCGCTCACGGCTGCTTCGGTCTCGGGGGCCTTGGATGCATCGTCTTTGGCCTTCTTCTCGGCCTGCAGACCGGCAATGTCGTTCTGGATCCCCTCGAACTGGGCCTCACGGACGTTCTCCGGGAGTTCGATTCCGCTGATCGGTACGGCGCTCTTGTGGTTGACACGAAGGTACGACTGACCGTCGTTGGCCTTGCTCGGCAACAAGTCGGCTTGCAGCACAATAAGTTTGCCGACCTGCGCGCCCGTGTTGTGGTTGAGGATGTTCTCGACGTTCGGTCCGGCCGCCGCGAGGAAACTCGCCAACTCGTCCTGGTTGTACGCCACGCCCCTGTCGAAGGTGTTCTCGCGAGTCTTCGACTTGGTATTGCGCAGGCTGGGTTGAAACTGGGGTGGTTGGTTGTCGTTGACCTTCTTGTCGTTCGCGTCGACGAAGCGCGCGATCTCGAAATCGACGAACTGACCGCTCTTGGTCGCCGTGCCGTCGTCCTTGGGCTTGCCCTCGAACGCTGCGTTGTCGTACAGCTTCCCGACCAAAACCACGCTCTTGGTGGAACCGCCTCGCAGATATGCCATGTCTGATGTCCCCTCGATGTCGAGACTTGTCACCCGGACAGAGGTGCCGCGGGCGATCCCTCTCGGTTTAGGCTGCTCTATACTAATAGCATAGTCCGATAAACTTTATCGGTCCATGGCTCGGAGCAGCGTTGCGAGAGAGTCAAATTGGCATGCGTTCGGTCATCTCGACAATCCCGCGCTACTTCCGCCATGTTTCGTCTGTGCTGTCGCGACCATGTCTCCTACTCGCATAGCCGTGCTTGCAGCCTGTGCGATTCTCATCGAGCTGCCGCCTTTACCCGCCAGTCCGATCTCCACCGCGGTCATCAACGTATTCCGCAGCACCGCCTGAACAGCCGGATCCTTCAGCTTCGATCGGGTGGCCGCCACTACTGTCGGGCCATGTGCTCGCACCAGAGAAGCAGTACGGGACTGGACTGCCGCGAGCGCTTTACGACCACCGGACTTCGAGTCGGCTGTCCGATTCGGGCTCGCGAGGTCGAGCGCCGATTCCAGACTTTCCTCCCGGCCGCCGATCGTCGTATGCGAGTACACCGCGCCTGCTCCCTGACGTCGACTGCTCGACACACTTCCGCCGAGGAACGCCGATCCTCGAGTCGTATCACCAACAGCCTGAGCGTGATTCGCAAAGCGAACTCCGCTCATGTTCACGCTAAGTCCGCTGTCCGCAGCATTGGACGCACCCAATCCGTCGAAGATCACCGAGCCGTTCACGAGCTCCGTGCCGTAGTCGGCCTCCACCAGGTACACCGCGCCCACCGTTGCACCTGTGGGATCGGTGATGTGTACCTGCTGATCTCCGGCCGCCAGGCGCAGCGCCTCCAGATCGGCGGGTCGAAAACGGACCCCGTCGGTCGGCTCCAATCTCACGAGTGCGCCCCTCCCGATGGCAGCATCGGCCGGCTCGGCCCGCAGCCGCGGGTTCGCCCCTACGGGCCTGCCGAAATCGACCGTAACCAGCAGCGGACCCCTGTGCGGGATCTGCGAGCGATCCGCTACCTCGTAGTCGTGCTTCTCCTCATCGCTGAGGCCGACGACGAGCTGTCCTGCCTCGTTGAACGGACACAGAGTGCCTTCGTCTGTCATCGTCACCAGATGCCGTCGCTCCCGGCACGCCTCGGGGTCGATGACAATTCCATCGACGCGCTCCACCTGGCCTGAATACGGGATCGTCTCTGGGCTCGTGGAGGGATGAGGGACAGCGGTACTCCAATCGATCTCGAGACGCTCGGTGTCGACCTCCGCGTCGAACAGCAGAACCTCGCCGACTTCGTACTCGTAGCCGGCGTCGTACACAGGGGCGTTCGTCGAGCCGGACATCGCTCGAGCCCACGCCAAGTCCGGTTCGACGGCACGCGTCAAAAAGCCCATTGCTGCGCGGTCCTGTGGATTGCGGCTATGGCCCGGTGCGGTCTGAAGCGCATGGATACGCCGCCCCACCCGCGACGAGTCGTCGAGCTCTCCAGGCTGTGGTCGCCACGACTGGAGCAGTTGCTGTGCGCTTCGGCCGGTCGCGGACTCAGTGGCGTAGGGGTACACCTCCACATCGACACCGCTGCCGTCGTCGTTGCCGTGCACCACGGCCACCACGGTCTGTTTCACTCGCGCCACTTGTACGCCTCCCTCACTCGACACTTGCCGGAACCGGTCGGTCCCTCAGTCCGCGTCGACAGTCGATGTCGACGGTCACTCCGCTGTGGATCGGGCACCTTGTCCACCGCAGCGGCACAGAGCTTTTCGGTGTCAGCGCCGATCACAGTTGCGGATCCCGGCCGTCGTCGGGGTGGTCTAGCCGATACTCGCGTACCGCGACCTCCATCGACGCGTTGATCGCGCCGCCGAGCCCGGTGTCGATCCGTGTTGTCGTGCCTCTGCGTTTGGGTTTGCGGCCCCGGGACTGCTCTACGAGCAGCGTCTCGAGATCGCTACGAACTTGTTCGTTCGCGGCAGCCTCCTGATCGGCATCGCGGCCCGCGGTGTTGTTCTCGGCGGCAGTAACTGCATCGACTTCTGCTCGGATACGTCGTCGAAGTCTGCGCGTCTTGTCGGCTGCCGTCGCCAGCAGCGACGGCAGTAGACCGCTCGAACGGATCTGTCGAGCGTGCTCCCGCATAGAGTCGATGTCCGCCATGGCAGTACCGAGCTCGGCTGCGACCTCGGCGCTCTGTCCCGAAGCGATCATCCATTCCTCGGCAGCCTCGACAACGATGCTGCGAGACTCGGCCACATTGCCGAATCGGGCGGCCGTGCGCGGACCGACCTTCTGGTCCTTGTTCCAATCAAGTCCCAGCTCGTGCATATCGACACCTTTGACCAGCTCGAATCGGTGCTCGGGAAGGGCCGAGACCACCACGTGAGCTCCTGGTTCATGTATGTCGAGGGCAGGCCCGTCGGGCGCGCCGCCCGTGAGCAGCATCTGGCCGGCTTCGGCGACAGTGCCCGGCTCCACGGTCGCTACGCGAATCGCCGACCCGCTGACGCGCCATGACTCCACCAGATCGTCGACCATCGTCGAGTAACGACGGGCCATCAGCTCCAGGCGTCCGTCGATGACGGCCCGTCCAGCTTTGCCTTCGGCCCCCTTCTGGGCCAAGCGAGCGCCGCCGCCCTGTCCGTACAGCTCGCGGCCTACCTTCTCGGCCGCGTGTGGGTCGTTCATCTTGGGGATCGATCTATCCGCGCGAAGCGCCCGCAAACCCGTGAGCTTGCGTCCGTACGCCTCGACCTTTTGCCACTGCTGCGACCATTCCGAGAACCGCGCGCCTCCCATGTCCAGGTAGTGCTGGTACTTGCTCACGCATCGCCCGTGATAGTCGGCCTCGGTGAGATAGAAGCGATGCATCGCCTCTGACCCTGGCGCGGTGCGGCCGACCGCGGCAGCTTCTTCCCAGGACCGCGCCTTGAGCAGCATCTGCTCCCGAAGCGTGCTGTGTCGGTCCAATCTCTCGGTGTATGCGCGCAGCCGCAGTGCAAAGTGCCCGGCGCTCATTGCAACCTGGCGGCCCGAGGCCGTCGCGTCGAGCTGCTCTGCGGAAATCTGCTCGACCAACTGACCCAGGTCCTCGCTCATCGAGAGCATCATCGGCGTCTGCACGCTCAGTTCGTCATCGGCTACGGCCGAGAGCACCGAGTAGACCCCGTTCATTGCCTGGAGCACGATCCGTTCGCGGCCATTGGCCACGAGTCGGTCGTGCTCGGCTCGGCTCAGCCCCTCCTTCGTCCGTCGTTGCTCTGCGTATTCTCGAATCTGCGTCAGTGCCTCCGGCATGGGCGAACCCGGCTGTGCGAGGTTGTCCTCGACCAACTCGCGAACGAGCCTGTTGGCCTTCGACATTTCCTTGCTGTTTGTCGAAGCTCGCCACAGTGCTCGGTTCTCGGGAAGGCACGCGAGAACGAACTGTGCCCGGGCGCTCACGCTCAGGGACTCGTATGCCCATCGGCGCACGAACGCACTGACACTGCGGCGCTGGTATCCGACGGCGCTCGAGAGGTGTTCGATCCTGCGATGGCGATCGAGGGACGAATGTAGCCCACTGCGCAGCAGCCCCATCTCCCGCGCAGTGAGTTTTCCTTTCTGCGTGCCGTCGCCCGCGCGGCGACCGGCACCCGCATCCGCCATCGCCAGGTGGACGTGGACGTGAGCGGTGTCGACCTGAATGACCCCGACGTACTTGAGGTCCGAGAAGTCCCCTACCCGGCACATTCGGGTAAGCCCTTCCATAACCGCGAGCCGCAGTTTGAGTTGGTCGAGCTGACCTCGATACGCCCCTCTGCGCGCAGTTCCCGTGCCAGCATCGACTTCCATGCTCGCCGGAACCAGCCCGTGTTCGAGCAGGTAATCGTGATCGAAGCTCAGGACGGTTTTCATCACGGTGTGGCCGGTGTCGAACAGATCCTGGATCTGCTTGGCGTCGCCGTGAAGGCGCTCGTGGCTGAGGGAAACTCCGTTGTGTCCGAAGGCAACACCGCCGTCGCCCTGCGCTGCAGCGAACTCCGACTTCAATTCGGCCGGGCCCACCTGCTCTCTCCCCGTTCCGGTGACTGCTCGTCGCACCTTCTCCATCGCTCTGCGGGCGCTGCGCTGGATGCGTCGCCCTGAGAGCGTCGGTGCGTCGTATCCTGAGGTACGTTCCGCGCCGGCAATATTCGCTTCGCCTGTTCGGTGGTCGGCAAGCATGGATTCGACCGCATCCGCTCTCGCCATGTATTTGGTGACGAAGGTATCCAGACTCGCGCGCTGCACAGGCGCAATCGGCTCGGTCGCCAGCTCTCGCGCCATGTACCGCGTGACATAGGCACCAGGGCTACCTCCACGGGTGCCGCCGGTCTTGTCGGTATCGGTCTTGATCGTGTATTCGTTGACCACGATGATCGACTGCTTCAGTGTCACCATCAGTGTCCTTCGCTACTAAGAACGGGGCTGCTACCGAAATATGCTCGGTGTCAGCCCCGTTCGGGCACTCAGCCGCCTAGCTGCGGGCCGTCGTGGTCCGTCGTCCGAGGGGCGTTTCCTTCGGACAGGTGATGTGTCGCCTCGGTCTGCTGATTCTGGCGGGCCCGACGCGCCGACGCCTCGCGGGCCTGTCGGGCCTTGCGGGCCTTGATCGCCGAATCATCTTCTGCTGCTTCGCCGAAAGAGAATCCGTTGTCCTCGTGCTCTGCAATCAGTGACGCCACGATTGGGTCCTGTGTCGACAGCGTGAGCGTGGGCAGCGAGGTGTCGTCATCCTGCGAGTCGTCATCGAGTGAGAAGCCGCTCAAATCGAGGTCGTCGAGGTCGATGTTCTCCAACTGCGCTGCGGCCCTGCCCAATTCATCGTCGTTCGTGGTCGACCTGTCGGTCGCCAGCGGGATACTCTCGATAGAATCGTCGGCCAGTCCGGGAGACAACAGATTCGCGCGAACACGATCGGACCGTGACCGCACCGCCCGCATATCCTCACGCAATCCGCGCAACGCCCTCGGTGCATCCAGGTCGACGTCCAACAGTGCTGTGAGCCGCTCGACGAGGTTCTTGCTCGCAGAGCCGGCAGTCATCCTCGGATCGCCTGCCTCTCCTGCCCTGCCGAAGGAGAAGTCGGCCAGGTCAGCCTGTTCCGAGGTCAGTTCCTGATCAACGCCCAATACCTCGTGCCCCGTGATCTTGCCGGCCTCGATCAGCGGGCCTCGATGGTCCGGGAACTGTTCAGCGAGTTCGTATCCTGACGTCTCGAAACGCATGTCGAAAAAGCGCATCGGTGCCAGGTCCGCGATCGCCAACGGCGGCGCGCCTTCCTGATTCGGCGGCAGGATCCGAAGATCGATCCGGGTGTCGACCTCGAACGGCAGGCCCGCCAACTTCTCCGGCGGACCGAAACCGTCCATGTACATACCCTTGTCGAGCAGCGTCGCGAGTTGTTCCGCGTTGAACGGGTAGTCCCCGACAATCCTGATCGACTCTTCTTCGTTGAGCCCGATCTCACCGATGTTGTAGGGCATCTCCTGTGGATTTTCCGGAATGAGTCGGTCCAAACGACCGATGAGGCGAAGCTGAGGTACGTGCTGGTGACCGACATAGTCGAACGTCGTCGATTGCAATGTGAACACAGCGAGCATGGGGATCTGCTCGAGGCTGATCATGCCGGCAGGGTTCGCGGCAACCAGCTGTCTGGCCAAAGGCGTCGCTGCCGAAAATCCTGCGAGCTTGATGGGCTTGTCCATACTGCGTACTCCTCGTGACGGCTGACTTCAGAAGGTTTCCGGCCTGGTCGACGGGCGGCACCGCCCCGATCACCTGTTCGCGGTAGCGGCAGTGTCCCTGGCCGCGTGCGCCTTGTCGTCCCCTGCTCGCTGTCTCCGACCAGCAGCCTTCGCGCTGTCGCTGTCGATCTTCTGTGCGCGGCGATCACGTCTGTCCGCGAGCACAGTGGTGCCGTATCCGGCGAACAGACCGAGTGCGAGTCGACGGGTCCATTCCCACGACCACAGGACCACGCGTCGAAGAGCGAGGCACGTCAACCCCGCAAGTACCAGCACGAAGAAGACCACGGGAATTACCCAGGTGAACAAGAAGCGGTCGCTGGTGCTGGCCGCCAGTTCGACCGGAACACCTAGTTCGCCGAGCACTGATGCCGGAATCCGGGTGACCACGTTGACGCCTACGATGCGCACTAGCGTGCTCACCAACACCACGAGCAGCGGCCATCCGATCACCATCAGGCACACGAACAAGATGAAACCGCCGACGTGTCCCAGGCGATTGTGTGCGCGCACGGTCCACTCCGGGGCACCCGCGTCTACCACCGCGAGGCCGAGGGGCCCCAGGTCCTCCTGCCTCGCGGCAGCGTTCCGCGCCACGCTCTGACGAATCTCACCCAGCGCGACACCGATCTCGGCACGAGCGTCGCTCGCTCCGGATCCGGAGTCTCTGCGTTTGTTCTTCGCGGTCATGTTCCTACCTCGTCCTCCCGCGGCCGTGCGTGAACCACGGTCCCTCGTCGGCGGTCCAAGACCGTCCTGCGTACCTTGCAGACTATTATCTGGAATAAATCTTATCATTAAGAAAGCCGCAGGTGAACATGAGTTCTACCTGCGGCGTTTCCCTGATTGTCCAGACTCGGGACTTTCTTTCACGACTTTTCTAGCCTGACCGCTGGACCCCTCCAGGGATTGTGTACGCGTCGAGATTTCCTGGCTTGCCGTCGATCATGTCGTAGCTCAGTGACACGAAGGCGGTGGAGCTCGATGCGCCGGAGCCGGAGGCCACACGCATCTCGACGATCGAGAAGTAGCCGTAAACATCACCGGCAACGCTGGTCACCGAGCTGTTGAGCGAGACGAATTCGCTCTTCATGTCTTTGTCGAACGCGCCGTATGTTTTGCCCGACGGGGCCGTACGCTGCGCACCCTGGTCCTCCCCCGGCATGAACACCTGCATGAATTGACTGTCTTCGGCGAATCCGTAGGTCTTCATCACCTCGTCGCGCTGATCGAGGTACTCACTGAGGCCTTTCCATGTCAGGGCACGCCTCATCAACTCTGTGATGGTCTGATCGTCGTCATCCTTGTGGTCGATCTCGAGGCCGTTGGTCGCCTCTTCGACCGCCGCTCCCTGCTCGCTGTGCACCTGGTCCTGATTCATCGAGAGTTGCCCCTGGAGCGAAAGGATCTCCGACCTCTGGCTGGCCAGGTCGGCGTCTCGGTCGGATGAGATCCCGCCCAGCACCAAATACACCGTCACGAAGACCACCGCCGTCACGATCACAAGCGCGTTGCGCATCAGGAATTTACGGAACCGCTCCTGCTTTGAGTCCGACGCGTCGGCGTGAAAGCTCCCCGCGGTTCTGCTCTTCTGGTTACTCATCGCTCAGTTCACTCCGTCCAAGCCGGGGTCGGCCATCTCGGGGTCCTGCGCATCCGTCGGCGCCGGAGTTGTGGTCGAGCCCGCCGTGCCGGTGGGCGTGGGAGTAGGTGTGGCGCTGGTGGTTCCGGTGCTCCTGCTCGATCCTGTCGTTGGCGTCGCGCTCAGGGCGTCATCGATCAAATCCTTCTCGTTCGGTGCGGCGACCAGTGACTTCTCCGTGCTTCCTTCCGGTGGACTCGTCGTTGCCCCGAGCCGCGCATTGCCCTCCGTGGTGAGGCCGCGCTTCATGTCGTAGAACTCGCCACGCTGCGGGTCGAATTTGCCGGTCACCCAGGCAAGCAGCATTCCGTCGTTCTCTCCGCCTACGAAGCTGGCCTCCCACAGCGCAGTGATGCTGCCCGAGCCATCGACCGTCTTGGTCGGCATCGAGCGCCACTCCCAACTGTCTCCCGACACCCGAATCCAGGCTGCCTGGCCCTTCTCGTTCTTCCCCGGCTCGTGCGGCTGATACCACTGTCCGTGCGGAAGGAAAGCGCCGCCGCTCAGAGAGCCGGTGGTGAAGTACTTCTTTGCCTCGTCGACCAGACCCCCGTATTCCCCGAGAGCCGCACTGCGGTCACGCACCTCGAAGTTCAGGCCGCCCATCTCGTTCTGCAGAGTGGCGAGTTCCTCGCCCTTGGCCGCTGCAGTGCTGAACGCCGGCCGCAGTTCATCTGCATCGGGCACCGACTCGGCAGCGACCTCGGACTCGGCGAGCGCCTTCTCCAGCTCTCTGATCTCCGCGAGATTCGAGCGCACGGCGCTCTCGTGCGCGGAACTCGTGCCGGTGAAGTACACAACCATGCCCAGGCTTGCGACAGCGAGAACGACCACCATGGCGTATCGAATCACCGAGGCCTTGGGTGCCCGCCTGCGCGCGTCGTCGATCCGGCTTCTCTGGGATGCTTCACGGGCCTTGCGCATGCGATCGGCCATGCCCGCCTCGGGGCGATGTGCCGAATTCTCGGTAGGTTCGGTCCCGCGATTTTCGGTCGGCGTGTCCTCGTCCATGGAGAACATCCTCTCATTCGGAGTATTTTCAAAGTAATTCTTACTAGTTTCAAAAGTCGTTATCGGTGCAGGTGAGAGCGCCTATTAACCGGGACCCGAGAATATCACGATAAACCCAGTCGACGCCTGGCTCCGCACTGCTTTCATGGGCCCGGGGTCGTGGACGCCGCTGTTTTGTCGCCCTTTCCGGGTTTCATCCCGGCGGGAGCTTTGACGTCGGTGAACTCCGAGTCCGTCTCCTTGCTCTTGGACCGGTAGGCGACGAAACTGCGGCCGTCATCGCTGATCGCTCCGAAACTGTCGAGCGCCGGAGACCTGTCATTGAGCGAGGCATGCCCGATGACGGCGTCTGGCTCATGGTCCGACTCGTTCGGCCACACCTTCTTCACCGCGTCTTCGCCCACGTACATCTCGATGTGGTTCGGGGCGATCAGCACGTCACCGGGCTTGAGATCGGCCTCGTTCATCGCGGATCCGACCTTCTCCCATTTGTCCCGGCCCTCTCCGTTGACGTACTGCTCCTGGGCGCTGACAGGGCCGGGAGGGAACGCGTCGTCGGTTCCGCTCCAGCGCACAGCCGAGCCGACGCCTCGGTCGCAGCTGGCGTAGTACGGGTCACCCGTGTACACCTGGTCGTGGACATACATGTACAGGTCCGTGCCGTCGTTTCCTCGGCTGTCGTCGAGGAACGGCCACGCGAAGGACACCATCGCTTCGGCCGCTGAACTGTTCCCTCCACCGGCGCTGCCGCCGCCTCCGCTCAGGCCCGGGCAGTTCAGCAGTTCCGCCACGAGTGCTTTGTTGTCGGCCGTTCGCTGGGTCTGCCCGGCAAGGGCCAGAACCGACGACCCAAGCGAGCTGTCAGCCGACCAGCTTCTCATTTTCACGTACCAGATTCCGGCCTGCTCGCGGCGCGTGACATCGTTGGCCCCACCCCGGGCCTGATCTGCTGGGTTCTCCCACTCGTCGAGGTAGTAGAAGGCAGCGTCGCCAGGATCGTCGGCACCGGGATTCTTCCCAGCAATCATGTCTTTGAAGATCGGTGCCCCCGAGTCCTCACTCATCGCGAATGCCAGCTGGATCTCGATGTCGTGCCAGTCACCGCCCTTGTCCTTGGCGTAATCGAGCAGCTGTTGCGCGCGGGACCCTGTCCATTGGCCCAAACCCAGACCAGTCGAGTTACCTCCGAATCCACCCGCATCGATCTTGCTCTGCTTCTTCGGCCCGACCTTGTACGGCTCGTCGAAGATGTTCTGGATCGACGTCGGGTCGATGCCGGACTCGGTCTGGAAGTTGCCGAGCACCCCAGCGATGTTCTGATCGTTCATTCCGGCGTAGCTCAGAACCGAGTAGACCTTCTTGGCCTGCTCCTCCATACTCGCGTCGACGGTCGCAGCATCACCGCTGCGTGCCCGTGTCGTGGGAGACTCGGTCAACTCCTGGCAGATCTCGCTCAGCGACTCGCGCCGCTGTCCCTTCTGATCGATGACCTGTCCGCCCAGAGACAACACCAAAGCCAATATCAACCCACTACCGCCCACTGCGACGCCCGTGCCTGCGCCTACCGAGAGCGCCCCGCCGGTGAGACCTGAAACCTTTGCTCCCGCTTGGACACCCGCCATAGCGAGTTTGCGTACCCCGGCGCCTACCCATCGAGAACCGCCCCGCGCGGCATTCATCGCGAGCCCCGCACCAGAGAGTGCGCCACTGCCCGTGGCCGCGCCCGCTTTACTCAGCGCAGCCTCACTCGCTTTGGCTCCGCTGTCGTCCTCTCCCGAGCCCTGGTCGTCTCGCCGCGGCTGTACCGGCGGCATATCGCCTTTGCTCATCGGCGCACCAACGCCGCGGTCACGAACGGAAGCTCGCCGTTGTGGGACCCGACGCCTTAGTCGAGCCTGATGCCACTTGGTCCAACGTCTGCTCCATCACGAGCAACTCGAGCAGATCCACAGTTTGATATGACCGCTTGAGCGTGAAGTAGTTGTCGTAGGCGGTCATCGCGTTGTTCCGCAGCTCGATCAATGGCTTGGAGGCGGTGTCCTTGGGCCGCAGGTCGTTGATCGATTGGCCGTTGCTCAGCGGCCACCGCAGATCCCGTGAGCTCATCGACGGGATCGGCTGGCTCGACAGTGTGGCCAGATACTCGCTGATCGAGCCCTCCCGGGCACCGAGTGTCTCGAAGTAGCCGTCGGCCACAGATCGCTGCCTCCAGTCGAAGTCGGTGCCGCCCGACATCGCCCCCGGCGAGTTCAGGGTGTACCCGTTGACCCAGTAGCCGTTGGAGAACGTGTCGAGCAGCCTGGCGCGCTCTGTCTTCGATCCGACACCCTCGACCTCGCTTGCGGGCTTTTCGGAGAGCGCCTTGCGCAGTTCGGTCGACGACATACCCGTGATCGAGTCGCCGTCGATGGAGGACGGCAGCGCCGGCGGGAGCAGGCGCACGCTGGGATCGTCGCCCACCTGCACACTTGTCTGGGCCATCATCGAGGTGAAATTCGAGATCCGCGTCAGCTGCGTCTTCATGTCCGCCAACTTGCCGTCGAGCACCTTGCGTTTGGCCTGTTCGTTCCTCCACGTCACTGCGTCGGCGAAGATGTCCTCGGGCTCAGGTATGCGGTCGGAATCCAACGCGCGCAAAGGAGTTGCGCCACTTGCACCAGGGTTCACTACGATCCGCCATTGGTCGTGCTCGATGAAACTGTTGTCCATTCCTGCCGCCTTGGGGCGGTTGAGAGGTGTCATCAGTTCTTTGCGCGCACGCACCGTCAAGTTGATCAACTGCGAGGCGAAACCATCGGGCGCTTCGAGGATGATTCCCAGGTATCCGGTGTTCGCGAACGAGTACACCGCGCCGGCCAACGGCGTCTCGAGCTTGGTCGGGCCGCCTGCTGGACCGCCCTCGATGCCAGTCCCGTACACGTAATAGTCCGCAGCGTCCGAACTCATCTGGGAGGGGATCTCGAACTTCATGAGAACGAGCGCCCTGTTGCGCTCCCGGTTGACGTACACCGGTTCCACGGTGCCCTGCACGCCGGTCCGCGACGCGACGAAACTGTTTGTGTAGAGCGCGGTTTGGCCAAGAACTGTGTTACCTGCGCTGATAGCGCCCCACACCGTCATTCCGATAACCAACGCACCGGACACCGACAATGCGGCCACGATCACTCCGAACCGTTCGATCGTGTAGTGCGAGCCCAGCTTGAATCGATCGGAGAACGTTTTCCACACTCTCCGAAAGCTTTCGAGCCGCGTCTCGTCGCCGACGACAGAAACTTCTTCCGTCGAATTGGCCATCACTCACCCCTCAAGTGTCTTCTCTTCGCGGCTCTCGCAGAACCGCTGCAAAGCAGGCGAACCCCTGAACTTGTCCACATGGGTGCAAGTTCAGGGGTTCGCTTTCCGTCACAGACCTAGAGCTGAGCCACAACTCCGGTGCCGAGATCGAGCAGGCTCGGCCCGACGGCACCCTGGGAGACGGTGATCGCACCGCCACCGTTGTCCCCGAAGTTGTCGACGGTGTCCTTGCCGCCCTCTGCCAGATCGGCAATCAACTGGTAGCCACCGAAGAGCAGCACGCCACCGAGTGCGATAAGTGCGATGACCTTGCCCCAGCTCTCCCGGGACTGCTCGTTGGTGAGCTTCTGGAAGGCTTTCCATGCGGCAAACAAGAGGCAGAACACGCCGACCAGGCCCAGGAACGCGCCGCCGGCCTTTTCTGCGTAACTCTGTCCGTTGGTGAAGAACTCGATGAGGTCCCAGTCCCCGCCGCTGCTGCCACCGCCGGTTTCGTCTGCGCCGGTCTGCGCCAAGAACGTCGATCCAGCACTCTCGGCCGAAGTCACCATCTGCATGAAGCTCATCCGCGATCTCTCCTTGTCCGCCGGACAGTGCCGGGGTCGTGTCTGTGGTCTTGGTGACGTCACCGACGTATCCGTGTCGGCGACTCGGATCGCGCCTGTATAACTCCCTGATAAAAACTATATCAGCCCTCTGTCCAGGTGAGGACGTCAATATCCTTGTCGAGAATAACTCTCGACAAATATCTTTATCGAGATGTACCTGCGGTGTCGGTCCGGCCTACTCGTGACGGCGGTAGCCCGGTGAACGGACCGGCACCATGGCGCTCGACGTGAGAAGGTCGAGATCAGTTCTCCCGCGGCCGCGGTGTCGGAGGGCCCTCGCCCCGTTCGCCGGTGGCCGGGGGTCGAGGTGCTGGACTGTCTCCCCGTTGGTTATGCATTGCCGCGCTCATCGCCGCTGTGGTCATCGCCGATCCTGTACCCGTGCCCCGCCGCTGCGGCGCTTGCCCGCCTGTCTGACCGCCGCCCCCGCCGCCGTGGCCGTTCCCGGATGGCGCTGCGCCCTTGCCCGACGGACCCATGGCCTCCGGCGGCCTACGCCGCGGCGGGCCCGCGAGTCTTTGCGAGACCATCGAGGACGCGGTGAGCGCCGCGGTGTGGCTGAGGGCCGAACTGTTGCCGCCGTCCCCGCCATTGGCGATGACGTCCGAACGAAGAGGCCCACCGACCTGACGAGTCTGTCCACTCTGATCGAAGGCGGCCGGCTGATTCTGCGGGGACACAGGAACAATCGCTCCCGCCGGGGATCCTGCCGGTGCACCGGTGGGGAAGTCGCTGAGCCCGCGACTGAGCACACTCGCTGCTACGGCTCGGTCTCCCGCCAGTCGCGATGCCGCTGCGGCAGCGGGCTGGCTCGTCAGCTCTTGACCGTTGGCGTCTGTGAGCACCTCGCCGTTGTCGCCGAGCATGCGGCCTTGTCCGTCGAACCCTGCGACATCGTCCGCGCTCAGCGGCGAGCCGTCCTCGCCGAGAATCGGTGCACCCGTGCCGTCGTGGACGTTGCCGCTACTGGCGTCGATAGGCATCATGTCTGCTGCTGTCAGCGGCTGACCTCCGCTGCCGGTGACCGACTGGCCCGTACCGTCGACAAGGTTTCCGTCTTTGTCCATGCTCATCGAGCCGTCACCGGCCCCGGGCTTGCCCGGTGTACCGTTCCCGCCGCCGTCGGGTCCTGTTCCGTCCGAATCTCCGCCTATGTCTCCACCGCCGCCATCGCCGCCGCCGTCACCGCCGAAACCACCTCCGCCCATCAGCATCGAGGTGGCGGCCATACCGCCCCCGCGGGCAACGCCCTGGCGCAGTGCTCCGGGTTGGCCCGGGTCCATACCGCCGGACGCCTGGGTATCCATGAATTTGTTGACCAACCGGGTTACCGCCTGGTCCACGCCGTCGAGCAACGACCTCCGGATCTTGAGCGCCATCATTGTGAAGATGATCAGGCCCAATGAGCTGACAAAAGTGATGATCAGCACGACTGTGTGAAGGTTGTTCTCTCCAGCGAGGCTCAGCAATCCGGCGGCACCGGCTCCTGCCGCGACCTTCGTCCCTTCCGACACTCCGTCTGTCAGTCTCTCGGCGAGCGGCCGTTCGAGGATGGTCGGCACGACGACGATGAGCTCCTGGACAACCTTGTAGATGAAGATCGTGCCCAGGATCTCCAAGAACATGGCGGCCGTGTAGATCACGCATTTCGCGATACCAGCGACGAAACCGAGCGTTGCGAACGGTACCGATCCCAGTAGCTGAATACCTCGCTTGAGGGACGAGATCATCATCATCATCGCGTAGGCCAGGCCGATGATCGTGAACGACAAGAGCATCGTCATCGCCGAGAACCAATACATGAACTGCGCCGGTCCAGTGCCGATCGCAGTGACGCTGGCATGCGCTTCGCGCGCCCACGAGCTGGTCGTCTGACCTGGCGTGTACACCTGCATGCCAGTCGGCCCGAACGAGGTGTTCAGGTAGTTGTACATGGCGAGTGGAGACATGTTGCACTTCGTCCGAGCCTCGCTGTCCGCCTTGCCATCCCAGTCTCGACTGACCACTGTCGAATTCAGGCACGCACCACTGCTGTCGCCCTTCGCGAATGTCATGATCGAGTAGTCGTTGCTCGGGTCCCTTTCGGCCTTGAAACTCGCGCCCGGTGCCACCTCGATGAGCGGGTTCTTCATCTTCCCCACATCGGTCCCGGTCATCGCCTGCAAAGCCTCCGGCGACGACAGGTCCTGGAACCACGATGCGATCGTCTCTCGTGTCTCCTGCTCGAGCGGCGTCCCTTTGTACTTGTCCATCTCCTGGATCAAGCCCGCTTTGATGCTCGACTCGAATCCGCCGGCGCTGACGGTGTCACCGTTGCGAAATTTGTTGAGCAACTCCATGGTTGAGGTGAAAACGTTCGGATCACTCACGTCAGCGGAGCCTGTGGTGCCTCCTGTCGGACTGCTGCCGCTGACCGACGTCGCCCAACTCGTGTCGTTTCCGTTGGGTGAGGTGGAGCTGTCCTCCCCGAAGGTTGCCCACACAGGCCTGTTTCCGGCGTTGATGCTCAACGCGAGTTTGCGAGCCACCGCAGCGGTGGCACCGTTCGGGGCGTCGTTGTCCTCGTTCCACCAGAACTCACCCCTACTCTGAGCGGTTGTCGGTGGCTGTAGTCGAGGCCCATTGACCCAGGCCTCGAAATCGACGTACGTGCTCAGGACCACCTTCGTGGACTGTGCGGTGGCGGCGTCTCCGGAGGCACCCTTCATCGCGTCCAGACCTGCGGTGTAACTCGTTCCCAGCAACGGGAGGCCGACGACGAGGAAGGCGATCCTGATGATCAGAGCCTTCATCTTGCTGCCGCTGTCGAACTTGCGTAGTAGCAGCATCCCGGCGACCGTTGTCGCGATGAACATCGGGATGGTCACCATCCAGCCGAGTTCGACCATCGCGCCATAGATCTGACCGAAGAACTCACGCAAACCATCGAAGGCACCAGGTGGTTCCTCAGCGCTGCCCTCCATGCCTGCAGTGAAGCTGGGGTCGGTGTTGTCACTGACCGCGTCGACCATGAACCGGAAAGGGTTGGTCCACTGCAGAACTGACATCACCGAATCGAACGCGACGTCGACGAACCCGGCTCCGGCATATCCCGCCATCATCAGCATTCCGGACAGGCCGCGCCCGGCCGCAGCACCGCCGTCAGCGGCCATCACCGTATCGAAGCCCATGCCCGAGAGCATCGCGCCGTAGAGCAAGTATCCCTCGACGCCGCCGTCCACTGGTGCGTTCGTCTCTGCGGTTGTCCCCCTCGCTTCAGGGTTGTCTCTGTTGAACGCGGAATAGTTCACGCTGGACACATTGGCCGCATCCGCAGCACTGAACAGCCAATCCGTGCTTTCCTGCTTGCTTCTGTCTGGACTGCCGACGAAAGATCCGGCGCTGCCGGGCTGGCTCAGAATCGGTTCCCATGCGTCGAGACCTTCCTTGGTCTCCGTACCGGCCGCACCTTCGATTTCCGAATCGGCTGCCTCTGTATCTCCAGACGAGTTGCCTGCGCCCAGTGGCGACAACGCGTTGACGTAGAAGCTGGTCAGAGACGAGCTCAGACGAGCGAGTGACAGGTTCGCAACGGCCTCGTCGCCGGGCGCAGCCTTGTCCTCGGCCTCCTTCTCTTCTTTACCGAATCCCTTGCCCGCCATGCACTTGATGAAGTCGGCCTCGTCGAGTTTCGCCGGATCCGGCTCGGCTTTCTTCTCAGGATCCGCGCAGACACCGACCGCCTCCCAGAGCGCCGGGTCCTCTATCGAGCAGCCTGTCCCGCCGACGATCGGCTCGTCGAGTCCAGGATCGGCAGTGGCCTCGTCGGTGGAACTCGACCCGCTGTCGGCTCCGCTCTCTGGGCAAAGTTTGGCGATGTTCTTCTCTGCCAGCTCGGTGTATCCGCGCCCGTATTTTGCGCTGGCATCGGCTGGAACCGCGTTGGCCGTGCCGGCGGATGCAATCAGGCCGGCCGCCACCATGGCGGTGAGTAAGGCCACCACCAGGCCTCCCAGCAGCCTGCGACCGCACGCTCGAGATGTCGTCACCTCCCCCATCGTGAAACCTCGTCCCCGTCGTGTCGTCCCTGTACTTCGACGCGAGCGCCGATCACTTCCCTGAACCTGCACGCCCGGCGCTGCAGCTGTACTCGCTCTCATCTGCTGGTCCGATCCGCCGACAGTTGCCCTGAGGGCCTGCCTCCGTCGCGGGCGGGGTGCCCGTCGATCGCCTCACGTCGTTCCCTCGCACGCTCTTCCTCGGCCCGCTCCAGTGCTGCGAGTTCGCTTTTGGCAGCAATTTTCTTGGCTCGATCGACTTCGCGTACCCGCGCCGCGATGCTCTCGCCGCTCTCGGCGGGTCCTGCAGCGATCTTCAGGCCCAGGCTCAGTTTCGTACTGAACACCACGTTGACCGCACCGCGCCGTAGGTAATTTATCGCCAGGTCGGTTGCCGCGAGCAGCGTCTTGAGCTCGCGCGGCACTGCTGTGTGCAATGCGATTTCGTAGTTGGCGATTGTCTCCTTCGCCATCGGGCCCAGCACCGTGTAGTCGGCTCGCTCGAACTGATTGAAGCGCTGATTCGCCAACATCGCGTCGGGATTCTCGTAGAGGTATCCGACACGAGCTCCCCGTCGAAACAGTCGCTCGAACTGTGACACCAGGTACTCCTGGACCTGATCGTCGACAATCTGGTCGGCCCCATGGATCAGCAGGACGTCTCCCTCGTTCAACGAGGCGACGGCGAACCCCACCACGTTGACCAGCTGTGCCATCGCCAATCCTTTACTCCGATTGACCAGTCCGGAGAAGTCGTAGATCACTCTGCGCGCTGAGATCGCCGAGTTGATCGCGGAGGACGTCGGCTGATTGAACAAGTCCGAGTTCGCATGCAGCATGTCCTTGAACACGCCCTGCAGCGTCTTGATCGCGCGTTGTGCGTCGGCGTCCTGGTTGCCCTGCTGGAGCAGCTTCTTGTGCATCGTGTCGAGGTACGGCACGAAGTGCTGGAGTAGGGGGACCTCGTTGTGATCGAGACCGACCAACCGAAGTTTCTCCTGGTTCTTCTCTGCCGACCGTGCCCACATCTTCTGATCGATGTAAAACTCGGTCAATCGATCCTTAAGCTCGCTGCGAATGATCGAGATCGCAGCCGGATCTCCTGCGCCCAAGGCCTGTTCAGCCATCAGGACCAACTTGGTCAGATGGATGCCGTACAGACTGAGCTGATCCTCGCGTGATCCGAACAGCTCGAACATGTTCACGTCACCGCGCGTCATGTCCAACCGCGCGGTCAGCTTCTCGAGCGGGGGCCCGAGCTTTTCCAACTCGGCCCCGTTCAACACCAGATGCACGACCCGGTGGTTGTTCAAGAGTGCGGCCTGGCTGAGTTTGCTCCCCCACATGTCGATCACCCGGGCGCGGTCTAGGACGTGGTTGAGCCCCTGATCGGCCAGGACCACGTGATGCAGCCAACGATCGACCTCGAACAGGATTGCGGAGTTGTTGAAGTCCCCGCCCATCTGACCGACGAACTCGCCGGCAGGATCGCTGAGCCCATTGGTGACCAGCGAGTACGACCCCGCGTACTCCGTCGAGGTCATGTGGAATCCGTCGCCTCGTTTGTCCTGATTGGGCACAAACAATGTCGAAAGCTCCTGCCGTTGCTCCCCGTGGTACGGCGCGGCGTGCAAAGACGAAAACGCGTCGATGTATTGGCGGGCCAGCTTGTCGATCGCCAGGTCCAACGCCGCGAGATTCGGCGCATGGAGCAGGAGTCGGTTCTGAACCGACAAGTACGATGCACCGTCCTGCAGTTCGGCCACCGTGCTGTACAGATCGTCTGCTGCCTTGGCTGCGGTCCGCTTCGTGCTCATCGTGCCGCCGTCGGCTTGCTCACGCTCTTCGAGTCGATCGAGCTTGTCAGCTCGCTTCAGCGCGCCCTCCACCCACTTCTCGTCCTTTCGCTCGATCTGCTCGAACACGATCGCCGACACACCTTCCGGCAGGTCCGCGGGGATCCGGCTCACCCCCCAGAAATTCGGGAACTCGTCGCGTGCTTCGTCGCGATGGAAGAGCGCCAGAACGCAGGCCACGGCCCCCGTGCCGTCGATCTCGTAGTAGTCGGATCGGAACACGTATCGCTCTCGTGGCTTGATGGCCACCAGATGGGCGTAGAGCTCGAGCGACTCTCCGAGGGCTTCGATGTAGAGCTTGCGCTGCTCCTTCGACATCTTTTCGACGTCGAAGGAGGCGTCATCGGCCTTAGCTGCCTGCTCCGCCGCGATCTTTGCGGTGATCTCGTCGAGGCGACTGGTGCTGAAACGACCGGATCGCCGACTCGGCGACGCTCCGTGCGGCTCCTGCCCTCCGCGGCGCAGGCTCTCCACCCGAGATTGCACGTCCTCGGTGACGACATTGAAGATCTCGTCACCGAGGACGTCCTCGAAATCGATGTCCTCGGTGGCTGGAACTGACGGACGGCGCCCGGCATCGTCTGCGACGTCGATCTGGCCGAGTGGACTTTCCTGCCCGCGAGTCGATTTACCCCATGACTCACCCCAGAGATCACCGTCGACATCCGCGTCGGTCTCATCGGCAGTGTCCGGCTCGATACCGAAGATGGAGTAGTCGATGTCAGCGTCGTTCCTCCGCTTGAACAGGCCCATCTTCGCAATCCCACCCTAGAGTCGATAATTGGGTCGAGTCTAACACGGTGAGTTTTTCTGCAACCGGCTCACGAAGCTATGTCGTACCTGTTCACAGGCCTAATATGGGGCTTCGATACTTTCTTGTCTAATTTCTCGAACTATCCCGAGAACTATGATCCGGCTAGTGGGAGACACCGCTTGCTACGACACAGAGAGCCTCGCTGCAGGCAAAATTGCAGCGAGGCTCTCTGTGTCGATTTTTTGAGTCGATCGGAGCCGAAACGTTCTCGGTCGCAGGTATCCACCTGCGACCGCTCAATCACTGATCCCAGTCGCAGTAGCCCATGACTTCGGAGGGCACCGCTTTGCTCGCCAGCAACCCTCGCACCTTGTCTAGCTGTGCTTCGTCGTCCGCGTAGATCATCCAACTTCGATTGGTCAGCACCTTGGTATCGCGTGAGGCCTGCCCCTGGCTGCACTCACGTTCGCGTTCTCCTGACTGCCGAACCCATGTTCCCTCTGCCAGCTGGAACTGCACTCCCTCCAGGGTGCAGTTCCGGCGGTCGATCGCACCCGAGGCCTCACAGCTACCGCCAGCAGCAGCGATGCCCTCGCTCACCGGTCTCGCATCGAGCATCTTGTCGATGCCGGCAGCCTCGTCGGCCGAGTCGGCTCCCCGACCGAGCAGCCAGAGCAGCGCGACGATACCGACCACGGCAACCAGAACGGCCCCCACCACCGTCAGCAGCAAGGTCCGCCGACTGGTCCACAACTCTCGCATCACTGTGGTCATCGCAGAACCAGCTCCGCGTTCGAGGTCCTACTCATGTTCTCGTCCCGTCCCTTCGGTGTCACGATGTCGCATTTCACTTCATCCTCAATGGCACAAGGGGTTGCCTCGCGTCCGTTCGGTGGGACTGTCTGAATAACGGTTGATCCGGTCCTTGGTTCGACACGCCGAGCTCAGCTTGGTGGGAAGGATCGACGATGACCGAAACACTGGATCCC
>NZ_JBFBKN010000045.1:0-20470 GCF_040702225.1 Rhodococcus sp. NPDC080181
AACACCAAACGTTCGCACCATCACGGGCGTCACGAGAAGCACCCTCCTCGGTTGCGCCTCCGCGTGCCGCTAACTTAACGGCATTGCACCACATCAAATTCTGGGAACACGGCGGCCGCACCGACCTGAACAACCTCGCGCTGGTCTGCGGAGAATGCCACCGCCTCATCCACCACGGCGACTGGCAACTGATCATGGGCGACGACGGACACCCGTACGCCATCCCACCCGAGTCCGTCGACCCCAGACAGCAGCCCCTCCCCAGCTACCACCGACGAAAACAGCGAGCAGCCTGAACAACTCAGGCGCGCAACGCGCGCTTGAGCAACTTTCCGCTCTGGTTGCGGGGCAACTCGTCCAGGAAAGTGACGGTCTTCGGCACCTTGAACGGCGCGATCCTGCCCTTCACGTGGTCGATCAACTCCTGCGCCGACACCCCACTGCCGTCCTTGAGCACGACGACAGCAGTCACCGCCTCGATCCACCTGTCGTCCGGAGTTCCGATGACCGCGACCTCGGCAACGGCGGGGTGCGTGTAGATCGCGTCCTCGACCTCACGAGAAGCAACCAGAATCCCGCCCGTGTTGATGACGTCCTTGATCCGGTCGACGACCGTGATGAACCCCTCGGCGTCTCGAGTCACCAGATCACCCGAATGGAACCACCCACCCGAGAACGCATCCGCCGTCGCCTCCGGCTTGTCCCAGTAACCGTCGCACAATTGAGGCGAGCGGTAGAGAATCTCACCGGGCTCGCCGTCCGGCACATCGTTACCGTCCGCGTCGACGACGCGGGTCTCGACGAAGAACACCGCACGACCGCACGACGCCGGTCTGGCCTCGTGCTCGGACGGCTGCAGAACCGTTGCCAGCGGACCGATTTCGGATTGTCCGAAGCAGTTGTAGAACTCGATGTCCGGGTATCGCTCACGCAGCCGGGTCAACACCGTGACGGGCATGATCGACGACCCGTACTGCGCCTTCTTCAACGACGACAGATCACGAGAATCGAGGTCGGGGTGATTGGCGAGCGGAACCCACACCGTCGGTGCCAGGAACAACGACTTGATCTTCTCGTCCTCGATCCGCCGCAGAATCTCCGCGACGTCGGGCTTGCGCATCAGTCGCACGGTCGCCCCGACCGACAGATACGGCAGCATGAACACGTGCATCCCGGCCGAGTGGTACATCGGCATCACCAACAGCGGGTCGTCGTCTTCGGTGAACCCCAGAGCGATCACACACGAGACGTACTCGGCAACGAGCGCGCCGTGAGACATCATCGCGCCCTTCGGTTTCGACGTCGTGCCGGAGGTGTAGAGCAACTGCGCCAGGTCCGCGGAGTCCGCGGCCGGCTCGAGGACCGAATCATCCCCAGCAGCGTCGAGCAGATCCGGAAGCGACACCACGAATTCGACGTCTGTGCCACTCCGAACGGAATCGAGAGTGTTCGACAACTCCGGGTCGACGAGCACAGCCCGTGCGCCCGACTGATCGAGCAGATACAGCAGCTCGTCGCCCATGAGTGCGTAGTTGATGGGCACGTGCACCAATCCTGCTCGCGCACAGGCAAGAAATGCCACCACGTACGCGTCGGAGTTGACGCCGTACGCCGCTACCCGGTCACCCTTGTTCAAGCCCATAGCAACCAGCCGACGGGCGACCCGCGTCACGGCAGTGTCGAGCTCGCGGTAGCTATGGCTGCGGCCATCGAATGTCACGGCCGTACGGTCGGGAAATTTCGCCGCCGACCTGCGCAGAACGCCGTCGACGGTGCTGACTCGGGTGCCGTTCGTCATGACAACGACGTTATAGGACGTCCAAGCTTCTTGCCTCGACTTCGACGTCGATGGTTCGCTCGCCGATCACGGGGCATTCGGTGTTGCATGACAATCAAACAAGCACTCGACAGTCTCGAGACTGCCTCGCTTCTCGACGGACCCAGCGACGCGATCCATGGCGTACTTGCACCTGCGGTAGCGGACAGTGCCGTCGGATCAGCGCTGCACGGCCGGTGGATCGGGCACCCCATCCACCCCGCGCTGGTGACGGTGACCATCGGCAGCTGGACCAGCGCCGTCGCGCTCGACCTCGTCAAGAACCAGTCCAGGGCGGCCAAAATTGTCGTCGCGCTGGGTCTCGCGTCCGCGCCGCCGGCGATAGCGACCGGATGGGCCGACTGGTCGACGATGAACACTGTTCAGCGTCGGGTCGGCATCATCCACGCGGCCTCGAACGCAACCGGGGTGTTCCTCTTTCTGGGCTCCTACCTCCGTCGCCGGAAGCAGACCGACGGAGTCGCCAAAGCTCTGGCGGCGGCCGGCCTCGCAGCCGCAGGACTCGGCGGACTCATCGGCGGGCACCTTGCCTACAGCACCCCCGGCAGCGAGGCCGAGTCCGAAGCTCGACACCGCCTACCGAGCTGACCACCCATCAACAGTTGTTCGGTTCCCCGGTCTTGACCACCGACAGCACCGCATCGCCCTCGCGGATGAGGACGCCGGGAGCCGGATCCTGTTCGACGACAATCCAGTTCGAATCGTTGACCTGCATACGGCCCTCCCCTGACGCGTCTGCGCTGCGGGAGTAGAAGACACCGGCCGCCTGGATCGCGTTCTGCGCTGACTGCAGATTCATACACACAACCGGAGGCATGTAGGCGGGGGCTGCGGGTGCGGGCCTCTCGACCGTCGGGGTATCGGGGATGACGATCCTCGGCACAACGGTAGAGCGCGTGAGGCCTCCCCCTGGCACCGCCTCGACCTCCGTGCCGACGTCTGCGCGCGGCGTGCTGCACCCCGCCAGCATCGGCAACACGACAATGCAGGCTGCGAACACATGCCTTCTCGTCGACATCGAGACCTTTCGTTACGACAAACCCCCACCCCAGCAGCCGTCTTTGATGGATCGCTCCTTGCGTCGATCCGTTACCTGTGGCGTTTCCGTACACCGTACGGTAGGCTGCGGCGGCACTGCGCGAACCAACGTGGGTGTACGCCCTTCGGGGCGCGGCGAAAGGCAATCGACAACGCGATGACCGAGCCCCAGCTAGTAGCACAAAACCAGCCACCTACCGATGCACTGTCCACGATCGTCGTGCGTGGAGCCCGAGAGAACAACCTGCGCGACGTCGACCTCGATCTGCCGAAACGCTCGCTGGTCGTGTTCGCCGGCGTCTCCGGGTCGGGCAAATCGTCACTGGTGTTCGACACCATCGCCGCCGAAGCACAGCGGCAGATCAACTCCACGTTCACCGCGTTCGCGCAGACGTTCCTACCGTCCTACGGCCGACCGGATGCAGATCTGATCGCGAACCTGTCGGCCGTCGTCATCGTCGATCAGAGGCGACTGTTCGGTGGCCCGAGGTCGACGGTCGGCACCATCACCGACATCGGAGACTGGCTGCGCATGCTGTGGTCCCGCGCCGTCACGCCCAACATCGGCTACGCCAACGCCTTCTCGTTCAACGACCCCGCCGGAATGTGTCTCGAATGCGAGGGGCTCGGCGAGGCGAAGGTCGTCGACCTCGACGAACTGGTGGACGAGTCGACGTCGTTGCGCGAGGGCCCGTTCAAGCATCCTGACTTCGAGGTCGGCAAATGGCCGTACCGGGTGTTCGCCGACTCGGGCCTGTTCGATCTCGACGTCCCGATCGAGCAGTACTCGGCGCGGGAGCGTCACCTCTTCTTCGACGCCAAGCCCGGCGAGGTCGAGGTGACCAATCCCGACGCCGTCATGAAGAGCTACGAGGGCATCGTGTCGAGGTTCCGCCGAAGCTACCTCGCGAAGGACGCAGATGCGCTCAAGGGCAAGGCGAAAGCCGCGTTCGAGCGCATCGTCACGCGCGGCGTCTGCGAGGCCTGCGGCGGTTCCCGCTACAACGACACCATCCGCGGTGCCACTCTCGAAGGACTGTCCCTGCCCGACGCGTTCGCCATGCAGGTTTCCGAACTCGCCGACCGTATCGAACAATGGGACATCAAGGGCCTGCACTCCGTCACCGCCGAAATCGTCACGCAGTTGACCAGGCTCGTCGATCTCGGCCTGGGCTACCTGAGCCTGGACCGTGCCACGTCCTCGCTCTCGGGTGGTGAATCCCAGCGCATCAAGATGGTTCGTCACCTCGGAGCCACGCTGAACGACATGCTCTATGTCTTCGACGAACCGACGACCGGTTTGCATCCTCGCGACGTCCACCGTCTGAACGACATGCTGCTCGCGCTGCGCGACAAGGGCAACACCGTCCTCGTCGTCGAACATGACCCCGAAGTGATGGCCATCGCCGACCGGGTCGTCGAGATCGGACCGGGCGCCGGAAAGTCTGGTGGCACAGTGGTGTTCGAGGGAACCTTCGACGAGCTCCGCCGAGCCGACACCAGGACCGGCTCCGCGCTCCGGCGTGATGACGCCGAGATACGGACTCCCCGTACGCCTTCGGGCTGGCTGAGTATCTCCGGTGCCACCACCCACAACCTGCGCGACGTCAGCGTCGACATCCCGCTCGGGGTACTGACAGCCGTCACCGGTGTCGCCGGTTCCGGAAAGTCGAGCCTCATCCACGGACACCTGCGCGAGGCCGCGCCCGACGCCGTTGTCATCGACCAGGCACCGATCCGGGGCTCACGCCGTTCGTCCCCTGCGACCTACACCGGTCTGCTCGATCCGATCCGCGCGTACTTCGCCAAGAAGACCGGGCAACCGCCGTCGCTGTTCTCCCCCAACTCGGACGGCGCGTGCCCCGATTGCCAGGGCAGCGGTGTCATCTTCACCGAACTCGGATTCACCGATCCCGTGACGAGTACCTGCGAGACGTGCCAGGGCAGGCGCTTTCGCTCCGGGGCAATCCGGCACACCGTCGACGGCGTCAGCATCGCCGACATCTTCGAGATGTCCGTCGGGGATGCGCAGGACTTCTTCGAGGTCAAGAAGATTCGAGACATTCTGCGCCGCTGCCGGGACGTCGGACTCGGCTACCTCTCGCTCGGTCAGAACTTGTCGTCCCTGTCCGGCGGCGAACGGCAACGTCTCAAACTCGCCACCGAGCTGATCGGGTCGTCTTCGGTGCTGGTGCTCGACGAACCGACGACAGGTCTGCACCCGTCGGATGTGTCGAACTTGATCGCGTTGCTGTCCGGGATGGTCGATGAGGGCAGGTCGGTGATCGTCATCGAACACAACCTCGACGTCGTCGCCGCGGCGGATCACATCATCGATCTAGGTCCCGACGGCGGCCACAACGGCGGGCTGATCACGTTCACCGGGACGGTCGACGAGCTGGTGGCCTCGGACACTCACACCGGTAGGTACTTGGCACGGAGCCTGGGGCGTTGACCGCTCCCCGATAGTGTTGGCGTCCGAAGAGACACCGGACAACACAGGAGTGGCAGTGCAGCGTCGATCGGCACGAATGATCTCAGCCGGGTTCGCGGTCGTCGCGCTCGTAGCGGCGGGATGCAGCACCACGGAAACGGACGCGCCACCCGCCGCCGATCCGGCACCCGCGGCGAGTGGCGAGTTTCCGAGGACGATCACGTCCGGCTCGGACGGCGGCTCGGTCACCATCGACGCTGCTCCACAGAAGATCGTGTCGCTGAGCCCAACCGCGACGGAGACGCTGTACGCCGTCGGGGCGGGCGACCAGGTGGTGGCCGTGGACGATCAATCGGACTTCCCCGCCGACGCTCCGAAGACAGGGTTGTCGGCGTTCACCCCGAGCCTCGAAGCGATCGTTGCGTACGACCCCGATCTGGTGATCGCCTCCACCGACCTGGGCCTCGTGACGTCGACACTGGCCGAGGCAGGCGTTCCGACGCTGGTGCTGCCTGCCGCGACGAGCATCGACGATGCCTACTCGCAGATCGAGCGCGTCGCGGACGCCACCGGCCACGACGCCGACGGCGATGCCGTCGTGTCCCGGACTCGTGCCCGGATCGATGCAGCCGTCGCGAGCGTCCCGACCCGCGAGGCGCCGCTGACGTACTTCCACGAACTCGACGACACGTTGTACACGGTGACGAGTGCGAGCTTCGTCGGGCAGATCTACGGTCTGTTCGGACTCACCAGCATCGCCGACGGTTCCGACGCCGGCGACTACCCGCAGCTCGCCGCCGAGGCCGTGATCACGTCGAACCCGGATGTGGTGTTTCTTGCCGACGCCCAATGCTGTGGCGTCACAGCCGCTTTAGTCTCGTCGCGACCGGGTTGGGGGTCGATGACCGCCGTCCGCGACGGCCGGATCTTCCCGATGGACGAGGACCTGTCGAGTCGATGGGGCCCTCGTATCGCAGACCAGGCAGAGGCCGTCGCTGCGGTGGTACAACAGATCCCTGCGTGAGCTATCGATGCCCGATACGAACCTCGTCCACGAATACATCTGTCGCCCAAAGCAAGCGAGACCTCATCTGGTCGGGCAGGGTAACCGTCAATTGGACGAGGTACTGATCGACGATGTGGTGGACCACGACATACCTGGTCCGAGCGAACAACGTCCGACCCTCCCAGTCGTACCGACCCGCAATCGAAACGGACGGTAGACCGCAGAACGGGTCACGGTCGTAGCTGACGTCGATCCATTCCGGAAGTGCCCGGGAGTCGCCGAACCCACATGCCAGCAGGGTCTGCGGATCGAGTGACCGCGTCAACTTTCCGGTCAAGACTGCCGCGTTGGGAACGAACCCGTCGACCGCATCTGCCGGAGAACACAGCACCGCGGTGGCGTGCGGAAACAGATGCGCAGGAACGAGATCCCACCCCGGCAGCGCAGGGAGCTCCAGACCGAACCTTGCGCATTCGTCGAGATGTACGGGCGCGAGCTCGACACCACGCTGTTGCAGAACGCCCTGCATCGATTGTTCCCGAGTTGTCACTGGACGTCCCGTCGACCCGACATCGACGCCGCTCGGTCTGCTTCGATGCGATCGAGGAATCGAGGCGGGCGCAGTAGCTCTCGCGCGTCGTCATGGGCAAGCTGCGCACGGCCCCAGGGATTGTCCCGACACCACTGCAGTACGGACAGCAGCGCGTTGGGCTCTACCTTCTTCTCGCACGCCATCAGGACCAGCACCTGATCCGTTCCACCGGCAGGGTCGCGATACACGACTCGGATGGTGGGGTACCAATGTGAATGCGACACCGCAGGATTCGGATGCGTCTGCGGCTGCAGCTCGACGATCCCGTCCCACGGGACAACCGTGATTGCAGTGGTGGCCTTCCATCCGCGGCGCCGATAGATCTCCTCCACGAGGCCATCGGGATGCAGTGAAATTCGGGTCCGGTTGACGACGAGCACACTCAGTGCGAAAATCAGCAGACATATCGGAGCGCCGAAGTGCGACATGACTACGACGCTCAGGTCGTGACGCGTTGTAGTTACCCGTGCGTCTCCTCCCCAGTGGATGTAGGACAGGCCGGACACCAACGCGAATGCGAGTATTCCGCTGCGATACAACACAGTCCCCCGCCCTGGCACTGCCACGCCTCGGCCGACTCCGGCGACAGTCACCGGTCGCACGAACAGCGACAGCCGCGCAGAACCGATGCCGGACAACACCACGGCCGCTGTGAGCGGTATCAGCACCGCGAGCACCAGCGGCGACACGAGGAGAACGGTCTCCCCGGAAAGCGTCCCGAACAGGAGAACCGGAGCCACGATCGTCGCGGCAAGGACTGCAGACGAAACCCCGAGAGCTACCAGCCAACCCAGGTGAACACTGCGCCACGTCCGCACCCACAATGGATACTTCTGCGCTACCAGGCTCTTACGCAGCACGTCCTCGGTCTGGGGCGTGCGATCGTCTCTGATCTCGCTCATTTTCCTGCCGCCTCGAACAACTTCTCCACGCCGTAGCTGACGACTTGGCCCAGTGCGATCCCGGCAGCAGCGCCGGCCACCGTGCCGGGCCCCGGAAAAATGGAACCCGCCATGCCACCCACGGCTCCGAACGCCCAGGTCGTAATTGCTCCCGCGACTATCGGCGTTGCCTCGACGATCACGGCCTCAGCCGGGTTCACTCCCTCGTCGATCTTTCCCGCAATTCCGGGAATCGCACCGGCAACGACTCCGAAGACCCCGAGCCCGCGTCCGATGTTCTTGGCAACGTCGTCGACGGATTCGACACCGGGCAATTCCAGCGCCCGCCTTGTCACGGCGGCCATGCCTCCGACGACCGACGCCGCGATGGTCGACGGCCAGTCCGGCATCCAGGAGAACGACCCGTCCGGGTTCTCGACGAACTTTCCGGTGGGATTGTCGAGGGCGAGCGCCGTCAGCACCTCGGTGGGCTCGGCCAGCTGCTGCGCAGCGTCGAGAGCGACACTCTCGGCCTGGCGCAGAGCACTCTGGATGTCCTCGGTCAATTGATTTGCTGCAGAACGCAGTTCGTCGGCTCGACGCGTCTTCTCGTCACCCAGGCTGTCGGGAATCAGCGCGATCATCCCTTCGGGATTCACCACACCGTCGGCCCTTACCGCGAACCCGCTCGTCGTAGCCGCGGACACCTGAGCCTGCACGTGCGCTTGGGCGGCCTCGACGATATCGGCTGCACCTTCGAATGCAGCCGCGAGCGAGTCGATTTCGCTGCAGACGGAGCTCATCCGGGAGCATTCGGCCACTACGCGATCGGCTGCGGCGCGTGCCGCGTCGCCGGTCCACGTCTCGGCCAGTGTGTCCTGCTCTTCCAACACCCCGGTTCGTTGGCCGTTGACGCGCTCGACTATCTCGGCCAGTTCGATCATCGTCTTGCGCATCGACTGCGGCTCCCAGCCGGCGACGTGCGGCACGGTCGGGGTCATTTCGGCTGGTCCATCGTAGCGAGGCGGCGGGCAAGGTCGTCGTCGGTGATCTCGTAGTTCTGCGCGACACCACGGGCGATGTCCGCAACGCATTCGGCTCGGCCTGCCAGAGCGGCAACAGCTCCCGCAGCCGCTGCGGACGCTGCCGCACACGCTGCGCGAAAGTCGGTACCCTGCAGCGCATTCTCGGATACTCGGAACGGGGCGAGGGTGTCCAACTCGGCGATCACCTCCCCCGTTCCCGACAGCACATTCGAGAACTGCCGCAGGATCACTGGATCCACATTCACTGTCATGACGCTCCCCCGAGTCGCACCGTATCGACGCCCGGTGAATCGGCGTCATCGGGTTTGACGCAGCGAGCCCGTGATCGGTTCCGTGCCGAAGCTAGGACCGCGACAGTTCCAGTCGCTCACGAAGCGGTGGTGGCGCCAGCAGGTCGGGTGAGTCGTAGCCGGTCATGCGGATCCGGTTGACCGGGCCGTCGGTGCACCACTTCATCGATGCCAGAACGGCATTCGGCTCGGCTGCGAGCAAATGGATGCGAATCGCCATCCGGTCCGGTTGATCCAGCCGGTCGCGGGGACGCTCGATATCGAGGCCAGTCGCTCGGACATACAGTACGGGCTCGGTGAACCCACTCCCCCGCTTCTTTGACGTTCGGTACGTCGAGGCCTCGTACTGCTCCACATCGTCCCAGCGCACGAGGATGTCGTGGGTGCGCGGAAAGAAGAACATGCACGACCGTCTGCGTCTGACAAATCCGTCCGCGAACAAACGCAGTTCGACGCTGCTGCGGAAGCCGAGCGTCGCCACCAGTACAACGATGGCAATTCCAGCAATCGGCATACCGGCCGCGCCGAACACGTCACTCTTCGCCAGGGCGACCCCCATTCCTGACACCGAGATGGACGCGACCGTGATCAACAAGAGCTTGGCGGTCCGAGGCGGAATACAGACGCCGCTACCGAGCGCGTGGTCCTCGACGCGCCGAACGAATCGGACGGGGATTCCCCATCGAATCACGTTGTCGTTGAGCCCGATCCAAACGCAAGCCATGAGGGCAAGTAGAGCGATCGATCCGATCGTGTGCCCATTGTCGCTTCCTTGCACCTCGAGCCGTCCGCGATAGATCGCAATGGCTACCACCGCGACAATCGCGATGACGGCCTGCCACAGGCGGCCCAACGTGTTCGGCCAGTACGGCGCCCAGATAGGTCGTTCTGCGTCGGTGTACTTCGTCTCACTCATGCGTCCCCCACAGTCGGTATCAGGTATTGGACGCACCGGTGGTGCGATCGGTTCCCTGCTGCGCGGTTCGATGAGACGGGGATCCAACGCGTACCTTTGGCGCGGCTAACGACTTAGGAGGGCGATCGCAATGAACGGCCGTCGATTATCGTTCGCTGCCGCGGCCGGACTCGCGGCCGCGATGGGCGTCGGGCGATTCGTGTTCACGCCGCTGCTACCGATCATGGTCGACGCGGCGGAGGTGACCCCGAGCAGCGGTGCCGTCATCGCAACCGCGAACTATGCCGGCTACCTCGTCGGCGCGATCGTGTTGTCGGTGCGCCCGTCGATCAATACGACGACGTCGTTCAGGCTGTGGACGCTCGTGCTCATCGCAAGCGAAATGGCGATGGCTGCAGTGCATTCCACCGCAACGTTTTCGGCGCTGCGGTTCCTGGCCGGCCTGGCGAGTGCCGCGGTGTTCATCGCCTGCGCGAGCACCGTCACCAAGCACAGAGCCGACGGTGCGTCACCAGGAATCGCGTTCGGCGGCGTCGGTGCAGGTATTGCAGCGTCGGGCATTCTGACGTTGCTCGCCGGACCACATCTGTCGTGGGAGGCGCTGTGGTTGTGCTCGGCGATACTGACTGCGGTGCTCGTCGCCCCGGCGTGGACGCTTCGGGTACACCCCGAGCCTGCAGGGCGGTCCGAGGCGGGCGAGGTGAACGCCGGAACCCGCGCGGTGTGGCGGACATTGCTCGTCGCGTACTTCCTCGAGGGCCTCGGGTACATCATCGTCGGCACGTTTCTCGTGGCAGCGGTCGGTGGCCACGGCAGCACGTCGGTGGGTCCAGCGGTGTGGATCGTCGTGGGATTGGCTGCGGTGCCGGCGACGGTGCTGTGGCAAGGGGTGGCTCGTCGAACCAGCCTGCGCAGTGCTCTGGTTGCCGCATTCGCCTTACAGTCCATTGCCGCAGTGCTTCCCGCACTGACCGGGAACACCCTAGCCGCCGTATGTTCAGCGTTGTTGTTCGGGGGAACGTTCATGGGCATCACGATGCTGACGATGAGCACAGCGCACACACTTCCCATCGGCCGTACCGCGGCGACACTGACTGCCGTCTACGGCGTCGGACAAGTGGTGGGGCCATTGGTGGTTGCGCCCGCAATCGGCGATTCGTACGCGATCGCCTTCGCCATCGCGACCGGAGTGCTGGTGCTGGGAACCGTGGCTTCTGTCCGGATACTGCGGATGTCGGCGTAAGGCCACCCCCACATTCGGTTGGGTGCTGACGGGAAAAACCCCACGTGACGAAGATCGCGTCCGCTGTGACCAGGGCCTTCGCTCTTGACGGTTCACGCGCACCTACCCAGGATGTTTCGTACACCCTCGGCGCCGGGAAGGCGTCGAGAATGCGCGCAGGGCACATCGACCCCGCGGCGCGCTACTACATCCGAGGAGAAAACCTATGTCCACCACAGTGGCCGATCAACTCGTTCGCGGACTCGTCGACGCCGGAGTTCGGCGCATCTACGGAATCGTCGGCGACAGTCTCAACCCGGTGGTCGACGCGGTGCGTCGGACCGGAGGGTCGGCCAAAGGCGGCATCGACTGGATCCATGTTCGCCACGAGGAAGCTGCTGCTTTCGCGGCATCGGCGGACGCGCAGACCACCGGCACCCTCGCCGTCTGCGCCGGCTCCTGCGGACCGGGTAACCTGCATCTGATCAACGGGCTGTTCGACGCACACCGTTCCGGCGCACCGGTTCTCGCGATCGCATCCCACATTCCCAGCAGCGAGATCGGGTCGGGGTACTTCCAGGAGACGCACCCCGATCGCCTGTTCGTCGAATGCTCGCTGTACAACGAGTTCGTCTCCACCGCCGAGCAAGCACCGCGCGTCTTCCGCGCTGCGATCAACGCAGCGATCACCGGCGGCGGAGTATCGGTGGTGACGCTCCCCGGTGACATTGCCGAGCTGTCCGCTGCCGGCGCAATGGATCCCATCTCCATTCCGTCGACTCCCGTCGTCACTCCGCCCGCCGCCGACATCCAACAGCTGGCCGACGCCATCAACAATGCCGAGAAGGTCGCGATCTTCGCCGGCTACGGCGTCAAGGGTGCCCACGACGAGGTCGTGGCATTCGCCGACACCATCGGCGCTCCCGTCGGACATTCGTTGCGCGGCAAGGAGTTCATCCAGTACGACAACCCGTACGACGTCGGCATGACCGGTCTGCTCGGCTACGGAGCTGCGCACGCCGGTATCCACGACGCGGATCTGTTGATCCTGCTCGGCACCGACTTTCCGTACCAACAGTTTCTTCCCGAGGATGTCGCGACCGCGCAGATCGACATCGATCCGACCAAGTTGGGCCGCCGTACTTCGGTGAAGTACCCCATCCACGGAGACGTACGTGCAACTCTGAACGCGTTGGCTCCGTTGGTCACTCGCAAGACCGATCGCCGGTACGCAGAGAAGTGGTTGGACAAGCACAACGATCTGATGGGCAAGACAGTCGGCGCGTACACCCGCAATGCCGAGAAGCTCGTGCCGATCCATCCCGAGTTCGCCGCGTCCGTGCTCGACGATCTGGCCGACGACGATGCCGTGTTCACCACCGACACCGGTATGTGCAACGTGTGGACCGCCCGATACATCAACCCCACCGGCAGAAGAGCTTTCGTCGCATCGATGCTGCACGGCTCGATGGCCAACGCGCTACCGCACGCCATCGGGGCGCAGTTCGCGCACCCGGGCCGTCAGGTCGTCTCCATCTCGGGTGACGGTGGATTCTCGATGATGCTCTCCGAACTCCTCACCGTGGCGATGTACAAGTTGCCGGTGAAGATCGTCATGTTCGACAACTCGACCCTGGGCATGGTCAAGGCCGAGATGCTCGTCGACGGCCTCCCCGACTTCGGTGTAGACGTGCCACAGGTCGACTACACCGGAATCGCCAGGGCTGCGGGCATTCACGCGCAGCGCGTCGACCAGCCGGGTGATATTCGCGGCGCACTCGAAACCGCGTTCGCCACGGACGGGCCTGCCCTGGTGCAACTGATCACCGATCCGCTGGCACTGTCGGTGCCGCCGACCCTCACCGGCGAGCAGCTCAAGGGCTTCGCGCTCGCGATGAGCAAGGTGGTCCTCAACGGCGGTGTAGGAGAAGCAGTTCGGATGGCGAAGTCGAACCTGCGTAACGTTCCGCGCCCCTGATCCAGATACGGCACCGGTGGTACGGCATGTACCACCGGTGCTGTCGTCTACCGGATCTCGTCCCACAGCTCCCGCTGTGCCGCACGAGGATCCTGCACCGAAGCCGACTCCTCGTCGAACGTCATGACCGTTCGCTCCGACCCGTACGGGGCCCAGCCCGGGTCGCCTGCCGTGACAAAGTCCACCCAGGCGCGGTGAGTCCGGTCGGCGAGTTTCTGCGGAGGGTTCGGCCCGAGGAGCAAACCTCCGGTGCCCTCGGCGAGGTTGTCGAAGACGAACGGGATCTCGATTGCATGGCAGGCACCCAGCTTGCCCTCGTACGACGATGACGGCCACGCGAATTCGTACATATACGTCGCGCAACCCGAACGAGCCTCGGCGATACGGATGACAGGAATTCGGAAGAACCAGTCGGTCATCGCGGCCATCATGACCTCACCTGCGGTGGCGTCGGGTGTGTCGGCGCGGTAGAGCTCGAGCACCCGGTCTGCGTCGGCACCCATGCCCGCCATGGCCATGCGCAGCAGATTCTCGTCGATGTGCCGGAACACGCCGCTGGGTACGAAGAACAGCGCGTGTTCGTCGGAGTTGGATCCGACCATGATCTCGACGTCTGCGGTCGAGCCGGCGGCGATCGCATCGATCGGCCGGGCCGGCACCACGTCCCCGTCGATGTGCGGCTCGTACGCCATGACATTGAGGACCAGCTCGCCCCACAGACGCGGATCGGGTTGCTTGGCAATACGATTCGACAGCGCGGTCTGCGCGGCCGTCAAGTCCACCACCGGCACCGAACCGAAACCGTCGACGGTGGGTTCCACACCGAGGTCCGACGCCAACGCCGCGGTGACCTTCTTCGCGGTCTCCTCCGTCAGCACATGGTGCCCGCCGCCGCTCTGCAGGATGGCGCGGCGGAACAGCCCCTTCGCGCGAGGCATCGACAGCAGCGTGCCCACACTCATCGCGCCCGCCGACTCCCCCGCAACCGTCACCTGGGCGGGGTCGCCGCCGAACGCCGCAATGTTGGCGGCCACCCATTCGAGCGCCGCAACCTGATCCAGCAGACCGCGGTTGGCGGGCGCTCCGTCGATCGCCAGGAATCCGTCGACGCCCAATCGGTAGTTGATGGTGACGCACACGATTCCGTCGCGGGCGAAGGCGGTGCCGTCGTACGTGGGTACCGCGCCGCTGCCGTTGGTGAACGACCCACCGTGAATCCATACCAGTACCGGCAACCCCGCAGCCTCGACGTCGGGCGTCCAGACATTCAAGTTCAGGCAATCGTCTCCGTCGATCGCCACCTCGGACAGAATCTGGTCGATCGGGCTGGGAAATCCGGGCTTGGGAGCCGTCGGGCCGAATTCGGTGGCCTGCCGGACGCCCTCCCACGACTCGGGTTGCTGTGGTGCCTGGAAGCGGTGTGCACCGAAGGGCGGTGCCGCGTACGGGATTCCCTTGAAGGCGCTCACCCCCGCAACTGTGCGACCACTGAGTTTCCCTTGCGCGACCTCTACGACCGGGTTCATCGGTTCCTTTCAATATCGAACGTGAGAACTCCATAGTGCACTCCCGGCCCACGTCGTCGACCCCGGTTGCGGTTATTCTCGACGGACCGCCCAAACCGGACATCGCGATCCGGAACTCGACCGTTTCGGAAGGCTCCACGATGGCCATCGACTACACCCGCAAGCCCTCTCAGCCCGCCCAGCCCGCCGCGTCGGTGAATCTGAGCAAGGTGACGCTGTCCAAGGCGTCGCCCACCATCAGCTTGACCAAGTCCGGTGAGAAGCAGGGGTCGATGCGGGTGAATCTCAACTGGTCGAGCGGGGCACCTGCCGCGCAACCGAAGAAGAAAGGCTTTCTGGCGAAGCTGGCCGCCGCGTCGTACGGCACCGGAGGGGTGGACCTCGACCTCGGCTGCCTCTACGAGCTGCGCGACGGTTCCAAGGGCGTCGTTCAGGCACTGGGAAACAGCTTCGGTTCGTTGCAGCAGGCGCCGTTCATCGCGCTCGACGGCGACGACCGGTCGGGTTCGGTTAGCGGCGGCGAGAACATGCATATCAATCTCGCCGACCCCGACAAATTCACGCGCATTCTGATCTTCGCGATGATCTACGACGGCGCGCCCAACTGGGCTGCGGTCGACGGCGTGGTGACCCTGTACCCCACCAGCGGTCCACAGGTGGAGGTTCGCCTGGACTCGGCCGAGAACTCGGCACGGATCTGCTCGATCGCGTTGCTGCAGAACACGTCCGCCGGGATCACCGTGACGCGCGAGGTGGAGTACATCCAGGGCAGCCAAGCCGATCTCGACAAGAAGTACGGCTGGGGAATGAAGTGGGCTGCCGGCCGAAAGTGAACTAGGACGCTGGTTTCGGTTGCGGCGGAACCATTTCCAGTCGCACACCGATCAAGCGAACCTCTCGGCTGTGGTCGAGCCGATCCACCAGCGCCACCGCGGCCGACGTGAGAATCGCTGCATCGAAGGTTGGCGGGCCCGCGATCGGGGCGCTGACGGTATGCGTCTCGAACGGGGCATACCGGATCTTCAATGCCGCGCGGACCGCAGGCCGATTCTCGCTTTCGATGTCCGCGAGCACCTTCGACGTCAAATTCGCGACCTCGTCCCTGATCACGGTCCAGTCGGCGACGTTGGTCTGGAACGTGACTTCCCGACTGTGTGATCGCGCGACCCACGGTTCGGACGTCACCGGAGACAGCTCGATCCCCCGCCCCTTCGTACCGAGCCACGGCCCGATCTTCGGCCCGAACGCCGCGGCAAGGTCTGCGTCGTCCGCATCGGCCAATTCACGGACGGTGGTGATACCGAGTGCAGCAAGCCGGGTGGAGATCTTCTTGCCGATTCCCCACAGCGCATCGGTGCCGCGCTCTCCCATCACCTCGTACCAATTGTCCTGGGTGAGTTGGTAGATACCCTGAGGCTTGTCGAAATCGGTGGCGATCTTCGCTCGAAGCTTGTTGTCCCCGATCCCGACCGAGCAATGCAGCCCGGTCGCATCGAACACCGCGTCGTGCACGGTCCTGGCGAATGTCCTCGGATCGTCGGTCTCGACGCCCAGAAAGGCCTCGTCCCAGCCGATCACCTCCACCACCACCCCGAGGGAACGCAACGTGTCCATCACCGTCGCCGACGCCTCGTCGTATGCCGGCTTGTCGACGGGAAGAAAAACGGCGTCGGGAATCTTCTTCGCTGCGATCCGCAGCGGCAGTCCGGATCCGACGCCCTTCGCCCGTGCCTCGTAGGACGCCGTCGACACCACCCCACGCTCGGTCGGATCTCCCCTGCCGCCGACCACCACGGCTTTGCCCACGAGTTCGGGGTTCCTCAGCACCTCGACCGCTGCGATGAATTGGTCGAGATCGACGTGCAGTACCCAGCGCCGCCGAGTGGCATCGGTCGACGCATGCTCGGTCGTGGTGGTCCCGGTCATGGTCACCAGTGTGCCCGTGGTGTCTCATGGCGCAATGACGAAATCGATATCTCGGACCATCGGCCGGATCGTGCTGGGAGCATTTCTCGTCTTCGCCGGTCTGAGCCATCTGTTCTGGGCACGCAGCACCTTCGCGGCCCAGGTACCGACATGGATGCCCGTCGACACCGACGTCGTCGTCCTGGCTTCGGGCGTCGTCGAGATCGTTCTCGGTCTTGCGCTCCTGTTCTGGACTGCTCGCTCAGCGCTCGTGGGATGGGTGGTGGCCGCCTTCTTCGTCGCCGTCTTCCCGGGAAACATCTCTCAATTCGTCACGCACACCGACGCGTTCGGTCTCGACTCCGATGCCGCACGCGGCATCCGACTGCTGTTCCAACCCCTTCTGATCGTGTGGGCGCTGTGGTGCACCGGCGCCTGGGCACAGTGGCGCGCCTCGAATGAGGGTCGCAGCCAGCGTCACTGAGCGGAGCTGTGCCCGGCGGGAACGATGCCGTGGTGCAACAGAGCCACGTCGGGATGTGCGCGCGTACGGGATTTCCAGGCGTTCGCCCCGTAGGTGTCGTAGATGGGGTTGGCGGGATCGTCCTCGACGCCACGTGAGTGCCGTGCCAGTTCCGGTGGCAGCGTGATGATCGGTACGACGGCATCGAGTGCGGGACTGAGGAAGTACGGCACCGATACCCGGTCGGTACCCGGCCCGGGGGCGATCACCCGATGCCGCGTCGCGCGGAGGTAGCCGCCCGTCGCCACTTCCAACAGCTCGCCGATGTTGACGATGAATGCGCCCTCCAGAGGCGGCACATCGACCCAGGTATCCGTGGTCGTCTCCACCTGCAACCCGGCCGAGTCGGGTTCGAGCAGGAGCAGCGTCAACACCCCAGAATCCTTGTGCGCACCCACACCCTGTGAGTGATCCGGCGTACCCGGGTAGCGCACGACTTTCATCAACGTTGCCGGCGCGGTGCCGAACGCGTCGTCGAACACGTGCTCGTCCGCGCCGAGAGAGGCCGCCCAATGTCGGAGCAGCGCGAGTCCGATCTGCGACACCGATCGCTCCCACTGCTCGAACGTCTCGCGGAAGCCCTCGGGTTCGGACGGCCACAGGTTCGGTCCTTGCAGATTCCAGTAGCCCTGCGCATGCTCGATCGCCGGCCGCTCGGGACCGATGTCGATCTGCTCGCGCCAATCGACCCGACCGTTGGTCAGCTCGCCGCCCACTCGCGAATAGCCGCGAAAGTGTGGGCTCTTCAGTTGACTGATCTTGTCCTTGACGGCGTCGGGCACCGCGAAGAATGCCCGCGCCGAACGCAACACGTCGGCCATCCGGTCGGTGCCGATGCCGTGTCCGACGAGGTAGAAGAACCCCGAGTTGTGGGCTGCCTCGCGCAGAGCCCGTCGGAAGGTCTGTGGGTCGTCTTCGGACGACTCGAGATCGAGAACAGGGAGCATGACCCGATTGTCCTCCGCACCTGACGCGTCGGCCAGCAGTGTTGAGATTCGATGAATCCCCGTGCCTGGATGCCAGACTGGACGTCATGATCCCGGAAGCACTCGACATCACCGTCGTCGGTCACGGCGAGGTGACCTACCCACCCGAACAATGCACGTTGTCCCTGACGGTGCGTACCGACGGCCGCAGCGCCGAGTCCGCGTCGGAGCCTGCGGGGCAACTCGTACGTGAGCTCACTCGCCTCATCGAACCCCTCTACAACAGTGAACACGGGCCGATCGATCGATGGACCATCGATCAGGTTCGGCGTTCCCGTCACCGCCCGTTCAATCAGGACGGCGAACAACTTCCGTACGTCTATCAGGCCGAGGCGTCCGTCGAAGTGAAGTTCAGCCAACTCGACCTGGTGGATGCCTTCGTGTACGCGGCATCCGCTCTCGACGGGGTCTCGATCGACCACTTCGATTGGGACCTCACCGAACCGAGCAGGAAAGCCCACACCCATGAGGTCCGCGAACGTGCAGTGCAGGATGCTGTGTCCAAGGCAGAGGCCTATGCGTCGAGCCTGGGAAGGGTGAATGTGACGGCCGTGGCCGTTGCCGATCCCGGACTGCTGACGGGGTCTGCCGAACGCGCCGTCACCGAGCCGTCCCACCGCATGCTTGCCGCACAATCCGGGCCCGCCGCGTTCGCCCTGAAGCCCGAGAACATCACGATCTCCGCCAGCGTGCACGCCAGATTCACCGCCTCCTGACGTGGCGCGCCTACCCTCGAGTACATGAACCGCGACGATGCCCGACGCCTCTGGCCCCGGCCACCGCTGTTGCCTCGTCCGATTCTGATGGACCAGCGGTGGGAACGACTCGTCTTCCTGCATTGGCGAGTACCGAGTTCGGCCGTCGCGCCGCTGTTACCGGCTGGGTGCGTACCGGACGAGTTCGACGGTTCGTCGTGGGTCGGTCTCATCGGGTTCCACATGGTCGGTGCAGGTCTCGGATATCGGCACCCGGTGCCGTACTTCGGGACCTTCGGCGAGATCAACGTGCGGCTGTATTCGATCGACGCAGAAGGCCGACGCGGTGTCGTCTTTCGCTCCCTCGAGGCGACCCGACTCGCAGTAGTTGTGGGCACCAATGCCGCACGTATCCCCTACCGGTGGGCATCGATCGATATCGACGACGACCAACGAGCAATTTCCTACCGAAGCCGACGGCTGGCACCGCCGAAACGCGGTGCGACGACGGACTTCGGCATCGTGCGGGGCACACGCGACATGTCCGACGACCCGCTGGCGGTCTTCCTCACCGCTCGGTGGGGACTGCACACCGCGCTGGGCGGGCACCTGCTGTACGTGCCGAACGTGCATCGACATTGGGCCCTGGTCGACGCGGAACTGACCCACTGCTCGGATCAATTGATTGCCGCTGCGGGTCTTCCGGGGGTCAGTACTCGACCACCCGACTCGGTGCTGTACTCGGACGGTGTCGCAACTCAGTTCGGCAAGCCCTATGTGGTGCGTGGTCGGTAGAAGATGACGTGCCCCGACGACAACTCGACGACCCAGTCCCCGCCCGCGTCTGAACTTGCAGTAACGCTCTCCCGCAGCACCAAGTAACCCGCGTCGAGCGGTAGATCGAAATTCAGGCGAGTTCCGTCGGAGAATTCTACGGAAGCATCGTCGCCGGTCGAGATGCGAACAACCGTCGCACCGATCGAGGGCAGACCCTCCCGAGTGGATTCTTCGTCGCTTCGGTGCGGCGGTGCCGGCCACGATTCGACGGTGCCCCCGGCACCACTCAGAACGGTCGACCCGTCGGCCGCACAGAATTCCCACGACTCGACCTCTTGTCGTGGATGGGCCACAACCCGAGTCCGTCCGTCGAACGTCAGACGAAGAACACCGGATTCGTCGAACTCGGCTTCATCGCAAACGACACCGAGCAACACCGCGAACGCCCTGAGTCCCTCGAATTGATTGTCTTCGTCGACCACAAGATCGTCGACGACGACTTCACTGAACGCGACAGTGGCACCGCTGTCGAATTCGACGGTCAGGTCGAAATCGAGGAGAACCTTGCGGACGCGCTGGCCGTCGACGGGAAGTTTCATCGAAGACGACTGTGCCACACGAAACCAGCACGGTACACAGTGCGTACGCGTTCTTTCGATTGTGTTGTGTGGGTGTTGGTTTCGAATGCAGAATGCCCCTGACCACGGGTGGTCAGGGGCATTCTGGGATGTTGTGTTCGGCGGTGTCCTACTCTCCCACACCCTGTCGAGTGCAGTACCATCGGCGCTGGAGGGCTTAGCTTCCGGGTTCGGAATGGG
>NZ_JBFBKN010000046.1:0-19906 GCF_040702225.1 Rhodococcus sp. NPDC080181
TGCGTGACGAACGACCGCTTCAGACTGCGGAAGATCTGTTTGGCACCCTCGAAACGGGTGTCGACACCGTCGGCAGCTTCGTCGAGTAGGTCCGGGCGGCCGAGATCACCGGCAAAGACGAAGTCGCCCGTCAACATGTATCCCGGAGCATCGGCGAAGGCACCGTCGGTCACCAGGAACGAGAGGTGCTCCGGGGTATGACCGGGCGTGTGAACGGCTTGCACGGTGATGTTGCCCAGAGCCAGCGTGTCGCCATCGTGGAGGCGTTCGGCCTCGAAGCCGTACTGCCAATCGTCGCCGCCCTCTCCTGAGACGTAGGTGACCGCCCCGGTGGCCTTGGCCAGCTCGCGAGTGCCGGACAGGTAGTCGGCATGGATATGGGTCTCGGTCACGGCGGTGATGGTCATGCCATGCCGATCGGCCAGATCCAGATACACACCGATGTCGCGGCGGGCGTCGACCACCACTGCCTCTCCTTTGGCCTGGCAGCCGATGAAGTATCCGGCTTGGGCGAGGTCTTCGTCGTAGATGCGTTCGAGAAGCATCGAAATCTCCTTGTCGATCGTGGCGGCGTTCGTATGGGTGTCAAGAATCCACGGTACCCCGTGGGGTATTTTTGCAGGTTCTGTGCGTCGAGGCGCACGGTTCCGATTCCTGCGGGGTGGAGGTGAAGTGGGCGGCATTCCACTGGGCGACCAGGGGCATCGCAACCGACTGATCCAGCGAGGCGCAACGACTCACAGCGCCACCGCAGCGGTTGCCGACCATCACGTCCTCCTCAGCCGTCCGGCACTCGCCGACTCGGGGCGGACGAGGGAATTTCATTCCTCCCGAGTGTGACGTTTGTCAGAATTGGCGACTAGCCTCATCCATAATGTACGTACATCCGTACGATCAATCAAGGAGAGGGTGGCGTATACCTCGGCACGTGTCCTTGCACCACCTGCTCGAACGCCGGAATGACCTTCCAACACGACTGCTGTCGATGCAGTGCACCTGGCCTCAATGACCACCAATGTCGTGACCACACGGCTCGCGCCCACACCGACGTCAGACCGGATGCGCACCCGCCGCTCGGGGACGCTCACGCTCTGGACTTCCCCGATACATCCTTCGACACCATGGTGTGCACGTTCTCGCTCTGCGCCATCCCAGCCCCGGACATCGCGCTCTCGGAAATGTCGCGAGTGCTGCGTCCAGGTGGAACAATGCTCCCCGCCGATCACGTCGCCTCGTCGATCCGGCCGGTTCGATGGATCCAACGCGCCCTGAAACTGGTGAGCATCCCGATCGGTGGCGTGCACTTTCTGCGACGGTCCTCGCTCGCGATCACCGGTGACGAGAGCTTCTCCATCGAGGACATCGACCGGTTCACTCTCGGTCTCGTCGAGCGTCTTCACGCCCGAAAGGTGTCCTGAACGGGCAGGTACGATGGGCGCGGCACGCGCGGCCGACCATATTCCGGTACTTCTGCCTCGACGAACGCGAGAAGCCGCTTCAGCAGTGCATCCGCACGGTCGTCGAGCGTTGAATCGACGCCACCGAGTAGCTCGTGCGCGTCCCGGCGTGCCTGGGTCCCGTATTCGTAGTATCCGGGGTCGAGTACCGAAGCCGAGGCGGGCTACGGGACGAGCTGTGCGCTCGGTTGCCGTGCCTGCACCGAGTGGAGTCGGTGCACAGGTACTCGCCCGTCCAGGTGGGCTCGAACGATGTCGGCGACCGCACGGGACGTGAGTGGGGTCGCAATCAACGGGGTGTGGCCCAACCGGTCGATCGCAGTCGACAGCGGCTGCCGATCGGCCGGATCGACGTACCGGTCGAATCCGCCGAGTCCGGTACCGCCCACGGCATCGAGAGCATTCGGGTACTCGGATACCGCGTGCGATGGCCCAGCACCTCCAACAAGCGCTGATACACCATCCGCGGCGAGATACCCCGCCCCCGTCAGTGCCGGGGGAAGTGACAGTGTGGACGCCGCGGCCTGTGTCGATACGAAGGGCGTCGATCCTTGGATCGGCGGTGACATTGCAGTGCCGCAGGGCCGCGATCTGGGTGTACGGCAGACCGGTCGAGGCGAAGATCAGGACGCGGGCGTCTCGCCGCGCGAACAGTTCTGACGGCCAACCGGATTCGGGGAGGCGGGCGATGATGCCGCCGATCACGGCTGCCAGCTCGTGCAGGCGCGCCGTACGCGCCACGTCCAGCGCAGCCCGAACGATCTCCGCGCGCCCCGGAGGGGGTAACAGCTGCCGGGAATGGGTGCCGTCGATCACCGCGATCCGGCGGCGTTGGGTCGTCGACGTAGCGAGGTGCACGTGGAGGACGCCGCGACGACCTGCAGCCAACGTACCCACGCGCAGACCGGGCAGGATTCGTGACGGCCGGTGAACGGTAGGGCTTTGAAGGCCCCGACGCCGTCCTGATCGGTCTTCGACGCCCGAATCCGTACGTGCGCACCGTCGAGGCGGTCGCGGCGGACACCGCCGCATTCGAGCGCCACGAGTTCGCTACGACGAAATGCGCCGGTATAGCCCATCAGAAGCAGCGCGGTGTCGCGCCGTTTGAGGACCTCCGACGCCCACCCGGTCACACTGAGACGTGCATGATCGACGATGGTGGTGATGTCGGAGGTCAGCAGCGGTGCGCGTGGATTGCGTGGCCGCTCGCCCGCCGACGCGTAATCCCGCCGAATACTGGCGAGGGTGGCGCGGACCATCTCGTGCCCGCCCGGGTTGTCGTGTCTGGTAGCGCGGTGGCGGTCGGCGATCGCTGCGACCCATTTGCCGAACGTCGCGGCCGCGTACGCCCGAGTCCCGTCGACGGTGAGTGTGTCCGCCGCGGCCACGAGATAGGCGGCCACCGTCGCGGGATGCGCCGGTAACGAGGTATACCCGGTGGCGGCGCACCAGGTTTCGAAGCGTCTCCACGCCGAGGCGTAGGCGCGGCGGGTGCCGGTCGAGCGCGATGACGCCATCGACTGCTCGATCCGAGCGGCGACGTCGGGTGGGAGATCCGGAAACACCGCTGCGGTACCGCCCGGCAAGACAGCCGGAACAATGTTCGAGTCGTCTGCGAGCTGGCGTTCGGTCATGGGCAGGACTGTAGCGGGCACCTCCTACACATTTATCGAACAGAAACTACGCTCACCTGGCGTTTCCTCAAGGACGGTGCGGGAAGGAAAGTTCTCGTCGGTCACCGCACAAATAACGTTGGTGACTATGACCCCGGCGCGAAAAAGGGCTCTTCGGCTATCGCCGCGCGTGCATCGCGGACGACCCCGCTCCATCGGGCGAGAGCTATGTCGGCGGATGGTGCAGCGGGATCCCGTGGTCGAGGAACAGTTGCACCGTCTCATCCAGCTCCGCTGCGGTGCGGCACCCCCGGAGCAGGAAGTTGTACAACGAACTGGCGGATGCGGGATCGACGCGCGCTGCCGCGATGGCGGCCTCGGCCGCAGCGTGCGCGTCAGCCCACAGATCGCGCTCGGGTGCGGGATAAGACGAGCGCGTCGGAGCTGTCCCGGGATCGACCGGCTCATAGGGTCGTGGGCTCAGCAGAGATGCGTGCGCACCGCCGGCATCGATCTCACCGCTCTCGACCAACGCAATGGCGATCGCCGCGGCCTCGAGGACTTTCGCCTGCTCGTCCCAGTGCAGGTCCTCGAACGGAACCCACGCGGTCCGCAACGGGCGAGAACGACCGGCGGCCTTCCAGATCGCAACGAGCCTCGTCGCCCACCGTCCGGTGCGAACCAGTGGCGAGGACACTTCGTCGACGACGGTGCGCAGAAGCCGGAACCACACTGCGGCATGTACCCGGCCTGGGCCGAGTTCCACCCATCCCGTCGTCAGAGCCTCGGTGCTGCGCCGATCGAGGTCCGTGACCGCCGAGGGAACCGGAACGGGCGAGACCCGTTCGTCCGAACCGAACCGGACCTGATCCCAGAAGATTGCATGACCAGGGAAAACAGAGCAGGGTTCGAGTCGACAACGGTGGTCGAGGCAGCTGCTCAGCACCGGATATTGGTGCAGCAGAGTCATGTTGATATCAGCAGTGGATTCGAGGCTGTCGATACATGCCGGGCATGCCCGACTGCGCGGAGTGCTCGCCCACGGCAACCATGCTTCGCTCGTGGGTGTGCGGCGTCGTCGATCCTCCCTCGCGAGGTCGGCCGGTAGCAGGATCGAGAATTGGTGGACGTAGGTGTCGAAGTCGCAGTCGGCGGGGTCGGTGCTGTCGAGCAGCCACGGTGTCCACCCCGCCAACGTCATCATCCGCACCCTCTCTACCGGGACTGCGCCGCGACCGGCCAGCTCGGCAAGTATCGGCTCCGGTGTGTAGCGGTCGAGATCTTCGACAGAACAATCGATTTCGAGTTCTGCAAGAAGGTCAGAGGGCCTGATGTGCGGATACAGCTCGCATATCCGGGCCAACCATGACGAGAGGACCTCACCTGGCAGTGGCTGCGGGTGCAGCGGCCACGGGCGAACGTACGCATCACCGGGCATCGGTGCGAGCCGCGCGTTCATGCGAGGTGGCGTTCGAACTGGCGGCGTCGCTCCGTGGGGCCGAGGTACGGAGTGCGCGTGAGCACCGATGAGGTCATCGCTTCCTCTCCGCTGTCGACGGCGGTCACTGCTGCGGCAGTGAGCAGCGTTGTCAGTTCACCGATGGTGCCCTCGGAGCGAGTAAGGAGGTAGTCGGTCATCTCCGGTGATGTCAGGTGCGAGGGTTTGCGGAGGGGGAAGCTCGTGCTGAAGCTGGCCAGCAGTGATCTGGTGTCGGCAGTGTTGGTCCAGACCGGCAAAGTCATGGGATGGAATCGGTTCTCCAACTGGGGATCGGTCCGGATGGCGAGGTAGGCGTCGCGGGTTCCGACAGCGACAAGAGGAATGCGTAGTTCGTTGCCCAGGAACCGCAGCACGTTCAAGAATTCGCGGCGGACGTTGTCGCGGCCAGCGAGAACATTGTGGAGCTCGTCGATGATCAACATCCGTACGCCGGTGACGCGGAGCAGCATCAATGCTTGCTGTTCGAGTTCGTGGACCCGATTGCGGGGCCTGGTCGGTGTTCCCAACGCTGTGAGCAGTGCGAGGTAGAACCGGCCGGGTGACGGGTCCGGGGGCATCTGCATGCACAACACCGGTATCTGCTCGCGATCGGACAAGCTGATCGGCGGATGAGTGCGCCGGAACTTTTCGATGATCATCGACTTGCCGTTGTTCGTCGGACCGAGCAACAGTAGGTTCGGCATACGCTGTCGGTCCGGCCACGACAACAACGTCTCCAGATGGTCGATGACCGTACGGGCCTGCGGATACCCGATCCACCTCTCCGACCGGATCAACCGGATCTTGTCCGCGTCGTCGAGTGCGGTGAGCGGACGAACCGACTCCCGCAGGTGCCCCAAATCCTCACCGGACGACTCGGTGGCTTCGTCGCTGCGTCCTGTCGATGCGGTCATCCGGCTCACCATTCCTCGATGTCGCTGAAGACCGGCGTTGCGGTGCCGCCGTCCGCTCGAGGCTCCACCGGCGGGTGGATCGCCGGGATCGGCGCAGACGCGGCGCCGGTGAGATGCATGCGGCGGGCACGGTTGCGCCGGGCTTTGCGGGTGGCTTTCTGCGAGCGGTCGGTGACCTCGCGCATCTGCTCGATCATCGAAAACAGTGCGCTCTCATCGACGTTCGACCGACCTTGTTCGCGGAGACGGGTGATAGCAGCTCTGTGCTCCCACAGTGTCACCGCGGGATGTGACATCGTCCGGTACGGCACCTCGACATAGCCGGCACCGTCTGGTTCGAGGACCCAGATTCTGCTCAAATCGCGTGGGTCACGTCGTATCACGAACCGCCCCAGATCCTCTCGCCGCGCAACCCACGGTTTGAGCGCGTTCGAGAAGTAGTGCACGTGATCGAGGACGAAGCCCGTGCGCGTCAGACGTCGCCGGATGACGGGAAGAAAGTCCACCAGGAACGCGGTTTCGCCAAGTACCACACGAGGGGCATGACCAACTGCGGCGACCCCGCCGGCCCACACGGCGGCCGGAGTGTTCCCGATCCCTTTGTGAACACTCGCGTGATATGAGGCTATGGCCAGGACCAGCCAGCGCTCCAACTCACGCAATGTCAACGCCGCATGCTTGTCCGAGTCGTAACTTCCTCGGTCCGCTGGGTTCGAGAAGGTGGTCCCAGGCAGCTCGTGCACCGCCGTCATCGCCGTTCCGATGATGCGTTCGACGATCCCGCCGTAGTGCGGTCGGCCCGGAGGACGGTATTCGAGTGTGATGGCGTGCTGGGCGCATCCGCGGCGCAGCGCTTCGCTTTTGAACTCGGAGGCGTTGTCGAGATACAACTGTTTCGGTTTCCCTGCCATCGGCCACTGCACCTGTTCCGCGAGCTCGCATGCCTCCAGCCATGTCTGCTTCTCGCAGCACACGCGGCCCAGGCACAACCCGACCGATATCGACGACGGCGGCTCCAAAGTGACGACGAACCCGAGTACGGAACGGCTGAGGACATCGATGGCGATCGTCAGGTAGGGGCGACCGATCGGTTGACGCTCGTACTCGTCGACGACCATCAGATCGACGACGGTGTGGTCGATCTGGACCTGATCGAGAATCCCCGCAACTGTCGGTGGATCGTCGCCGGCGGACTGACGTGGGCGGGCGGCATCGGGTCCTCCGCGTGACCTGGCCACCGATGCCGGATGGAGCGCGGCGATTCGTGCGGTGACGGTGTTTCTGGCCGGCACTGGCAGACCCGCGCGGTGACACGCCAACGCGATACGTCGATGCAGCGCAGCGACACTCAGCTTCTGGCGGTGAAGAAAATATCGGGTGAGATGATCGCCGATCACCTCTTCGACCTCAGCCGCTACTCGGCTGCGGCCACGCCCACCCGGCGAGACCTTCGTCAGAAGATCGGTGACCGTACCTGTCCCGTCCCTGAGTTTGCCAAGCAACGCATAGACCCGACGGCGCGACAACCCCAGTCGTTCGGCCGCATCATCGACCGCTGCCAAACGCACCGGATGCATCTCCAGCAAGGGAGCCAAGACAGCGAATCGGGTCTCTGCCTGCGCCCACCGCTCCCCCGACGCCGTCAGCACACCGGTCTCCACGACGTCGAGCTTGTCGGGGTCCATCACAAGCCTCCCTGTCACCGAGAGCTGAACGCGCGACCGTGCACCGCACTTCCGACATCAGAATGTCAGAAGACACGTGCACTCATCCTCAAAACGCCTGCAAAGAGTGCAGCCGTCTTTTGAAACTGACATAGTGGCAGGGGTGAGTCGGGCTCGTATTCCCGATTCTCGGCGGACTAATGCCGTTCGCCGAATATGTCGTGCACATCTCTTCGACAACGCTTCCCGGCAAGAGAACCATCCAGGCTACTGACCTGCGTGGAAGTAAAGCGTCCACCGCCGTGTTGGTACAGACTGCTTCACAACACCTCCGAGGAAGGACCCGGGCTGCAGATGGCAGATCAGATCACGCCGACGGACCGGCCGATGGCACGATTCGTCGAACGGATCTCGCGGGCTCGCGGCGAGAAGAACAGTGAAACCTTGGCCGCGGGCTTCCTGCTGGCGGCCACGTTGATCGCCCTGATCTGGGCGAACTCCCCACTCGGTGACACCTATCAGTCGTTCTGGCACACCGAGCTGTCCATCACCGTGGGTGAACACGGCATCTCCCTCGACCTCGCCCACTGGGTCAACGACGGGCTGATGGCGCTGTTCTTCTTCGTCGTCGGTCTCGAGGTCAAACGCGAGTTCGCGATGGGTGAGCTCACCGACAGATCGCGCGCAGCGATTCCCATCGTGGCTGCACTCGCCGGTCTGGCCGCACCCGCGCTGCTGTTCCTCGCCTTCAACCCCTCCGGCCCGGCCGCCCAGGCCTGGGGCGTGGTCATCTCCACCGATACCGCGTTCCTGCTCGGTGCCCTGGCGGTACTCGGCCCGAAGAAGGCCGCGCGGCTGCGGATCTTCTTGTTGACGCTGGCCGTGGCCGACGACGTGGGCGCGCTGGCAATCATCGCGTTCTTCTACACCGATGATCTCGACGTGGTTCCGTTGGTGTTGGCGTTCATCGGTCTCGGACTGATCTTCCTGTTGCGTCGGCTCGAAGTGTGGCGCGGTGTCGGGTACTTCGTCGTCGCACTGTTCACGTGGGTCGCGATGTACGAGTCGGGCGTTCACCCCACGCTGGCCGGCGTGATGATCGCGCTGATTCTTCCGGTGTACCCGCCGCGTCGCTCCGAGGTGGAACGAGCATCGGACCTCACCCGCGCCTTCCGCCAATCGCCGAATCCCGAATACGCCCGCGCCGCGAGACTCGGCCTGGATCAAGCCGTCTCGGTCAACGAGAGACTGATGCGCCTGTATCAGCCGTACACCGCGTTCATCATCGTGCCGATCTTCGCGCTCGCCAATGCGGGAGTGGTGCTCAGCTCGGACACCCTGAAGGCTGCCTCCACGTCGACGCTCACCTGGGGCATCATCGCCGGCCTGGTGCTCGGCAAGCTCGTCGGAATCACCGGGGCCTCGGCCATTTTCGCGAAGTTGCGACCCTCGGCTCTGGCTCCCGGACTGACCATGTCGCACATCGCGGGTGGTGCGGCGATGTCCGGAATCGGGTTCACGATCTCGCTGTTCATCATCGACCTCGCGCTCGACGATCCGCTGCTGGCCGACGAGGCCCGCGTCGGTGTGCTGGCAGCCTCGGTCATCGCTGCCCTGCTCGGCTGGATCCTCTTCCGCATCGACGCGAAGATCCACCCGCCGAAAGCCGAAGCGTCGCTGCGTATTCTGCGTCCGGTCAGCCCCAAGCGCGATCACATCCGCGGGCCCGTCGACGCTCCGCTGACGATCGTCGAATACGCCGATTTCGAATGCCCGTTCTGCAGCAAGGCAACCGGCAGCGTCGCCGAGGTACGCAAGCACTTCGGTGACGACCTCCGGTACGTCTACCGACACCTGCCGCTGGACGACTACCACCCCCATGCCCGCTACGCGGCATACGCCAGCGAAGCCGCCGCGGCGCAAGGCAAGTTCTGGGAGATGGCCGACGTGTTGTTCCGCAACAGCGACGCCCTCGAACCCGACGACATCGACGGGTACGCACGCGAACTCGGCCTCGACATGGACAGATTCGAGGACGACATCCGCACCGGCGACTACGTGGTGCGCGTCGAGGACGACGAACTCGACGCCACGTCCTCCGATGTGGGCGGCACTCCGACGTTCTACCTGGGTCGCGGTGACAAGAACCTCACCCGCCACGTGGGGCCGTACGACGCGGCGACGCTGATCCGGGAACTCGAATCCATGTGAGGGTGGGCCGGGTTGCACGGAACACGGCTCGATCGACCGGATCCCGTCGACAACGCTACGTAGTGTGCAACCCTGCCCAGGCCGAGCGGAACTAGCTGTCGGTGCGATTTCCTTCCGCATCCCAGTGCTCGGCGACTTTCTTCGACGGCTGCACTCGGGGCGGTTCGCCCGGCATCTTGGGGTAGTCGGGCGGGAAATTCAGCTCACCACCCGGCAGTGTTTCCCACAGGTGCAGAAGCGGTTCCAGTGAATAGGCCTTCGTGTCCATGTCGGCCCACGGGTCGCCGTCCTGGACCAGGTCCGGCACGGTGACGAGGTTGAAGTCACGCGGATCGGTGACGTCCGCCAACTGCGACCACGTCATCGGTGTACTCACCGTCGCTCCGGGCCGGGCTCGCAGACTCCACGCGCTGGCTATGGTGCGGTCACGATTGTTCTGGTTGTAATCGATGAAGATGCGTTCTCCGCGTTCTTCTTTCCACCAGTTGGTGGTCACCCCGTCGTCGCGACGTTCGAGTTCTCGGCCCAGGCCGATGGCCGCATGCCGCACCTGCTCGAACGTGTACTCGGGCTCGATGCGCACGTAGATGTGAATGCCGCGATTGCCGCTGGTCTTGGGGTAGCCGCGTAAGCCCAACTCCTCCAACAACTCTCGTGTCACGTCGGCGACGCGAAGCGCGTCGGCGAATGTCGTCCCGGGCTGCGGATCGAGATCGAGACGCAGCTCGTCGGGATGGTCGACGTCCGGTCGTCGTACCGGCCACGGATGGAATGTCAGCGTGCCCATCTGGGCTGCCCACACCAGAGACGCAGTTTCGGAGGGACACAGTTCTTCGGCAGTGCGCTTGCTCGGGAACGCGATCTTCACGGTCTCGATCCACTCGGGCGCACCCTTGGGCAGCCGCTTCTGATAGAAACCGTCGCCCTCCTTGTCCTGCGGGCCGAGCGCCAATCGCATTCCCTCGCGGTAGCCGTCGGGCCACCGCTCCATCGCGGTCGGGCGGTCGCCGATCGCCCGCATCAGCGGTTCGCCCACCGCGGCGAAGTATTCGCACACCTGGAGTTTGGTGATCTCCGGGGTGCGTTCGGTCGCTTCGTAGATCACTCGGTCGGGACTCGACACTCGCACTTCGCGCTCGCCCGCCTGCACGAACGCCGGTGGTGTTTTCGCGGCCATGTCTATCGCCCTCCAGCAATCACATCGGCGACGTCGTAGCGCACCGGCACTTCGAGCTGGTCGTAGGCGCACGAGCGCGGATCGCGATCCGGTCGCCAGCGCAGGAACCTGGCCACGTGCCGCAGCCGCGCGCCTTCCATCTGGTCGTAGGCGACTTCGATGACTCGCTCGATGCGCACCGGAATCCAATTGCGATCGTTGGACGAATTCCAACGGGTCGCCTCGCCGTCGTAGGTGACGTCGTCACCGAGCCGGAGCGGTTCGAGTTCTTCGAGCAAGTCCAGCCGCCGCTTGTCGGTGAACGCCGACGCTCCGCCGATCATGCGCAGATCCTCGCCGTCGTACAGGCCGAGCAGCAGTGATCCTATGCCGTTGCCGGACCTGTGAATTCGATAGCCGATCAACACGCAGTCGGCGGTACGGGCATGCTTGATCTTGATCATCTCGCGCTTGTTGGGCAGGTACGGCCCGTCGAGCTTCTTCGCTACGACGCCGTCGAGGCCTGCTCCCTCGAACCGCTCGAACCAGTCCTCGGCCACGGCCGCATCGTCGGTGGCCGAGGTGACGAAGCAACTCGGCCCGCCCGTGCCCACCGCGTCGAGCAATCGCGCCCGCCGCGTCGAGAACGGCTCACCCGTCAGATCCTCGTCGCCGACGGCCAACAGATCGAAGCCGATGAACTGCGCCGGTGTCTTCTCCGCCAGCATCGTCACTCGGCTCGCCGCGGGATGGATGCGCTCGGACAACGACTCCCAGTCCAGGCGCGTGGAACCGTTCTTCTCGCGCGGCACCACGATCTCTCCGTCGATCACGATCTTCTCGGGTAGTTCGGCCTTGACGGCCTCGACGAGCTCGGGAAAGTACCGAGCCAGGTCCTTGCCGCCGCGCGATCCCAGCACCACCTCGTCGCCGTCGCGGAACACGATGGCGCGAAAACCGTCCCATTTGGGCTCGTACGACCACACCGGCGGCCCGTTCTCGGGCTGAGGAGGCACCACTTTCGCGGCTTTGGCGAGCATCGGCGCAACCGGAACGGCGAGAGGAAGATCCACGCACTTCATCCTGCCTCATGCGGCCGACAACCGAGTCCGATATTTTCTACACACATACGGTCGATGCACCCAGCACGCTTCTTTCGTCGAGAGCAGGACTCACCATGGCGTCACCCACTCGTTCGGTCCGCGCTTTCGTCGTCGCTCTGTCCGCCTGCGCGGCGGTGCTACTGAGCGGATGCGCCTCGGAGGTATCCGGGACCGCCGTCGCCATCTCCGGTGCCAGCATTCCCACCACCACGACGCCGCCACGCACCACCACCGGTTCCCCGACCCCCGACATCGACGAGGGCGGCAGCGTCGACATCGACGTCGAGATCGGCCAATGCGTCGAACTCGGTGGGACGGTCGAGAACGCCACCGTCGCCAATGCGACCTGCGGATCCCCACAGTCCAACTACGTCGTGTTCGCCAAGACTCCGACCTCGGCCGAATGCCCGCCCGACGCCGACCAGTACTACTACGAGACGTACTTCGACATCGAGCAAGGGGCCCTGTGCCTCGACATCGACTGGATCGTCGGTGGCTGCATGGACCTGGTGGGCGAGTTCGCGCAACGCGTCGACTGCGCCACCCCGGGTGCCGACACCCGCCGGGTGGTGACCATCCTGCAGGGCACCACGTCGGTCGACGACTGCCCCGACCCCGCGTTGTACGGATTCGAGAAGGACTCCCGCAACTTCGTCGTCTGCGTCGAGAAGTTGTGACCGAGCAGCCTGCAGAGCGGCACGATGTAACCATTTCCCTGTCCAGTGCGCGGGGCCGATGGATCGTCGCGGCCACCGTGCTCGGGTCGTCTCTGGCGATGCTCGACGCCACCGTGGTCAACATCGCGCTGCCGGCGATCGGTCGGGATCTGGGATCGGGTGTCACCGGGCTGCAGTGGACGCTCAGCGGTTACACGTTGGCGCTGGCGTCGCTGATCCTGCTCGGCGGCTCGCTCGGTGACCGGCTCGGACGCAGGCGGGTGTTCGTCTGGGGCACCGTCTGGTTCACGGCGGCCTCGGTCCTGTGCGGTCTTGCCCCCAGCATCGAGGTGTTGATCGCCGCCCGGCTGCTCCAAGGCATCGGCGCGGCATTGCTGACCCCGGGTTCGCTCGCGCTGATCTCGGCGTCCATCAGATCCGACGATCGCGGAGCCGCAATCGGGCTGTGGTCGGGGTTGGGCGGAGTGGCATCGGCGATCGGTCCACTGCTCGGCGGCTGGCTCGTCGACGCCGTCGGCTGGCGCGCGGTGTTCCTGATCAATGTTCCACTGGCCGTGGTGGTCGTGTGGGTGGCGATGAAACATGTTCCGGAGAGCCGTGATCCGCACGCTGCCGGTCGCCTCGACGTCCCCGGCGCGGTGACGGTCGCCGCTGCCCTCGGGCTGCTGACGTACGGTCTGATCGAGTCCCACGTTCTTGCGCTCGCGTTGGGGATCGTCGCGGTCGGAATGTTCGTGGTGATCGAGCGCCGCACCCACGATCCGCTGGTACCGCCGTCACTGTTCGCCTCGCGCGTGTTCCTGGCAGCCAATCTCGTGACCTTCGCCGTGTACGCCGCGCTCGGCGGGGTGTTCTTCCTCCTGGTGTTACAGCTGCAGTTCGCAGTCGGGTTCTCCCCTGTCGCAGCCGGATTGGCCACCATCCCGATCACCGTGCTGATGCTCGTACTGTCGGCCCGCGCGGGCCGGCTCGCGGGGCGCATCGGCCCGCGCATTCCGATGACGGTCGGGCCGCTGCTGTCGGCGGCGGGGCTGCTGCTGATGCTGCGCATCGGGCCCGGATCCACCTATGTCGCCGATGTTCTCCCCGCCGTCGTCGTGTTCGGCCTCGGCCTGTCCGCTCTGGTGGCCCCGTTGACCGGAGCCGTCCTGAGCGCGGCACCGGACGACCGCGCCGGAATCGCATCGGGCGTCAACAATGCTGTCGCCAGAACCAGTCAACTGCTCGCCGTTGCTGCGCTCCCCGCATTGGCAGGCATTGCCGGGTCCGATTACTCTGCGCCGCAGGTGTTCTCGGCCGGATTCCACTCGGCGATGCTGATGTGCGCCGGGCTCTTGGTACTCGGTGCCGTCATCGCGGCGGCGCTGATCAAGAGCACTGGCGACACCTCCGACTGCCCACCGCACTGCGATCTGGGCGCACCCCTGGTCGACAGACGCAGCGTCGACTGACTGCTCACCGCACGATCAACACCGAGCATTCGGCATGGTGCACGAGGTTCTGACTGACCGACCCCAGGATCGCACCGCGGAGGGCACCTCTACCTCGGCACCCGACCACGAGCATCGATGCAGACGCAGACAGCGCTCGCAAGCCTCGCGTCGGGCTCGATTGGGCACTGACGGTCGTGAGCTGCACAGCCGGATACTTCTCGTGCATCTTCTCCACATGCGTTTCCAGCCAACGCTTCTCGTCTTCCTGCACCGCCTGCCAGTCGATGTAGCCGGCGCTCATCCCGATGCCGGCCTGAGCCGCGAACCCCCAGTAGTTGACTGCGATCACGGGTGCGCCCAGGTTGTCGGCCATCTCGAGCGCGGCACCCAGCGCTCGATCGGACTGTTCGCTGCCGTCGATCCCGACCACGATCGGGCGGCCCACGTCGGCCTTGTCGTTTTCGTTGCGGAGCAACAACACCGGACACTGCGCGTGCGTCATGACGCGCAGCGTGTTGCTACCGAGGGTGAGGTCGCGGATCGCGCTCGACTTCCTGGATCCCAGCACCACCATGTCTGCTCCCACGTCGGCCACGTACGACGCTATGGTGCCGTCCACACTGACGGTGTCCACGGATACCCCGGGTGCGGCGGCGTGTACCTCGCCCTCTGCTCGGACGAGGTGTTTGCGGCCCATGGCGCGAAGATCCCTCTCCAGCGCGCCACCGTCGACGAATGCTGCCGACCCGTACCAATCCCCTACCGGGACTGCATGAACGAGACGTACGGTCGCGTGGACCTTGTCCGCGTAGGTGCCGGCCCATCGGGCTGTAGCCTCGGCCTCGGCCGATCCGTCGATACCCACGACGATGGGAAGTGTGCGGGCGGTGGAATTACTCATGTGATCTTCCTGTCTCGATATCGACGGCCACGGCACAGTCGCCATGACGTGATGATTTGCAGTGCAGTCGAATCGGCAGTCCGTGTTCGCGTCCGGTCAGCGTCCGAAGAGCGCGGACACCTCGTCGAGATCGATGTCGGTTCGGCAACCGCTCGGCTCCAATTCGACGTAGAAACTCTCGTAGCCACGCGGGTCCGCACCGCGCTCACCCGTGCTGCGCCGCTCGAACACTCGAGCGTCCGGCCACCGTTCGAGCACGGCTGTTCTGAGGATGTGTCCGTCGGGCGAGACCCCGCTGAGAGGCCCGTACTCGGCGATCACCACCGAATGGACGACACCGTCGATCGATGCAGTGGTCACCGGAAACACCATCGGTACCGATTGCGTCGGAATCTCGACGACTACGGAGTCGGAATCGACCCGCATCGAGCCCGTCACCTGCGGCCTTTCACTGTCGGTCCTACTCGTCGTTCCTGCTCTGGCGGGCTCACGTCCGCCAGAAGTCGGCGTCACATCGACCCCGCCACAGAATCGGAACCCGAAGGCGCATGCGACCTTTGCGCGGCGTGCTGCCCTGCACGAAGGCTCACTGCGGCCATCACGAACATCGCTGCTGCCGCACCTCCGCAGACCGCAGCCCAGCCGGTCACACCGGACGCGAGCAACGTCAAGAAAAGACCTACCGCGGCGACGGCACACACCAGTAGCACTTCGGCGAGGACATTTTCGGCCTCGGCCAACACGGCCTGCCCGTCGTGTCCGTCGTGTACTTGCTGCTTCATCTCGAACTCCTCGAAGTCGACGAATCGGTAGAACCGACATTGCCGAATTCTCGATGCCGACGGCAGGGTCGAAAGTCCCGATCCTGCCGCCATGAGGCCCGGCCTTCACCCTCGTGAATTCGTCTCGCCCGCAGTCGGTCCACGCATCAGCTCGACCCCCGACACCGACGTCGGGGTCACTTCGACGAGTCGGTGCATCGGCGGGCCGTCCGAATGCGGCCGGGGCAGTAGCTGTTCGAGGACTTCGAGTCGAGCATCCACAACCGCACGGGCGATTCCGTGAATCACGACAGTCGATACGGTCAGGTGAGCGTCGTCCTCGGCGTCCACTTCCAGGACGACCGAGGAATCCAGCGCGCTCCACCCCAACCGCGACCGCCCCTCGGCGTAGAAATACACCCGACTACCGCTCCACACGATGGAGACCGGGTCGATGGTGGGCCCGAAGTGGTCGTGGCCGATCAGCCGTGCGACGGTCGCCCGTCGCGCAAGCCGATGAGCGTTGTTGGAGTCCAGAACTCGTCGTCGATCCTCACTCCCGCGCACACGATTCGGTACGGTGCGGTTGGTCATAGGTCTCTGCAGATCATCACCGGGCAGTGGGCGTGGCGGGTGAGGTTGCTACTGGTCGATCCGAACAGTGCTCGGGCAACCACTCCTCGCCCGTGACTGCCGACCACCACGAGGCCGGCTCGCCTGGACAGATCGACAAGGAGATGCGCCGGGTTACCCTGTCGCACCACATGTTCGACACTGACATCCGGATATTTCTCGGCCCACCCGGCCAGACATTCGGAGAGCAGCATCTGCTGCTCACGCTCGATCTCGATGCTGTCATGCGGCCCCGGCGGGGAGAGCGCCGCACCGTGGGACCACGAGTTCCAGGCGAGCGCGGCGATCATCGATACACCGAACAACGAGGCCAGATCGAAGGCCTGCTCGACGGCCGCCTCACTCGTTGCACTGCCGTCGATACCGACGAGGACCGGCGCGTCGAAGCCGGCGTCGCCCTCCCGCCACACGATCACCGGGCACAGGGCCGCGTTCGAGGTCTCCTGCGCCGTACTGCCGAACAATGCGGACACGATCGGCCCGGAACCCGAATTGCCGACGACGAGCATCCGCGCGGTGGAGGAGAGTTCGGCCATCATCGTGCACGCCGTCGCCTCCTCCACCGAGGTGGAGACGGCAAGGTCGGGATGACGGGCCAGCACTGCGGCAGCGACGTCGGTCACCATGTGTTCGGAAGCTCGGCGCTGCTCGTCCCACACCTCCTTCGGCACGACCGCTGCGGGCTCGCCCATGTAGATCACAGGCTGCTGTACTGCAGTGGCGATGAGCAGGGGAGAGTCCACCCTTTCTGCCAGTGTCGCCGCCCAGAGCGCAGCGCCGATACTGCCGGCCGAACCATCCACCCCCACCACGATTTTCTGATGTGCTGCGAGAATCACGATCGTCTCCTGTTCGTTGCGCGTGCGGGAGCAGACAGCACCGAGGCCACCGCATGTCGTGGCGTTCGAGGCGCCGGGGCGCCGATCATCGGTGTACCGACTCGAATCAGCACCTGTGCCATGCCGATGTGCGGTGCCAACGACTGGACGAGTCGCCTGCTGCCGGCCTGTTCCGTCATGTGAGTCAGCGGGCACGTCGCCAAGCCGTCCGCGGTCGCTGCCAGCAGAAACGTCGACATGGCACGGCCACAGTTCAGCCAATCCAGTCGTTCGTCCGACGGTGTGCCGAGCAGCACCACCGTGGACTCGTCTTCGACCGGCTCGCGCGGAACCACCGTGCCGACGCGGTGCGGTTCGGGGAATGCTCGTCCCACCTGGACCCTCGACGCATCCGCGCGGTTCGTCAGCGCCTCGGGCGGAATTCCGCCGGAACGGAACGAGTGCCCGGCCCACCATCTGATCTCGGCCTGGTACGTCGCGTCGAACTTCCGGATGCCCGCGCTCAGCGTCGAGGCCCTCGCCAACGTCTGTTTCGACTCTGCCGACAAGACGGTCATCTCGGTGCCGTAGTGCTGCCGACCGAGATATCGCGTCAGAACGCGGTCGGTCGGCACCGGTCCGAACGCCCGCCGATCCGAGTGCCGACGATTGATCGCACTCAACATGTCGAACTCACGCGACCGAGGATGCGCGTCGTGCACGAGGCGGATACGCGCAAGATGATCCGGCGTGCCCGGGGCGGGCAACAGGTCGATCTCGGTCTTCCACCTAAACGCCGCGGCAGCCTTCTCGAGATGGTCCAACGCAGCCCCGCAGCTCATCACCATCTGCCGTTCGGTCGGGTCGATCACCCCCAGCACGCGGGAGGTGTCGGTGTACAAATCGAGTCCGTGTTCGGAGTAGGTCCACCTCCACGGCTGGCTGTTGTGCACCGACGGCGCGCGACACGCGAGCTCCACCAGCATTTCCACCACGGCCGTATCCGGCTGATCGTTCATCGTCTCTCCTCGACCTCCCACCGCGATGCGGTGGATCCGCCCCCACTGTCGCCCCGAGGTCGCGGTGCTCGACAGGGCCGTTCGTCACTCGATGGAGGGCATTCCGGTGCATGCCGAAAGAGCGCAGCGCCACAGGTTTAGTGTTGACGGTGAATGCGACTCGGGGCGGAACCTGAGGACGCGACCGAGGAGCCACCATCGCCGACCGTTCAGGAGTGTCATGACGACCCCGCACAATCCACCCGAAGTCGACGTCAAGCCACGTAGCCGGGACGTCACCGACGGGCTGGAGAAGACTGCCGCCCGCGGCATGCTCCGCGCCGTCGGGATGGGCGACGACGACTGGGTCAAGTCCCAGATCGGCGTCGCGTCGTCGTGGAACGAGATCACTCCCTGCAACCTCTCGCTCGAACGACTGGCGAAGGAAGTCAAGAAGGGCGTCCACGCGGCCGGCGGGTATCCGTTGGAATTCGGCACCATCTCGGTGTCCGACGGCATCTCGATGGGCCACGAGGGCATGCACTTCTCGTTGGTCTCGCGTGAGGTCATCGCCGACAGCGTCGAAACCGTCATCAGCGCCGAACGTCTCGACGGCTCCGTGCTGCTCGCCGGCTGCGACAAGTCGCTGCCCGGAATGTTGATGGCTGCCGCGCGTCTCGACCTCGCCAGCGTCTTCCTCTACGCCGGATCCACGCTGCCCGGATTCGCCACCCTGTCCGACGGCAGCGAGCACCAGGTGACGATCATCGACGCCTTCGAGGCCGTCGGTGCCTGCTCCCGTGGACTGATGTCGCGCGCCGACGTCGACACCATCGAACGCGCCATCTGCCCCGGCGAAGGTGCCTGCGGCGGCATGTACACCGCGAACACCATGGCCAGCGCCGCCGAGGCCATGGGAATGTCGTTGCCCGGCAGCGCTTCTCCGCCGGCACCGGACCGTCGCCGGGACGGCTTCGCACACGCCAGCGGCGAGGCCGTCGTCGAATTGCTGCGACGCGGCATCCGCACCAGCGACATCCTCACCAAGGAAGCCTTCGAGAACGCGATCGCCGTCGTCATGGCTTTCGGCGGATCAACCAACGCCGTGCTGCACCTGCTGGCCATCGCGCACGAAGCTCAGGTCGAACTGACCCTCGCCGACTTCACCCGCGTCGGAGCGAAGGTTCCACACCTTGCCGACGTCAAGCCCTTCGGCAAGCACGTCATGACCGACGTCGACGCCATCGGCGGTGTCCCCGTGGTCATGAAGGCGCTGCTCGACGCCGGCCTCATGCACGGCGACTGCATGACCGTCACCGGAAAGACCGTGGCGGAGAACCTCGCACACATCGCTCCCCCGGACCCCGACGGCAAAGTGCTGCGCGCACTGGACAAGCCGATCCACCCGACCGGCGGCATCACCATTCTCGAAGGATCACTCGCCCCGGGCGGAGCCGTCGTCAAGTCCGCCGGTTTCGATTCCGACGTATTCGTCGGTACCGCACGAGTTTTCGAGCGCGAACGCGCGGCCATGGATGCTCTCGAAGACGGCACCATCGCGGCAGGCGACGTCGTCGTCATCCGGTACGAGGGACCCAAGGGCGGACCCGGAATGCGCGAAATGCTCGCGATCACCGGAGCCATCAAGGGCGCGGGCCTGGGCAAGGACGTCCTGCTGCTCACCGACGGCCGATTCTCCGGCGGAACCACCGGCCTCTGCGTCGGACACGTGGCACCCGAGGCAGTCGACGGCGGACCCATCGCCTTCGTCCGCGACGGCGACCAGATCCGACTCGACGTCGGCAAGGGCACCCTCGACGTTCTCGTCGACGCAGCCGAAATGCAAGCACGCCAGGAGGGTTGGGCACCGCTTCCTCCGCGCTACACCCGCGGAGTACTGGCCAAATACTCGAAGCTGGTCGGTTCGGCATCGAACGGTGCGGTGCTGATCTAGCCACCCGCCCTAGCCCTAGCCCTAGCCCCCGGCCCTAGCCCCGTTATCTTTTAGCTGGTCCTTGAAACCGAGGGCTACGGTCGCCAGACCCGGTATGACTTCTCGCCCCTGTCATCAATGATCCGGGGGGTGG
>NZ_JBFBKN010000047.1:0-18420 GCF_040702225.1 Rhodococcus sp. NPDC080181
CCATCCCGGCAACAGGAAGCGGTGGCACACACGACGGTGCGTGCCACCGCTTCACCATGCCGTCGTTGACAGGCCGACCTCCATATGAGGCGGCTGCCCCGGTCCCGGTGTCCTCGCCGTCGTCCGACTCGGCGTCGGCAGGATCGAGGGCGTCGGCCAGATCGTGGACTGCGGTCAGTACTGCTTTCGCGGTGGCAGTGACCTGCTCGAGGTCTCCTGCGGCCCATCCGGCGATGTAGCCGACGCTGTAGGCGCTGGTGTCGAGTCGGAGCATCCCGGCCAGCACGTAGGCGACGGATTCGGCTTCGACCTCCATCCGGCCGCGATGCAGGTCCTTTCGGGCTTCGGGTCCGATGAGGTCGGGTGCGTGCATGATCGCGTGCGCTGCCTCGTGGATCATCGTTTTCGCGGCCGCTGCGGGTTCGAGGGCTGCGTCGACGACGATCCGGTGGGAGCCGTCGGTGGTGGTGTAGCCGTTCGCGCTGCTGGGGATCGCCTCGCGGGTGACGGTCCAGCCTCGGCCGGTCATGATCGCTGCCACGCGGTCGTAGATCGCGTCCGGATCGGCGCCGGTGAGCAGCTGGGCGATTTCCTCGGGCTGGGGGTGTCCCTCGATCGGGTCGGTCTGGGAGTGGTCGAACACCGACAGAATCGGGAACGTGGGCACCTTGCGGGTCTCTTCGTCGCCGGTGTCGGGGTCGGTCTCGGTGACGATGCGGGAGCTGTAGCCGTAGATCCGGATCGCCCTCTGCCCCTTGCGAACCTGCCGCCCGCGCTGTTGCCAGGCACGGAATCCGGCGACCTGCGTGGCCTCGGGCTTCTGGGCGAGGATCAACAGGACATTATTGAAAAAGGATGCGGAATAGCATCAGATGCACGATCGCCGCCCCGCCCGTTGCAGCCGACACGATCTCACCATGAACCGACGCCCGTTGTGGCCGCACCGGCACGCCATCCGATTCGAGGGCAGACTCGCTCGTATGAAGGTGGAAATCTTGTACTTCGACGGGTGCCCGAACTGGCAGGAAGCTGCGGACCGGGTTCGCGCTGCGGCCAGCCTGATCGGACAGTCGGACATCGAGATCGGTCACCGGCTGATCTCGTCCGACGCCGAGGCAGCGGCGTCGGCCTTCGCCGGCTCACCGACCATCCTTGTCGACGGCGTCGATGCCTTCGACGATGCCGTGCAACTGACCGAACTCGCCTGCCGCGTCTACTCGACCGACCGCGGCCTGGCGGGTCTGCCGACCGTCGACCAACTCGCCGCGTCGCTGCAATCGAAAGGCGAAGCGCTGCAACGATGAACGCAGCGAAGGGTCGCGTCCCGCCGCCCCGGTCGAACACTGAGCGGTAGCGCCCGCGCGGCGACCAGTGAACCTCGACCTGCACGCACTCCCCTAAGGCACGGCAGCGTTCACTCCCTCGTGGCGTTCGCCGGCGTTAGTGTTGCCCATGGCTATGTCCAGAGCGGTCCCCGCGCTGCCGGTACGGCACATCGAGACCGCGATCGCCGTCTACACCCGCGCCTTCGGCTTCACGGCGCAGTACTCCGATCCCACCTTCGCCAAGCTCACTCGAGACGACGTCGAGATCCACCTGTGGGCCTCCGACGACGACAGCTGGACCACCCGCACCGACCCTGCGCCGTGGCCGGTGTGCAGCGGAGCGGAGACCTTCCTCGCCGGAACGGCCAGTTGCCGCATCACCGTCGACGAGATCACGGAACTGTACGACGAACTCTCGCGCGCGGGCGTTCTGCACCCGGCAGACGCCGGCCACCCCGTCGCGACGGACTGGGGGACGACGGAATTCGCGACCGTCGACGGCGATGGGAACCTGCTCACGTTCTCCACGAACACTATTCGGACCGAAAGCCCGGTCGTCGACGGTGACGGTGACGCTGTCACCACTTCCTGACCGGCGGAGCCGTTGATCACCACGCATCCATCGGCGTCATCACGAAACTTGCATTGGATGCATGATACGTTCATGCGATGTCGGCCATGGATACCGTCGGGTCCGGCGCTTCTCGCGCCGGGGGGTCGGCAGATCACCTGATGCGAGACGGTCTGTCGCTGCTCGCGCCCGAGGAGACCGTGCTCGCGGCGATGATCGAAGGGTGGGAGCAACAGCAGCGCTCGCGGATGCTCGCGAACCTGACCATCGAGCGGCGGACACAGATCGTGCGCCGGTTGGTGGTCTTCACCAACGACTACCCGTGGCAGTGGTCGTCGGCGGACGTCGAGGAGTGGACGACGCATCTGGTGGAGTCGGGAGCCGCGCATTCGACGGTGCGGCTGTATCAGATGGCGGCATCGCTTTTCTGCAGCTACATCTCCGACGTCCGCTACCGGTGGCACGAGGTCTGTGAGCGGCACTTCGGGGTGCACCCGGTGCAGATCTTCCACGAGTGGAACATGGTCGTGCACCGCAGCGACTATGAAGGGCGACCCGGCAATCGGCCGCTGACCCGCGACGAGCTGCAGGCGTTCTTCGACTACTGCGACACCCGGGTGAACCGGGTCGGCGCCTCCGGCCGCAAAGGATGGCTGGCGAGCTATCGCGACGCCACGCTGTTCAAGGTGATCTACGCCTGGGGCCTACGCCGCCGGGAGGCCTCGATGCTCGACACCGTCGACTGGACCGCCAACCCCGCGGCCACCGAGTTCGGCCGCTACGGGGCGCTGTCGGTGCGCCACGGCAAAGCCCTCTCCGGCGGACCGCCGCGGCGCCGCACGGTCCTGACCACCATGGAATGGGCCGCCGAGGCCGTCGACGAGTGGGTCACCGAGATCCGGCCCCTCTACGACTCCGACCAACTCGCCCTCTGGCCCACCGAGCGCAGCGCACGGGTGGGAGCGGTGTCGATCTCCCAACGGTTCGCCGAGTACCGCGACGCCGTCGGGCTCGAGAAGCACCTCGGCCCGCACTGTCTGCGCCACTCGTATGCGACACATCTGCTCGAGGACGGGTTCGATCACCTCTTCGTCCAACAACAACTCGGACACTCCTGGGGATCGACCACCGCGATCTACACCAGCGTCGGCACCGATTACAAGAACAACGCCCTCCGACGAGCACTGAGTCGGGCGTTCACCACCGCGAGCACCGACGAGGAGAACTGATGCCGCACCCGCAGCTGAACTACCAGTGGCATCTGCGCCGCCTCCTGGCCGACCAGGGCATCTTCGCGACCACCGGACTCGGACCCCTCCTCGCCGAACGGGGCATCACACTCTCCGAAGCACAGGTGTATCGCCTGGTCACCGGGACACCCGAACGTCTGAGCCTGCGCACGCTGATGGCACTGTGCGACATCCTCACCTGCACACCCAACGACCTCATCGAACCGATCGCCGAACCCGCCACAGGGACCGCGACCGGAACATCGACACACCGCCCCGACACCGCTGCCGCGACCACCCGCGCCAAGACCCGCACACCACGACGCGCCGACATCCGGCGACAGTGATCGCAGGACGGTGTCGCATCTGCACCACCGCCGAGGTTCGCGGCATGACGGTGTGCGACCGCTGCAGAAAACGAGCCACGCAGCACCGCGGTACGTGCGCCGGCTGCAGAAAGCCGGACAAACTGTTGGACGACGCCGACACCTGCCGGTGGTGCCGCCAGAAGGCGCGTCGCACCTGCACCTGTTGCGATGCAACAGGATCAGCTCTCACCGGCGCCGAAGGCGACACCCTCTGTCACCGGTGCACACTGACCCGCCGCCTCGACGCGATAATCCCTCCTCATGCCGACGGCCCCCTCGCACCGCTGCGGCAGCCGCTCCTGCACGCCGAACCCGTCACCACCCGCCGGTGGCTGATCCGCACCACACCCCTGCTGCTCTCCATCCAGGACGGCAGCACAGCCCTCACACACACCTCGTTCGACACCCTCCCGCACCCGAAGTCGGTCGAGCACCTGCGCTCACTCCTCGTCGCCACCGGCATCCTCGGCCCGGACCTCGACCGCAGCCTGCGCCGCCTCGAAGCCCAACTCCCCCAACTACTGAGCAGCCTGACCCCGAACCACCGCGCACTCCTGACCCGGTGGACACAGTGGGCCGTACTCCCCAGATTGCGCGCGGCGACCGAGAAGCGGGAAGGCCATGTCGGCGCCCAGAACGCTCGCTCACAGATTCGCCAATCGGCACTGTTCCTCGACTTGCTGCAGCAGCGCTCGACAGAGCTCGGCGAGTGCACACAACACGACATCGACACCTGGTTCAGCGCGCCTGGAGCCGCCCACTGGCGCGTGCGGTCCTTCCTGACGTGGGCACGACGCAACCGGCACCTACCCCGCACACTCACCCTCCCCTCGAGCTACCGAGGCCGAGCGGAAGTCCCCACCGACGACGACGAGAGGTGGCAGATCTGCCGACGCCTCGTCCACGACGAGTCTCTGGACCCCGCCGACCGGCTCGCCGGCGCCTTGATCGCGCTGTTCGCCCAACCACTGACCCGTATCGCCGGACTCACCACTGCCCACGTCACCGAAACCGACGCCGGGGTGGAACTGCGGCTCGGCAGCGCCGACACGCTTCTGCTACCGGATCCGTTCGCCCAGATCGCACTGCAACTACCCCGACCACGACGCGCAGGAACCGCCGAGCAGATACCTCAGACATGGCTCTTCCCCGGTCACCGTGCTGACATACCACTCACGGCGACGGCGCTCGGTAACCGGTTGCGTCGCATCGGTATCAGTCCGCAGGCCCTGAGACTGTCCGCCATCGCCCACCTCACCCGAGAGCTCCCACCGAGCGCACTCGCCGCGATGCTGGGTCTGAACGCACACACCGTCGCGCAGCACACGCTCCGAGCCAGCGGCCAATGGGCGAACTACGCCGCCGACCGCCACTCCTGAGTCTCGCTATTCGCAGGGTCGAATACGGCAACCCTGCCAGTGCTGTAGGAGTGGAACGAGGCCACGTGGTCGAGGTACGCGCGCCACGTGTCGGAGCTGGTCAGCTCGGCTACCTTCTCGGTGATCGAGGCGTGCAGCGATGCCGCCAGCTCGCGGCGTGCTTCGGCCTTGTCCGCTGCGCTGGTCTTGGTCCGTGATGCCATGACTGGCCCCTCTCCCTCGTGACCGGTCCCCCGGCCTGCTCTGCCAATTTCTTGTCGCCGTCATCTGGCGTGAGGAGAGACAGCAGCGCACGGGAACGACGGGGCAACGCCGCGGCCGGACAGTTTTCGTGGGAGCGCAGCGACTGCTCTACGAAAAGTGTTGGGAGCCTTGGCCGTAGCGCAGCGGAGCGAGGGGTTGAGGCGGCGGGCACGGGTGATGCAGTATCGCCGGGAGCCAGATGTGCGACAAGAAATTCGATGTCTTTTCACGGTGCGGAGCGCAGCGGAGCTCAGTTCGGGGGACGCCCGCAGGGTGGCCGGCACCGCCGGCAGGCGGAACACCCGACAGCTCGTCGACACCAGCGGTGTCCACCTTCGACGTCGCAAAACAGCACGGTTGCCGATCTGCCCGAGAGCCGATAACCTCAGATGAGCTAATGTGATGTTTTCGAGAATAGGTGGCGCAAATGGTGACTCCGGCGGACGTAACGGCGATTCTTCGGGCGCGAATTCGAGCGGGCGACTATGGAGAGCGCGGCCCGATGCCTACGCTCGACGAGTTGAACCAGGAGTTTTTTCCGTCGCCCTCGCGGCCTCAGCCGCATGCCGGTCGCGCGGCTTATGCGCCGTTGATCGCCGAAGGAATGGTAGAGGTCAGAAAGGGTCGGAACGGAGGTCACTTTCTTATTTCTCGATATCCGCGCAGCTCGAGTAGCGCGCTTACTGCGCTGGCTGCGAAGATCGACGGTCTAGCTGCTGACCTGAAAGCGCTTCGAGATCACGTCCTCTACGTCGTCGAGTTCGAGAATATTCTCGTTGTCGACCGCGTAGCTGCCGAAGCCAACCGAAAGTTCGGCGAGAGCCTGCACCCGTCCCGGGGACGTGCGGAGGAGTTTGCGGTGGAGATCCTGGTCCGCCTCGGGATAGAACGTGACGATGCCGTGAAAACGGCTCGTTTGGCAGGGTTTGCTGCTGCGGACATCAATCCTTACGGGGTCCGAATTTACGGCTGCACTCTCGGCGGCGAGCGCGTCGAGGTGATGCCGCCGGACCCGGCTTATTACGAAGACTGGTTCGATTTGGTCGACGCCAGCGAGGCCTCGGAGCGGCCGGATGAGGTCTAGAAATTTAGACGTTCGCATTCGGTGGTGGTCCTCTGCGATGTCGGTGTCGGGTGCAGCGACTTCGGGTCGGGAGATGCCCGCAGAGTCGCCGGCACCGCCGCGCGGCATAACGTGCGATCGGTCGTCGACGCAGGCGGAGTGCCCACCTCCCGCTTGTGGATCACATGAGGTGATTGTGCGGGAGCGACGGAGACCATCCACGCTCGTGCCGCGGTAGCTCCTAGCTGCAACTTCACGTATGGACCCGCAGGTAGGTCGAGTTCTTGGACCGTTGGAATCACATCCGTCACAAAACATGCAGTGATACAGCATGATTCGACTCGATTCAATACTTTTGACCGTTTCATTACTTGCGCTAGCGTAATCGGCAACTTTGCCGCTAGGGTAGGTAAAACCGGCCGGTCTGCAACCGAGGCGGATTGCTGCAGACCTGTTGGTAGAGAACGCATTCGGTGCATTCTGCATTGATTCCGTTCGCGCTCGAATATGTCGACCAATGACAAGTCAGGAACAACGCCGGAGTTCCCAAAGCGTCGACGCGTGTTTACACGGCCTTCGGAAGCACTGTGCCGCAGGGTGTTATCGGCTCCAAAGCCCGCCTCTTCCGGGAGGGTGCGTTGTGCTCGGCGACGGACTACCAGTTCAACCTGTTCAACACGAGTTCTCAGACCGCTACGTCCACTCGAGACTGCGGACCCGGCTTCTACAACAGTCATGGATTCGTGGCGGTGTGGCCGTCCGGTGGAAACATGTCGGAGTACGTCACCTTCCCGTCCGACCCCCTCCAGTACCCTGCCCCCGCTGCCCTGGCTGCACCTCGCGCAGACGGCGACGCTGCGCGCGCACAAGGAACAAATCCGGACGGTGAGAGCTACGGAACCGGCGAGGCCGCGCAGGCAGATGCTGAACTCCCTGACCTGGTCAGCGCCATCGGTACCGATGGTGAGCTGGGGTACGTCAGGTCGGACGATTTGGTTGGTTCGGTAGTCGACGCTGCCGCGACGCCAGCTCCCCGGACGATTCCCCTGCTGTCACAGACCGGGGACCCCATCGGGTCGTTCCAGATCGGTTAGCATCTTGATCGTCGCCTCTGGCCTCGGCGCTTCGGCGGCCGAGGCCAGAGTTCGTTTCAGCCTAAAGGAGACGGTATGGCTCAATACTGGGGCGATTACCCGGTCGCGGATGACGAGGGTGAAATACCTGAAGGTCTGCCCACGGGTCGATACGTACCGCTCGTCGCCAACGGTCATGGGGCGTTGACTGCCTGGGCTGCGGGTCCGGGCCGATGCTTTCGGACGTCGTATCCAGCGGCGCTGCATCCGCCCGTGAAAGTGTCACGCGGTCACCAGGCAACCGGTGACCCGCAGGAAGTTTGGTTCGAGGCCTTCACTGAAGAAGATTTGCGTGCACAGAACGAGGACATCAATGCATACTTGGCCTCGGCAGGAGTTCGTCCACAACCGCGGGGTTACAAGTGGCACGTGCTGGTCCCCGACAACATCGTGAACGAAGATGCCCTCGAAGACGCGTTACGAGACAAGAACAATTATGTGGATCCCGTAGAAGTCTTCGAATCCATTGCACAGCTGTACGGAAATTTGTTCCGGTCCTGACCTTGCGAGCCGCCAATTTTCCTTGGCAGAGACAGAGGACGTGCGACCCCTCCTGTCGCCGTTTTGGTGTACCCGGTGGAAGTGTCTCGCCAAAGGAACCCGGGGCCGGACGTACACCGTGATGGGAGCTAATCGCTTAACCCGCAGGCGAACTGAGGTGCCGGTAGAGGGTGGCGCGGCCGATTCCGAGTACTGATGCGATTTCGGTTTTGGGTGTGCCGTCGTCGAGCATTCTGCGGATGTGACGAGCTTTGTCGGCGTCGATCTTGGCTGGTTGGCCACCGATGCGGCCGCGGGCTCGTGCGGCTGCGAGGCCGGCCATGGTGCGTTCTTTGACGAGGTCTCGTTCGAATTCGGCGAGGGAGCCGAAGATGTTGTAGGTCAGGCGTCCTCCGACTGTCGAGGTGTCGATGCCTTCGGTGATGCTGCGCAGTGTTGCACCTTTGGTTTCGATGAGGTTGACGGTTTCGATGAGGTGGCTCAGTGAGCGGCCGAGTCGATCGAGTCGCCATACTGCGACGACGTCGCCGGCGCGCACGCTCTCGAGGAGCAGCTGCAACTGAGGTCGGTCTTTGTCTGCTCCGGATGCGACCTCTTCCCAGATGCGGAAGCAGCCGGCGGCTGTCAGTGCGTCTCTCTGTAGATCCAGCGACTGATCGGTGGTCGAGACCCTCATGTATCCCAAAACGGCGCTCACGAGGATGACTGTCTCAGAAACGGCCGACAAGGCACAGGCGGCGCGTCAGAGCTTGAGACAGGTTTCTGAGACACATCACGATTGAGTCTCGATATCGATCCTGTCAGTTTCAGGAGTCGCGTTCACTGTGTCAGAAGTCGAATGCACTGAGCGCCAGCAATTGATGTGGGTTCGGCTCCTACTCCGGCTCGTCGGCGTTAGTGTTGCCTATGGGCATGTCGAAAGTGGTACCTGCGCTGCCGGTACGAGACATCGACACCGCTGTAGAGATATACGTCCGCGCGTTCGGCTTCACGACCCGGTACACCGACCCGACTTTCGCGAGACTTACCCGCGACGACGTCGAGATCCACTTGTGGGCCGCCGACGACGACAGCTGGAATACCCGTTCAGACCCTGCGGCATGGCCGGTATGCAGCGGAGCCGAGACGTTCCTTGCCGGCACAGCCAGCTGCCGCATCGCCGTGGACGAGATCAACGACCTTTACGCCGAGATGTCCCGCGCGGGAGTGCTCCATCCCGCAGACGCGGGTCGTCCCGTCTCGACGGACTGGGGAACGACGGAGTTCGCAGCTGTCGACACCGACGGCAATCTGATCACTTTCCATACCGATGAAAAAAGCCAACACGAGCCCACCACGGCAGGCAACGGCGCACCCTGACCGCACCCTCGAGCAGAAACTCGATGACCCGGACGTCCGTCGACGCGCTACGCGTGGTCATCGTCCTGAAATAAGCGCATGCTGGACTTGTCCACCCGCGCGCAGTCAGGCGACGGTCAGATAGATCAACGCGACATTGAGTGCGACGACGATTCCCGCGATGAGCCATGCCGCGTATGCCGTGATCCGGTGATTGACATCGCCGCCCATCAGGATGCGGTCCGAGGTGAACCGCACCAAGGGAATGAGCGCGAACGGAATACCGAAGGACAGGACGACTTGTGAGACGACCAGTGCCCGACTGGGGTCGACCCCCGCGGCCAGAATTGCCAGTGCGGGAACAAGTGTCACCAGTCGTCGCACCAGAATCGGAATGCGCTGACGTAGTAGGCCGTCCATGATCATCGCGCCGGCGTATGCCCCGACCGATGTCGATGCCAGGCCCGAGGCCAGCAGGCCCACCGCGAACAGCAGCGCTACCACCGGCCCCAGAGTGTCTCCTACTGCTGTGTGAGCTCCTTCGATGGAATCGACGCCCTCTCGGCCTCCCAGCGTCGAGGCCGCCAACAGCAGCATCGACATGTTCACTGCACCGGCCAGCAGCATCGCCAACCCGACATCGATCCGGGTGATCCGCAACAACCGCTGCCGGACAGGCCCTGCCTCGGGGTGTCCGTGCCGGTCACGTGCAAGGCCGGAGTGCAGATAGACCGCGTGCGGCATGATCGTCGCACCGAGCATAGCGGCGGCTATCAATACGCTTTCCGCGCCGTCGAACCGCGGAATCAACCCGGCGGCAGCGGCGGTGAACGATGGCGGTTCCACGACGACGCTGGCAAGAAATCCGACGGCGATGACACCGAGTAGACCGAGAATCACGAACTCGAACGGGCGCTGGCCCCGGCGATCCTGGACCAGCAACAAGATCATCGATACGGCTCCGGTGATGAGGCCGCCGATCAGGAGCGGCAGGTCGAAGAGCAAGTAAAGAGCGATCGCACCGCCGACGATCTCTGCGAGGTCGGTCGCCATGGCGACCACTTCTGCTTGCCCCCAATATGCCAGTCGCACACTCTTGCTCGACTTCTCGCGGACCACTTCGGGCAGTGTCATTCCGGTGACGATGCCGAGTTTGGCGGAGAGGAACTGCACGAGGCCGGCCATCACGTTCGCGGCGACGATCACCCAGACCAGCAGGTACCCGAACTGCGCGCCGGCGCTGACGTTGGAGGCGACATTGCCGGGGTCGACGTAGGCGATCGCGGCGACGAAAGCAGGACCGAGCAGAACGAGGCCAGACCGAAACCTCGAGGGCGGCCGAGACGATCGGCGCTGCAGCACAGACATGACCACACCCTCCGGCACCAACAATATGTCAGAACCCTGAAAATATAGTTCGGCCTCCCGAACAATGCAATGCGGCGTGGCGGTTCGGCGACATCACGATCAGATGGGCAGGATCACTGCACTGACGAATTCGTTGCGGATCCAGGCGATGAACAACCCCCACACCCCGGTCAGCAGTGCGATGCCGACGGCGATCATGATGACACCGCCCGCCACCTTGATCCTCTGAGAGTTCCTCCGAAGCCACCCCACACCGCGCATCGCCGAACTCGAACCGAACGCAAGAACGACGAACGGTAGGCCGAGTCCCAGGCAGTACGCGACGATGAGAGTGACCCCGCGGGCTGCGGTTGCACCTTCGGTGCCTGCCGCCACGGACAGCACGCCGGCAAGGGTCGGACCCAGGCACGGCGTCCAGCCGAGCGCGAACACCCCACCGAGCAGCGGCGCTCCTGCAAGGGACGAGATCTGCCGGGGTGCGAATCGGGTGTCGCGTTGCAGTGCGGGTATCAACCCGATGAACGCCGCACCCATGATGATCGTGATGACCCCGCCCACGCGTTGGAGTACTTGCTCGTTGATGCGCAAGGTGCCGATGACTCCGAAGACCGAGGCTGTGGCGAGGACGAAGACGATGGTGAACCCGGCGACGAACAACGACGCTGCACCGGCCACACGCCAGCGATTCACGAGACCCGTCGACGACGTACCGGCGGTCGCGGTGCTGGGTGTCCGGGCATCGGCTGACTGAGCCTCGCAGGCCGATTGGGTGCCGCGGGCTGATTGGGCGTCGCGGGCTGATTGGGCGTCGGCGCCGGCGATGCCTGCCAGGTAGGACAGGTATCCCGGCACCAGCGGCACCACGCACGGTGAGGCGAACGAGACCAACCCGGCGAGCATGCATGCCGCGATCGCCAGCAGTAGGGGCCCACTCGATGCCGCGTTCTGGAACGTCGACCCGATGTCTTGGGCGAGAAGAGTCGTCATTCCGCGGCTATCCGTTCGACGACGGGAAGCAGGTCTTCGGTGAGCAGGGCTCGCATGAAGACCGCGGCCACCCGGTGCTGGCGATCGAGTACCAGCGTCGAGGGAATGACGCTGGTCGGATAGTTCCCGCCGAGGGCGATCAGCGTCCGCATCGAGGGGTCGTAGATCGAAGGGTAAGTGACGTTGTTGTCGACCACGAAGTCCTGCGCTTTGTCCTTCTGCGGATCTCGGACATTGATACCGAGGAACTGCACACCGCGCTCACGGGTGGCCTCGTAGACCTCTTCGAGGTCGTCGGCTTCGCCGCGGCAGGGGCCACACCATTGACCCCAGAGATTGATCACGACGACCTTTCCGTCGTAGTCCGCCAGAGCGGTCGTCTTGCCCTCCTCCATCAGATCGGGGCCGGCGAGCTCGCCTATGGTTCCGCGTGTTTCGGGAGGGTCGTAGACGATGTCGGTTCGGCCACCGGGCGCGACGAAGTCGAAGCTCCCGCCGGACGGTGCAGCGTCGGCACCAGCGGAGCATCCGGAGATCAGTAGTACGACGGCAAGAATCGATCCGATTGCCGCGGTGGGCGTGCCGCCTTGTCGTCGAGTACCGACCCACACGGGTAGGAAACGTGTCATGAGGTGAAGTCCTTTATTGCAGTGCGGATCTGGTCTGTCGTCTCGAACACTGTCGGGTCGGTGATGCGCTCGATCGTTCCGTCCGGGCGGACGAGAAAACTCAGGGGAAGGACCGGCGGTGCCGAGAGCGCGTCCTGGACGCTGCCGCCGTCGATGTAGTTCGGATAGCGGATGCCCAGTTGCGTGAGCAGCGCGGCCGCGTCCGCGGGTCGGTCCTCGACGTTGATTCCGATGACTGGGATCGCGTCGGGTTCTGCGGCGTAGGCATCGACTACGGGCATCTCGGTGCGGCACGGGCCGCACCAGGATGCCCACAGGTTGATCAGCGTCACCTCGCTGCCGAGAACGTCGACGAGATCGACATCGTCGGCACTGCCGATGCAGCGCGCCATCACTCCCGCCAGCGGCCCACCTTCGTGTGGCACCGGCTGCGGACACAGCGGTAGCGCTGTTGCTCGTGCCGCGTCATCCGGCGGGCGGGACAGTGTGGGTTCGGGTCCGACCGGCGCGACATTGTTGGCGATGACGTCGGATGGGCCGCCCTCGACGCCACCGGAGCGGGGCCACAGTGCGACGATCGATGCAACGACAACGACGAGCATGACGATCGACCAGCCGCGCGTCATCGCCGTGACCTTCTTTCTCGAGAGATCGGCAGAGGGGCGAACGGTACGTCGCGGATCATAGGAGCGTGGACCAGTACGACCAGAAACGCTGCGCGATCAGGGCGATGAGGACGAGAAACCACACGGTCAGCGCAATCGAGTGATTGCGCATCAACACTCCCGCCCACTGCCGCCGGCCCGCACTCGGAGCCCCGCGGTCGAGGTTGCGCAGCGTGACGTACCAGAAGATCGGTACGGTGACCGCCCACACCGCCATGCAGTACGGGCACAGCGCGCCGATGTCGTAGAGGCTCTGCACGATCAGCCAGTGCACGAAGACCGCAGCAGCAGTGACACCGACCTGCAGTGCACTCCAGAACCACTGCGCGAACACGGCTCCGGCGAGCAGGGCGGCACCCACTGCCGCCACGACGGCGAAGCCCGCGATCCCGAGAAGGGAATTGGGAAATCCGAACGCAGACGCCTGCGGGGTGTCCATCACCGATCCGCAGTTGAGTACCGGATTGATACTGCAGGTCGGGGCGTAGGCGGGATCGAGCGCAAGGGCGAACTTCTCTACCGTGAGTACGAACGCGGCGGCCAGTCCGATCACGCCTCCTACCAGCAGCAGCCAGGGCAGGCTTCGGGCGAACGGTCCGCTGCGTCGGGTGAGAGCGGCTGCGCGGTCAGCCGAGTGCAGCGTCGAGGGCATCGGTGAGGTCTCCGTAGGTGGTGGGTTCGATCTTGGTGCCGTTGAGGAAGAACGTCGGGGTGCCCTGGACGCCGAGCGCGATCCCGTCGGCGACGTCGGCCTCGATGCGTTCGAGCGTCGCAGGGTCGGTGTAAGCGGCATCGAAGGCGCTCATGTCGAGTCCTTGCTCGACGGCGAAGCTCCGAAACAACTCGTCCTGCGGAACCTGCTGTTCGCCCCACTGCGCCTGCGTCTCGTACATGCGCTGATACATGTCCTCGAAGCCGCCCTGCTGTGCTGCGGCTTCGACAGCGCGTGCGGCGCGTTCGGCATTGAAGTGCGAGGCGATGGGAAAGTAGCGGGCCACGAAGCTCACCCGGTCGCCGTACTCCTCACGCAATTGTTCGATCGCTGGGTAGACAGACCGGCAGGCCTCGCACTCGAAGTCGAGGAACTCCACGAACGTGACCCGGCCGTCGGGCACCGAGTTCAACCGATGACTGTTCTCGCGCACCGCGATCGAGGCAGGGTCGGCGGCGGCCTGCTCGGCGGCGGCAGCATCCGGCGTGCCCGATCGGTCCACCACCAGAAATACAGCCAACGCGGCGGCGAACACGACCACCAGGGACAGGGAAATCTTCAACGCTCGGCTCATACAACTACCTTCTCGACTCGTTCGGACTGATCAACGGGCCCGATATGGGCGTTTCGACCCGTTGTGAGACTAACAATCGTACGAACGTCGACCGAAAGGTCTTCCCTGACGATCGCATGATTGTTAGATTGTGCCCATGGCCTTGGAACCTTTGGACTCGTGCGATCTGTTGTGTATGGACCTCCCTCACGCCGAGAGGGTGCGCGCAGCCTTGCCTGCTCTCGGCGATATCGAACCGGTCGCCGACGCTGCCCGAGCTTTCGGTGACCCCACCCGACTGACCATCGCGCTCGCGTTGAACGCCGGCGGGCAGATGTGCGGCTGCGATGTTGCGTGGATCGTGGGACAGAGCCAGAAGCTGGTCTCCCACCATCTCCGCAAACTCAAAGCCGCGGACGCCGTCACATCGAACAGAGAGGGAAAGTTGGTCATGTATTCGCTCACCGATCGCGGCGCCCGACTGCTCTCGATACTGACCGAGCCACTGGCCACCGCCTCGGCCACCGCTGATCTCACCGGGGTCGATCATGGCTGACGCGTGCTGCGGACCGACCCCCGCTGCGCCGACCACCGAACCGGCCGCCGACGGTACGGGCACGGCAGGTCCGGCTCCGACCGACGTACCCCAGAGGTTGTGGCAGGTCCGCGAGCTGCAACTCGCATCGGTAGCCGCGATCATCCTCGCCGCATCGTGGTTGCTCGGTCGAACGGGTGCCGATGCGGTCGCGACCGTCGGCGGTCTGATCGCTGCCGCGATCGCGGCCGTCACCTTCGTTCCCGCGACGGTGAGAAATCTGCGACACGGCCGCATCGGTGTCGGCACGCTGATGACGATCGCGCTCCTCGGTGCCATCGCATTGGGCCAGATCCCCGAGGCCGCGATGCTCGGCATCCTGTTTTCCGTCGCCGAGGGACTCGAGGAGTACGCGGTCACCAAGACCCGCCGCGGACTACGCGCACTTCTGTCCTTGGTGCCGCCGACAGTGTCGGTCCTGCGCGGTGGAACCGAGCAGGCCCTGCCCCCCGACGATGTCGTGATCGGGGACACCATGGTGCTGCGACCGGGCGAGCGAGCTGCCACGGACGGCACCATCGCACGCGGTTCGACGAATCTGGACGTGTCCGCGATCACCGGCGAGTCCGTGCCCATCGAAGCCGGTGTCGGCGACGAGGTGCATGCCGGTGCCATCAACGGCGGCGGAGCCATCGAGATCACCGTCACCGCGCCGGCATCGGAGAGTTCGCTTGCGCGCATCGTCCGCATCGTCGAACAGGCCCAGGACCGCAAAGGGGCCGGCCAGCGGCTCGCGGACCGGATCGCACGTCCCCTCGTGCCTTCGATCATGATTCTCGCCGCCCTCGTCGCCGGCGTCGGTGCGGTGCTCGGTGACCCCATGTTGTGGCTCGAACGCGCACTGGTGGTCCTGGTCGCGGCATCACCGTGCGCGTTGGCCATCTCGGTGCCGCTGTCGGTGGTGGCGGCGATCGGGGCTGCGAGCCGCAACGGGGCATTGATCAAAGGCGGTGCAGCAGTAGAAGAGCTGGGCCGCATCCGCGTCGTCGCCGTGGACAAGACCGGCACCCTCACCGCAGGACGACCGGAGGTCGTCGACGTCGTCACCGCTGCGGGAATCGGCCGCGACGCCGCGCTGGCCGTTGCTGCTGCGCTCGAAGCGCGCAGCGAGCATCCACTCGCCCGCGCCATCCTCGCTTCCGTATCGACCGTCGCGGCAGCCGATGATGTCACTGCCATCGCCGGACACGGCCTGACCGGCACCCTCGACGGAGCCGCGATCAGGCTCGGGAAACCGAGCTGGTTCGACACCCACCCCAGCTCCGAGGAGTTCCGCGCCGACGTCGCTCGTCTCCAAAGCAGCGGTGCCACAGTCGTTCTCGTCGAACGCGCCGGAGTCCTGATCGCTGCGATCGCCGTCCGCGACGAACTGCGGCCCGAGGCCGCCGAGGCTGTCCGCCAACTCACCGCGCTCGGTATCGACACTGCGATGCTCACCGGCGACAACGCACTCACTGCGCAGGCCCTGGCGACCCAGGCGGGTATCACCGCCGTCCACGCCGAACTACTGCCCGAGGACAAAGCGGCCCTGCTCGCCGACATCGCGGCCGGACGCAAGATTGCCATGGTCGGCGACGGCATCAACGACGCTCCCGCCTTGGCGACCGCAGATGTCGGTATCGCCATGGGCGCAATGGGAACCGACGTTGCCATCGAGACCGCCGATGTTGCCCTCATGGGGGAAGACCTCCGGCATCTACCGCAGGTGCTGGCCCACGCTCGGCATGCCCGCGGCATCATGGTCCAGAACATCGCCCTGTCGATCGCGATCATCGGCGTGCTCGTCCCACTGGCTGCCACCGGCGTCCTCGGTTTGGCGACTGTGGTGCTCGTCCACGAACTCGCCGAAGTCCTGGTGATCGCCAATGCGATTCGTGCCGCCCGCACCACACCGTTGGACGGGTTCGTCCCACCGCCTACGGCATCCGGTGCCCTCAATGTCACGATCGCACCCGCAGCGGCCTTCGAGGATGCCTGCTGCGCTCCGGCCCCGACGCCGAGGAACGCTGCGCCTCTCGCATCTGGGAACCTACTGGCCGCCACCACCGCACCGTCACCCTCGGCGATCGGAGCAGACGACGGCAGCAGCTCCGGGTGCTCGGATGGATGTACCTGCTGCACATCGACTCCCGCGCGAAGCGAACTCGGTCAGGGAAGGTAGAGACCTGCGGGCGGTGATCGGACTGCATGCAGGCTCTACGGGATCGACATGACCCCAGCAGCAGCGGCATCGACAACAGAGGTGCGCTGGCACCACCTCGAACGAACACACATCCTCTCGCAGCACTATCCGTGATTGCATGCTCTCAACCACGCCGCGATGGTGAAAGCTGCGGCGGTAGAACATGATCGGCGCGAATCCTGGGGTCAGGTGATCCGGATCGTGATCGCTGCTCCAGGATCGTGGTCGGGGCGATACCCGGCCGGTAACACCGGCCGGGTCGAGGCGGGACCGATGTCGCCGATGCCCATTCCGCAGGACCGTACGGACGCGCTGAGAGGCAGATAGCGGTCATCAGTTCAGGCCTGCGTAGGAGTGCAGGCCGGAGACGACCATGTTGATGATGAACAGATTGAACAGCATCGCCACGAATCCGGCGATGTTGATCCATGCTGCGCGGGTGTTGCGCCACCCGCTGGTGGCGCGGGCGTGCAGGTAGGAGGCGTAGACGATCCAGGTGATGAAGGAGACCGTTTCTTTCGGATCCCAGCCCCAGAACCGGCCCCACGCGGCTTCGGCCCAGATAGCGCCGAGGATGACGCCGACGCCGAAGAGCGGGAAGGCGAAGATCGTGGTCTTGTAGGCCACGATGTCCAGTGTCTGCGCGGAGGGCAGGCGGGCTGCGATCCGGCTCACGCGGCTGCCCGAGTCCTCGGGATGCTTCATGCGGATCAGGAACAGTATGCTCGCAACCCCGGAGATCAGGAACACCCCGCTGCCGAGCGAGACGATGGAGACGTGCACCGGCAGCCAGTACGACTGCAGTGCCGGTACCACCGGTGCTGCGTCGGCGTACAGCACGGTGCCGGCGACGAACAGCAGGATCAACGTCGGCACCAGAACGAACAACCACAGGGTGCGTAGCTGCGTCGAGCGCAGCACCACCAGTGCAGCGACTACACCTGCTGCGCAGGTGACCGAGACGAATTCGTACATGTTGCCCCACGGCGGCCTGCCGGTGGCGATCCCGCGAAGGATGATCGACCCGATATGCAGGGTCAGTGCCACCATCACCAGCCCGAGTCCGCTACGCCCGAAACGTTCGGATGGAACTCGCCGGGGTGCGTCGGGAATGCGTCCGGGCGTCGTCGACGTGGCAGCAATGATCCGAGCACGAAGTCGCTCCGTATTGTGCAGTTCCGCGCTACGGGTCGTTGCGAGCTGTGCGAGGAATGCGATCGCGGCGAGGAGATAGACCACGAAGGCGGTCTCGAAGCTGATGTCGCTCCACCGGGCGAGGGTGTCGTCGATCGGCATGGTGCTACACCGTTTCTCTGTCGTGGTTCTCGGACGGGCTCTGCGTGTGCGGCCAGATCTTCAACCGAAGGGTCTGGAATTCCGGTCCCCAGCCGGCGTGATCGGTGCGAGCCAGGCCACCCATGTCCACTGGCGAGAGACCGCGCTCGCCGGGGTGGACCCGGAACCAGACACGGCGACGTGTGATGACCAGGGACACCAGTAGTCCGGTCATCATCGTGACCGCGAACACGAGCACCCACCGCTGCGCGGGGTCGTATCCGACCTGGAGGTTCGCGAATTC
>NZ_JBFBKN010000048.1:0-15792 GCF_040702225.1 Rhodococcus sp. NPDC080181
TTTCGTCCACCAGTTAATTCTACGAAAACCGCAACTTTAAAAGTACATCTACACCGCGTGTCGCGTTATCGTATCGGCGTAACTTAACGGCATTGTGATGTGGTGGGCTTGGCACCACTGGGCTGGGCGGCCGCACATGACGCAGCAGGTGTCGCGAATGGTCAGGGCGATGCGTTGGTCGTCGCTGGCGAGTCTGGTGGTTCGTCCGAGCGCGAGTGGTACGCCGTGGTGGTCGACGATGACCGGGGTCAGGTCGGCGTCGCAGGTGACCAGCTCGGCGAGGAAGCGGCTGATGGGGCCGGTCCAGTCGAGGTGGAACGGCCAGTCCGCGTCGCCCGGCTCGGGCGCAGACTTCTGCCCGCCGTTACTGTCACCGCCACGGCCGGCCGCGGTGGCGTCGCGAGAACCAGCGTCGCCCGGGTCGGACGCAGACTTCTGCCCGGCACCACCACATCCGGATGTCGCATCGCCGCGAGCAGCGATATCCCCTCGGGCCACTCCATCCGGACGCGAGCCGTTGCTGTCGCCGCCGTTCGAGGAGCTCCCCGCGACCGAACCCGTGTCGACCGAATCCGTTGCAGTGCTACCCGTTTGCTTGTTGCCACCGTGAGCGAGCAAGTCCCGCAGGGCAACGATCAGGTGCACCGACGCCCGCGACCCGCCCGCCGACCCACGAGTGCTGCCGCGGAGGTGTCGGTCGAGGATCTGATCGAGCGCATCGGCCCGGCGCTTCGACGCACTCCGCGGGTCGCGCTCCCCGCCGGGCCCCGGCCGAGGTGCCGTCAACGGCGACAGAGCGGTGAGAAGCTTCTCGGCGAGCAACCGGTCCATGTCGCCACCGAACTGAAAGCGGCCGTTGGCGAGAGGGTGCAGGTCGAATCGGTTCAGTGCCGAGTTCTCCGACACCGGTCGCGGTGCAGGCGGCAGCGGAACAGGCTTGGGCGCAGGCGGTTCCGGATCCGGTGTCGGGTCGCCGTGTCGGTCGGAGGACGTGGCGGTGTCGGCGGCGCGACGCTCCTGTTCCCGCTGTTCCTGCTCTCGGCGTTGTTTCTCGGCTTTCGCGTGTCGTGCCCGGGCGTCGTCCGCGGCCGCATGCGCCAAAGCGTGCGCGCGGGAGGTCACTTGGCCGGCGGTGTTGCGCATCGCGGTGTCGAGCAATTCGTCGACAATTCCGTCGCGGCGTACCTGATCCAACGTCGGGTCGGCCACCAGGACGACGTCGTATCCCTCGGCGATGGCGGCGGCGTGCGCGGCATGGATGCGGCCATCAGCGAGGGCGTCGAGCACGGTGGGGTGATCGAACAGCCAGTAGCCCAGTGCGTTCTGGCGGGCGGCGGATCCGTCCGTGATGCGCACCGACTTCGCGTACCAGCGGGTGACGGACGAGTGCCCGAGTTTCATCGCCAAGCCGCGGCGGTCGATCTCGGCGAGCAACGTCAATCTCTTTGCTGCGAGAGCGTTTTCGAGTGAAGCCACGTCAGCAAGCTCGGAGACCAACTCCTGGTCTCCGAGCCCGAACACATCCCCCCATGTCTTCACACCACGAAAGCTATACCCACCCACCGACAGGTTTCCGTCAACGCTTCCAACGGATCCGGATCGGTCCTTTTGCGGTCGAGGGATCTATGACCGACCCCTTCTGTGTGATCTCGACTTCGCCGGCGTCGACCATACGTCGGGCCGCGCGGCGAACGGGCTCCATCAAGTCGCGCCAGGCGTCGTCGGACAGGGCTCGTGCGACGTCCGAGGGGCAGATCGTCGCGTCGCGTGATCGGGCGCCGAGCAAGGATCGGATTTTGTCTTCGAGTTCCTTGTCGGTTGCACTCACTTTGCGCCGCCGGCAGGTGTCGCTGCAGTACTTGACGTCATCCCAGTTCTTCTCCCATTTCTTGCGCCACTCGATCCGCCGACCGCACGACGCGCACACCTTGTCTGCGGGGTGCGCGGCGGAGGTACGACGGGAGTGGGCCACAGATCGACAGTAACCTCGTTGCCCAGGGCTCCGCCGCTCTCGGAGCGAAACTATCCTCATCTCATGGCGATTCGAGCGATCCTGGTTGCCGGTGATCCCCGGCTGACAACTCCGGCAACTCGCGTGACGGTGTTCGACGACGAGCTCGCAGCGCTGGTCGAGGACATGTTCGAGACCAATACGGCTGCACCCGGTGCGGGTCTGGCGGCTAACCAAATCGGCGACCCACGTTCGGTCTTCGTCTACGACCTGCGGGACGGTGGGGTCCGTCACCGCGGACACGTGATCAACCCGGTGCTCGAGACCTCTGGAATTCCGGAGACGATGCCCGACCCGGAAGACACCGAGGGATGTCTGTCCGTGCCGGGGGAGCTGTTTCCGACCGGGCGTGCCCACTGGGCTCGTGTGACAGGTGTCGATGTGGAGAACAACCCGGTGACGGTGGAAGGCACGGGTTATCTGGCGCGGTGTTTGCAGCACGAGTCCGACCATCTGGCCGGGCTCCTCTACCTCGACCGCCTGCTCGGCCGCCATCGACGTGCGGCGAAGAAGATGATCAAGGAGAGGGGGTGGGTCGGGCCGGGCAACAGTTGGTTGCCCGGGGCCGACGCGCATCCGCTCGGGCTGTAATCGCGGCTGCGCCTTATCCGACGGTTAGAACGGGTTGTACACGTAGAGCATCCGGTAATCCCATTCCGACGATCCGGCCGGAATGCGGATGTCGGTGAGCGCGTGGCCGTTCTGAGTGCACCAGGTGCGGGCATGGAACGAGGAACAGTCGATTTGTCGTGTGGTCCCGAACGGGCTGATGATCAGCGACTTCTCGCTCGCGCTGCCGTAGGCCGCGGGGTCGAATGCGTTGACGAAGCTCGATGTGGAGTCCTTGGGGCCGAACGGGTTGTCGTCGGGCGCAGCGGATGCCGTCGGTGCGGCGAGCACCGCCACGCCGATCGTCAGTGCAGCGCCGGCGAGGATCTTCTTCAGCATGGTGACTCCGTTCGTTTCGAGCACGAATACCCGGTGCTCGGTGATCGGCAGCAACGGACCGCGCGTTACGGGTCGCCTTCGGGTTCGAGCCCGGCACACTGGAGCGATGACTCGAATGGAAGCTCCCGCCGTCGCCCAACTACTCGGTCGGCGTCTCGCCGTGTGGGGCGGTGTGAGTGTGCTTGCCGGAACGGTGTTGGCGGTGCGCGGCTCGTCTCCTGCCCGTCGTGCATTCGGCCAGCAGACCGCGGGTTGGGGTGCGATCGATGTGGCGATCGCCGGGTCGGGAGCGCTCAACTCCTCGGTCCCGACGTCGAAGAGTTTGAGCAAGTTGCTGTGGATCAATGCCGGGCTCGACGTGCTCTACGTCGCGGCCGGTGCTCACATCGCCGTCCGGAAGCCCAGCTTCGGCCGCCGAATCACCGCTGACCAGGCGATCGGTCACGGAACCGCGGTCGTCGTGCAGGGAGCGGCTCTGCTCTTGCTCGACACCGCGCATGCCCGCCTGATCGCGCAGTAATCACATTGGTGTCATTCCCATAGCGTTCGATTTGTCAAGCATCGACACGAACTAATTGTTGCGACCTAAGTGTATTTGCGTAACACTCGTCCCATCAGTCACATCCGTATCGTGCTTCACAAGGGGAACGGTGGGTTCGTTCATGCGCTTACGTAGTCGGCATATTGCTGTCGGGGCTGTCCTGGCATTGGCAGTGAGCGGGCTGAGCGCATTGACTGCGCCGACCGTCTCTGCAGAACCGTGCGGCGGTCTGGGTGGGCCGGGCTCCTCACCGCTGTTCGGTTCGTCGGGCAGCGCGGGAATGTCGGGCAAGAACCCGCAGGGACCGCAGGGGCCTCTGCCGCGCATCACCGGGAACACCCAGAGCATCGCCTGGGTCACCGGTCCGCAGAGCGTGAACGACACCTACGACAACCTGGCGATGTCCGGAACCGACCTCGGTATCACCTGGGACAACGGTGCGGGCCAGATCTTGATGGCGTTCGGTGACACGTTCGGTGATTGCTCCTCCGGCAATGCCCAGTGGCGCAGCAATGCACTCTTCCGCTCGGACAAGGCGTCGACGAACCTGTCGCAGGGCATCACGATCGGTCCGGCCGACCCGGCGAACACCACCTCGGGTGCGGTTGTCAGAGCGAACAATCCGCGTTACGCCGCCGAGATCATCTCGAGCGCGAAGCTACCGAGCGTCGAGGACACGACCATCCCCACGGCGGCTATCGCGATCGGCAACACCCAGTACATCAACTACATGTCGGTGCAGAGCTGGGGCACACCCGGTCGCTGGATAACGAACTACTCGGCGACGGCCAAATCGACCGACAACGGCCAGAATTGGACGACGGATCCCAAGACGATCCGCGTCAACAAGGGTGTCACGATCCCGGGCTTCACCAACGTCCACGAAAGCCAGGGCAAGTTTCAGCAGAGCGCCTATGTTCTGGGACAAGACGGTCAGTACCTGTACCAGTTCGGTACTCCCAACGGACGATTCGGCGACGCGTTCGTCTCCAGAGTCGCGCCCGATCAGATCGAGAATCTCGACGCGTACGAGTATTCGACGCAAGATCCCGATCCGGCCAAGCAATGGTCCAAGAACGTCGGCGACACCGTGGCCGTGGTGAAGGGCCCGGTCAGCGAGATGTCGGTGGCGTGGAACGACTACCTCGGCCGGTACGTCATGATGTACGGCAACGAGAACAACCGGACGTTGGTGGCGCGCACGGCGGAAAACCCGGAGGGACCGTGGAGCGAACCGAGGACGATTCTCGACGCCAACCAGACGGCAGGCGGCATCTACGCGCCGTTCATTCACCCGATGTCGAGCGGAAAAGACCTGTACTTCACGGCTTCTCGGTGGTCCGATTACAACGTCATGCTTCTGAAGACGAACCTCGACGCGTTGAAGTGACGCGTCCGGCGGCGGCGTCGAGGTAGGCGTCGACGTCCATGTCGATTTCTGCGGACAGTAGTCCACGCCGGATCGTCGAGAGATACTTGCTCGACGGTTCGCCGTGCTCCCGCACGATCGAACTCGTCAGTGTGAACGCGGGCAGTCCGTCGATGTCCGGAAGCCGGAGCAGCGCATCGTATTTCCCTCGGTATGCTTTACCTCGGCGGTCGATGTCGAGTGCGGCCCACTCGCCGATGCTCAGTGATTCCACAGCCGAGATATCGACGGAATCGACCACGTTCTCCACCGAGGCGACGTGCGCCAACTGCACACTTTCGATCAGGTATCCGTGCGCCAGTGACGGTTCGGCGGGATCGGTCGTCAGTGACACGAAGGCCGACGCCCCGGTCCACCGTCGGGACACGCCTGCGAAGTGCAGGGCGTGATCGATCCACAACCAGCGTTCGGCCTCGACCGCTGCCGACGAGGGCGCCGGTGGATGTGCCCCGAACTCCGAGCCGTCCTCGGAGCCCGTCAGGTAGACGGAGAACCTCTCTCGCAACAGGTTCGAGCCATACGCGACGTACCAGAGGCGGTCGGTCACTCGGCCTCGAACAGCTGCCGGTACGCCTCGGCGAGTAGGTCGGCCGCGAGATCGTTGTTGTGTGCCGCTGCGCCCGTTGAGTTTCCGGACCGCATCAGCCGCGCGTTGAGGCCGTACGCGAGATCGTCGAACGTGTCGTCGTCGATGCCGAGATCGACATCCACGTCTTCTTCCAGCAACGCGCCGAGGTCGATCGACCACGACCACACCCGTTCGTCTCGGTACGGCCCACGTCCGGCGCTGACGGTTTCGTTGGAGACCTCGAGCTGCTCGTCGGTCCGGTCGCGCGGAACGTTGGTGTTGATGCGCAGGTCGAGTTCGATCGTGTCGTCGTCGTGCACGATTTCGTCGACTCGCAGGGTCTCGAAGCCGCCGCACGTCAGCGTCAGCAATCGTCGCGGACCGCTGTCGTCCTGTACGTCGGACAGAGCGGCTGTCTGCCACAGGTATTTCGCGGTGTTGGCCGGGTCGGGGATCGACGAGTTGATGTAGTCGGCCACGATGCTTCGGATGGCGGGGTACGCGATGTGGTCGGACAGTTCCCAGAACTGGCGACGACTGCGTCCCACGGCCGCGTCGAGGAGCGTCGTGCGCTTGGCTCGTTCTTTGGGCAGTGCCGTCTTCACTCCCGGAGCTTCGCCGATCGCGGTGGGCTCCGACGGGCGTTGTCGCAGTGGGTGGAGCTGGGACACGAGATCGGTGAGCTGCTCCAGACGATCTGCGGCACCGGGTGCAACCTCGAGGGCCTCGATGTCGGGCCATATCTCGCGGTCGGCATTCACTCGGGCCGCGAGTGAATCGGAGTAGCCCACGAAGGCCGCGTTGTCTGCGAAATGCAGAACGTAGAGTCCGTTTCGGAGGTCCTTGGCGGCGAAGATCGTGGCGATGGCCCCGGAATCGGTGACGTCGAAGCGTTCGAGGGCGAATCCGTCGGGTGTGGAATCTGTCGGCATGGCACTGAATCTACCGACGCGTGCGAGCACCGCCTATTCGTCGAACTACGAATTTCCTTCACCGCGCTATCGTCGTCGAACCGGGGATCGTTGCGTTGCCCTCCGGTCGGCGGCGATCGACCTTACCGCCGGGAACACCTCTCGATGCCCCGCGCCTCAACGACGCCGATCTGCGCAGGCGCAGCGCCAGATTCGGTTCGCTGCGTCGTCGGATCATGCTCGACGCCCCCGCAGCGGTGGCCGGCCCGTTCATCGGGCTGCTGTGGTTGATCGTCGACGGTGGGGGCTTTGCACAATTTCTGGCGGTGAGTCTGTTGGCAGCTGTCACCGCGATCTGGTGGTCGGCGATCGCCGGCAGCGACCCCAGTTGAGTCGCTGAGCAATTCGCGTGACGCGCGTTCGTAACTGCTGAGAAACACCCCTGATCTACGTTCGAGATTCGGACAATTCAGGAGGCAGTATGGCGCAGTCGATGGCAGAGCACGCAGCGGAAACTATCAGCAAAGGAATCGGCCGACGCGGCTTCATTCGGGCGGTGGCAGCGATGAGCGCAGGGGCTGGTTTGGCAACTACAGCTGCGTGTTCGACGACCTCGACGACCACTGCCGCCGCGAGTTCATCGGCTCCGGCACCGGTCGGCATTCTTCAGCCGGGAGCCGGTGACATCTCCGGCGATCACTACCTGAGCTCGGAGGTCGACAAGGTCCTGTGGGGGTACGTCCCGACGGTCGAGTCCGAATCGGTGCTGCAGATGAAGTCCGGCGAGACGGTGACCATCGACGCGCTCAGCCATGAGGGAATCCTCGAAGACCAGGGCCGCGATCCCGTCGAATTCTTCGGCGGCAAAGGTGTTTCCCAGTCCGATGTTCTTCAGGACGCGATCGACATCGCAGGCGGGTACGACCGAACGGTTCGCAACTTCGACGTCGACGGACCGCACGTGGTGACGGGCCCGGTGTTTGTCGAAGGTGCGCAGCGCGGCGATGTGCTCAAGATCGAAACTCTGGAGGCCGTTCCGCGGGTGCCGTACGGCGTGGTGTCGAGCAGGCACGGCAAGGGCTCTCTGGCAGTTACGGCGTCCGGTGAGGCACCGGCGGGCATCAGCCTGGACGAGGTGATGCCGCCGATCGGAAGCGACGGCAGGAAATCGGGTGACCCGACGCAGTACGGCAACGTGTCCACGTTCACGGCCGTCGAGGACGGGCAGGGCGTGATGAGGTACGGCGATGCGGCCGTGCGCTTTCCGCTGCGTCCGTTCATGGGCATGATGGGCGTGGCGTTCGCGAGCGACCCCGGTCTGACATCCCCGAATGCCAACTCGATTCCCCCGACGCTCGGCGGTGGCAACATCGACGTCGGTCTGCTCGGCGTCGGCTCGACGTTCTACCTTCCCGTGTTCGCGGAGGGCGCGCTGTTCTACGTCGGCGATCCGCACATGGCGATGGGTGACGGTGAGGTGGCCCTGACTGCGATGGAGGGGTCTCTGCGCGGCACCTTCCGGCTTACGGTCTGCAAGCCCGGCAGCGGTGACGCGCCGTCCGTCGCGTACTCGTATCCCTTTGCCGAGAACGAGGACTCGTGGATTCCGATCGGCCTATCAGATCCGGACGGGGCCGTCGGCGGCCAGAGTTCGGACCTGAACGCGGCGATGCGCCGCGCGGTGGTCAATGCTCTGGACTTCTTGGAGACGGACCTCGGCATGGACCGAGCGACGGCGTACGCGTACGTGTCCGCAGCCGCGAACTTCACCGTCTCGCAGGTGGTCGACAAGACCGTCGGCGTGCACGGGCAGATCTCGAAGGCGCACTTCGACCGGTAGGAGTGCGCCTGCGGCGCAGTGGTGCGGGTAAGTGCCTCTGCGGGCAAATAATCACGCCACTGCGCGTAGCGCACCTCAGCGGTGCGCGGTTGCGATGAAGTGACGTGTTGCGGCGTCGACGATGTCTGCAGGTGCGATGTCGATTTCGTCGTTCAGCCAGGCGATCACGAGTTCGGCCAATCCGCCGATGAACAGCAGTCCGTTGATCTCCGACTGTGGTTGCGGCCAAGCCTTCTCGCCGTAGAGTTCGCGCGACTGTTCGGCCACCAGATGGGCGAAGCCGCGCAATGACTTTCGTCGGTATTCGCGGAGGGAGTCGACGGCCAGCGATTCGATCATCGCGACCCGGCCCTTGCGGCGGTCCTCGGTCAGGACGCCGACGAACGCGGTCACCGCGTTGTGTACCTTCTCGTCGACGGTCCGGGCGGGGGAGTGCAGTGCATCCAGCGCTGCGGTCCGTATCTCGGCGGACACCGATTCCACGACCTGCTCGAGCAAGTCGTCTCTGCTGGTGAAGTTTTGGTAGAAGTAGCGCTCGGTGAGCTTGGCGTGTGCGCAGATCGCGGTCATGGTCGCACCCTTCGCTCCGGCTGCCGCGAATACCTCGAGGCCGGCGTCGAGCAATCTCGCTCGGCGGTCGGCCGCGCGGTCGTCGGCGCTCATGCCGTTGTAGCGACGCGTCGTAGGGGGCATGGGTAGATCTTGACAGAGACCGTGACTGTGACGCAGACTACATCTCATCTGACATGACGTCATGTCAGATTGACGGAGGTCGATAATGGCACGTGCTCTGGCTGCTCCACCCGCAGATTCAGCTCTCCAACCGGTGTTCGGCGACGGCGGTCTTCCCGTCGTCGGGCACACGCTCGAGTACATTCGAGACCCTCTGAAGCTGCTCGGTAGTCGGTGGGACAAGTATGGCGAGGTCTCGTGGATGACGATGGCCGGGCAGAAGTGGATCACCGTTCTCGGTCCCGATGCGTGTCAGCAAGTGCTGCAGAACGCGGACAAGGCGTTCGCCAACGGTGACGGCTGGTCGCTGTTGATCGGGCCGTTCTTTCACGGCGGGCTGATGCTGCTCGACTCCGAGGAGCATCTACGTCATCGACGAATCATGCAGCAGGCCTTCACTCGCGACCGGCTGACCAAGTCCGTCGCAGCGTTGAATCCCGTCACGGCAACAGGTTTGGACGCGTGGCAGCCGGGCCGCGACTTCCAGGTCTATCCGGCGCTCAAAGAGCTGACGCTCGACGTCGCGACGAGCATCTTCATGGGCGGTGCGGAGGGAACGACGCACGCCGACATTGCGGAGCTCAATGCGAGTTTCATCGCCTGCGTGCAGGCTGCCACGTCGATCGTGCGCTACCGCGTTCCGGGCACGCGGTGGAAGCGGGGTCTGGACGGCCGAGCGGTGCTCGACCAGTTCTTCCGCCGCTACCTCCCGGCTCGTCGAGCCACCGAGACCGACGACCTCTTCTCGGTGTTGTGCCACATCGAGGGTGACGACGGAGAGCACTTCTCCGACGACGAAGTGATCGACCACATGATCTTCCTGCTCATGGCTGCGCACGACACGTCGACGATCACGCTGTCGACGATGATGCAGTACCTCGGCCAGCATCCGGAGTGGCAAGACAAGTGCCGGGCCGAATGCGAGGCGCTGGGCACCGATGCTCCCTCGTTCGCGCAACTCGACGAGCTGACCAACGTCGATCTGGTCATGAAGGAGTGCTTGCGCCTGGTCTCGCCCACACCTGTAGTGGCCCGCCGCGCCGTGAAGGACACCGAGGTGCAAGGCAAGTTCGTGCCCGCGGGAACGTATGCCTCTGTCGCGCCGCACTTCACGCATCACATGGAGCAGTACTGGCCCAACCCCGAGCAATTCGATCCCGGGCGGTTCGCGGCCGATCGCCGCGAGGACAAGGTGCACCGCTATGCGTGGGAGCCGTTCGGCGGCGGCGTCCACAAATGCATCGGCATGTTCTTCGCCGGGGCAGAGATCAAGACGATCATGCATCACCTGTTGCTGCGGTTCGACTGGACGGTCGACCCCGATTACGTTGCACCGCTGAACTTCACGTCGCTGCCCTTCCCCGAGGATGGGCAGCCCGTGCAGCTTCGACGGCGGTAAGTCTTACCCGGCGCGCTCGGTGAGCCAGCCGATGATGTCGGCGGTGACCTCGTCGCGGTTGGTTTCGTTGAGGATTTCGTGGCGGGCACCGGGGTAGAGCGTGACGGTTACATCGCTCATGCCGGCCGCGCGGTAGCGGGACGCCAGTGTCTCGATCAACTGGCCGCCGCCGGCGAGTGGGTCGTCCGTTCCCGACGTGATGAGCAGGGGGAGGTCCGAGCGGATCTGCTCCAGGTTGTGGGGATCGGCGAGCTTCTCGGCCTCACCGAACAGCGCGGGCACCGTCGACTCCGGAAGATCAAAGCCGCACAGTGGATCTGCCACGTAGGCGTCCACCTCGGCCTCGTCACGCGAGAGCCATTCGTAGCCGGTGCGGTGCTCGAAGGCGGCGTTGAACACGCTCAGGTCGCCCGCCGGGGCGTCGGCCATTCCTGCGGCGAGCACGTCGAGTGTCGTCGAACCCGACAGCACCACGCCCTCGTACAGATCCGATCGCTCGATCAGAACATGCTGGGTGGCAAAGGATCCCATGGAATGAGCGAACAAGAACAGAGGCAGGTCGGGGTACTCGGTCAGCAGTGATTCGCCCAGTTGCTCGATGTCTGCCCACAGGCCGGCGAATGCGGCGGCCCCGAAATCGCCGGGGGTGTCCACGATCGACTGGCCGTGGCCGCGGTGATCCGACGCGACGACGTGGAAGCCGGCGTCGTTCAGGGCGGCAGCGAAGCGTGCGTAGCGACTGCCGTGCTCGGCGAGCCCGTGTGCGATCTGTACGACACCGCGAGCAGGATCGGCGGACGTCGCCCAGGTGTAGGTGCTGATCTCGAGGTCGTCCTGCTTGGATACGAACGACGAAGCGTTGGCCACGAAAATCTCCTTGGTGCGGCGAGAGGGTCGAGACACGAACCTAACTCTCACGCCTCGTACATCGGAGCAAAATGCTCGACGACGGGGAACGGATCGTAGAAGTGATGCAGTAGCGCCTTCCACTGCTGATACTCGTCGGAACCACGAAAGCCGTCGGTGTGGTCTTCGAGTCGTTCCCACTCCACCAACAGCAGGTAGGTGTTCGGTTGCTCGAAGCCCTGCGAGAGGGTCAGATTCACGAACCCCGGCATCGACGCGATGATCGATTTCGCGTCGGCGAACGCGGTTTCGAACTCGTCGGTTCGGTGGGGGATGACATGCAGCAGGGCGTGTTCGACGATCATCCACACAGTATGACCGCAGCAGCGCGATGCTCCCCGGGCAACTGCCCGGGGAGCATCGGCGAGTACGGCTACTTTGCGGAGACTCGGACCAGTTTCTTGTTCACGAATTCGTCCATGCCCCACGGTCCCAGCTCGCGGCCGACGCCGGAGCGCTTCACACCGCCGAACGGCAGGCCGGGCAATGTGGTGCCGTGTTCGTTGACGAAGGCCATGCCCACCTCGAGGCGTTCTGCTACGTCCCGGGCCTTGTCGAGGTCTGCGCTCCACACCGACCCGCTCAGTCCGTAGGGGGAGGAGTTCGCCAATTCGATTGCCTCGTCGGCGTTTTGGATCTTGTAGATGACGCCTGCGGGGCCGAACAGTTCCTCGGTGTAGGCCCGCATGTCCGGCGTCACATCCGTCAGTAGGGTCGGCTGCACGTACGCGCCCGGTCCGTCGATCTTCTTACCGCCGGTGAGCAGTGTCGCGCCCTTGGACACCGCGTCGTCGATCTGCTCGATCAACGTGTCGGCAGCGGTCTGCGACGACAGGGGACCGAGGGTGGTGTTGGCATCCAATGGATCGCCGGTTTGCACAGCCTCGAAGGAGGTGACCAGTTTGGCGACGAATTCGTCGTAGACGTCCTCGGCGACGAGTATGCGCTTGGCGGCATTACAGGCCTGGCCTGCGTTGGACAGGCGCGCACGGGTTGCGGATTCGACGGTGGCGTCCATGTCCGCGGAGTCGAGCAGGATGAACACATCCGAACCGCCGAGCTCGAGCACGACCTTCTTGAGGTTGCGCCCGGCCGTCTCGGCGACGGACGTTCCGGCCCGCTCACTTCCGGTGAGCGAGACACCCTGCACGCGGGCGTCGGCGATCATGTCGGCGATCTGCTCGTTGGTCGCGAAGATGTTGATGTACGCGTCTTCGGGCAACCCGGCCTGCCGGAAGATCTCTTCCATCAGCAATGCCGATTGCGGGCAGTTCGGTGCATGCTTGAGCAGAATCGTGTTGCCCACCATCAGGTTCGGGCCGGCGAATCGGGCTACCTGGTAGTACGGGAAGTTCCACGGCATGACGCCGACGAGCGCGCCCACGGGCTTGCGCTGCAGCACACTGATTTCCGCTCCGGGCACGTCGAGTGTCTCGTCCTCGAGCAAGCGTGGGCCGTTGTCGGCGTAGTAACGGTAGATGTTCGAGGACAGTTCGACCTCGCCCTGAGACTCGGTCAGAGGCTTGCCCATCTCGAGCGAGATGGTGCGGGCCAGTTCGTCGGCGCGCTCGACATAAAGGTCGGCGACCTTGTGCAGGATGTCTGCGCGATGCTCGGGTGAGGTCTTGCGCCACGTCTGGAAACCGGCGTGCGCATCCGCGAGGGCGCGCTCGATGCCGGCCGAGTCGAGAGTTTCGAATTCCTTGACGGTTGTGCCGTCGGCTGGATTGACAGTCTTGTAGGTCGTCATGCTCGGTTCAACGGACGGCGGGGCCGATTTTGTTCCTAATCGGGCAAATCGGATGGCCCGACGGTGGTCAGAGGCGGGACGGGACACGGTCTCGAAATCCATTGAGCGCCCTACTGGTCGGTAACTTGGATACGCAGATGGAGTGATACCCCACTGCCCCCCACAGCGGCGAGAACGAAGATTAAAGTTGAGGACGAACGCATCCAAAAGACGACGTCGAAACTGAGGCAAAGGCGAAACATGACAGCGAAGAAGCCGACCATCATCTATACCCTGACCGATGAGGCGCCGATGCTGGCGACTCACGCGTTTCTGCCGGTCATACGTTCTTTCGCCAGCGCGGCCGGCATCGACGTCGACTCCAGTGACATCTCGGTTGCGAACCGCATCCTCGCCGAGTTCCCCGATTACCTCAACGAAGACCAGCGAGTGACCGACAACCTCGCCGAGCTGGGCAAGCTGACGCAGCTGCCCGACACCAACATCATCAAGCTTCCCAACATCAGTGCCTCCGTTCCGCAGTTGCTGACCGCGATCAAGGAACTGCAGGACAAGGGCTACGCGATCCCCGACTTCCCCGGCAACCCGAAGACCGACGAAGAGCGCGAAATCCGCGACCGTTACACCAAGTGCCTCGGCAGTGCGGTCAACCCCGTTCTGCGCGAGGGCAATTCGGATCGCCGCGCGCCCAAGGCCGTCAAGGAATTCGCGCGCAAGCACCCGCACAGCATGGGTGAATGGTCGCCGGCGTCGCGCACCCACGTTGCGCACATGCGCCACGGCGACTTCTACCACGGCGAGAAGTCGATGACCGTCGAGGGCGACCGCGAGGTCAAGATGGAGCTGCTGACCGAGGGCGGCGAGACCATCGTCCTCAAGGAGAAGGTGTCGCTCACCGACGGCGACGTCATCGACAGCATGTTCATGAGCAAGAAGGCGCTCATCGAGTTCTACGAGGAGCAGATGGAGGACGCCTACAAGACGGGCATCATGTTCTCCCTGCACGTCAAGGCCACGATGATGCGGGTCTCGCACCCCATCGTCTTCGGTCACGCCGTCAAGGTCTTCTACAAGGACGCGTTCGCCAAGCACGGCGACCTGTTCGAGGAGCTCGGCGTCAACGTCAACAACGGCCTCTCGGACCTCTACAGCAAGATCGAGGCACTCCCCAGCGCGCAGCGCGAGGAGATCATCGACGACCTGCACAAGTGCCACGAGACTCGTCCGGAGCTGGCGATGGTCGACTCCGCACGCGGAATCTCGAACTTCCATTCGCCCAGCGACGTCATCGTCGACGCGTCGATGCCTGCGATGATCCGCAGCGGCGGCAAGATGTGGGGCGCGGACGGTCGGCCGAAGGACACCAAGGCAGTCAGCCCGGAGTCGACCTTCTTCCGCATCTACCAGGAAATGATCAACTTCTGTAAGACCAACGGACAGTTCGATCCGACGACGATGGGCACCGTTCCCAACGTCGGCCTGATGGCACAGAAGGCCGAGGAGTACGGCTCGCACGACAAGACGTTCGAGGTCCCCGCCGGGGGCGTCGCGAACATCACCGACCTGGCGACGGGCGAGGTTCTGCTGACGCAGGACGTCGAAGAGGGTGACATCTGGCGTCTGTGCATCGTCAAGGATGCGCCGATCCGCGACTGGGTTGCCCTGGCAGTGCGACGCACCCGTGAGTCCGGAATGCCCGTCGTCTTCTGGCTCGACCCGTACCGCCCGCACGAGAACGAGCTGATCGGCAAGGTGCGCAAGTACCTGAAGGATCACGAGACCGAGGGCCTCGACATTCAGATCATGTCGCAGGTTCGGGCGATCCGCTACACGATGGAACGTCTCATCCGCGGGCTCGACACCATCTCCGCGACCGGCAACATCCTGCGTGACTACCTCACCGACCTGTTCCCGATCCTCGAACTCGGCACCAGCGCGAAGATGCTCTCCATCGTTCCGCTGATGGCCGGCGGTGGACTGTACGAGACGGGCGCGGGCGGCTCGGCCCCCAAGCACGTCAAGCAGCTCATCGAGGAGAACCACCTCCGCTGGGATTCGCTGGGTGAATTCCTGGCTCTCGCGGTCAGCCTCGAGGACCTGGGAACCAAGACCGGTGACGTCAAGGCGACCATCCTCGCCAACGCACTCGACTCGGCCACCGGCAAGCTGCTCGAGAACAGCAAGGGCCCGTCGCGCTCGACCGGTGAACTCGACAACCGTGGCAGCCAGTTCTACCTCGCCCTCTACTGGGCACAGGAACTGGCCGAGCAGACCGAGGACACCGAGCTGGCCAAGCACTTCGCCGCACTCGCGAAGACGCTCTCGGAAAACGAAGAGAAGATCGTCGGCGAGCTCAACGCGGTACAGGGCAACCCGGTCGACATCGGTGGTTACTACTACCCGGACCCCGAAGCCACCGCCGCAGTGATGCGTCCGTCCACGACGTTCAACGAGGCACTGGAGTCGGCGAAGCAGTAGTACTTCTGCCTGCTTCACCCCCCTTTGGGATGAATGGCCCATTCACGGGCTCAGACGTTGTGAATGGGCCATTCATTCGTTCGGGGGCAACAACTTTCGGGCTTAGCAGCAGCCGCCAGCCGTCCAGGTCCACAGTTCGCCCCCCCGGTTGGGATCAATGCGACATTCACGCGTTCAGACGTTGTTGCACAGCTCCCCGGAAGTTGGACTGAGTAATTCAGTTCCGACTACCGGGGAGTTTTGTATGCGTGCACGAAGTTCACTTACCGAGGATCAGCG
>NZ_JBFBKN010000049.1:0-14597 GCF_040702225.1 Rhodococcus sp. NPDC080181
GATCCAGTGTTTCGGTCATCGTCGATCCTTCCCACCAAGCTGAGCTCGGCGTGTCGAACCAAGGACCGGATCAACCGTTATTCAGACAGTCCCACATTGAGTGACCAGGGCGGGCGGGGAGTCATTGGTTGCGGGCAACCGGGATCCAGAGTTCTCCGGCTCCCGATGACCAGTCGGGTGTGTTTTCGGTGACGGTCAGAATTTCCGGGCCGGGGGTGATGTGGAAGGGGTGGGAGGGGAACCACTCGCTGAATGCGTCGGCCCAGAGTTGTTGTAGTGCTGGGGCGAGTGCGGTGTCGCTGCGTGTTTCGAAGACCGCCCATGTCGATGCGGGGACGCTGAGGGAGTCCAGGTCGGCCGGTATGGGGGCTGTGGTGGCGACGGCGAAGTAGTAGTCGAAGAGACCTCCGTCGGTTCGGTCGGCCTCGAAGCCATCGCTGATGAAGAGGATGTGGGGGAGTTCGGGCAGGTCGGCGTGTCGGCGGAGTTGTTCGCCGAATCCAGTGGGCATGGTCTGGTGGAACTGGGTCATGGCGGTGTTCTCGCCGTGGAATGTGAGGGGGATTCGCGTGGATTTGCCGATGATGTGGAATGCGGGCAGTTCGGTGATGCGGTAGTCCATGGTGCTCTTTCCTTCGATGGTCAGGTGAAATGCCAAGGGTGGTCTGGAGCGGAGGGTGGTCCCTGGCTTGCGGGCGTGGGATGGTGTGACCCCGTGCATGTCTCGGAATGCGCGAGTGAATGCGTCGCCGCTGTAGCCGTATTTGGTCGCGACGTCGAGCACCCCGATGCCGGCGAGAATGTCTGCTGCTGCCAACGACATTCGCCGTTGTCGGATGTATGCCGACAGTGGGATTCCGGCCAGTGCGGAGAACACGCGTCGAAAGTGATAGTCGGACGTGAGGGTGATGCGAGCGAGCTGTGCCGGGTCGATGTCGTGGTCGAGGTTGTCCTCGATGTAATCGAGTGCTGCATTCCATCGTTCGAGCATGTGCCGGTGGCCTTTCCTTCGTTCTGGTGACAACGATAGGGAGGCGGAGGCACGGATGGCTCGACTTTTCGAGCCCGGCTGGGTCGGGTTCAGATGGTGCGCACAGCCGACGTCGTCGTCGAGGTGGCAGAAGAGTTGGGTGCGACTCCGGCCCAGGTGGCGTTGGCATGGACGCTGCTGCATCCCGCCGTCGTCAGTTCGTTGGTCGGTGTGCGGACGGCAGAACAGTTGCGGCACAACATCGGTGCCCTCGATGTCGTCTTCGACGAGTCGCAGTTGATGCGGCTGCATTCGGTCAGCGCCATCGACATGGGGTTTCCGCACGAATTCCTGGCGCGTCCGATGGTCCGCGGGGTCACGAGCGGGCGGACGTCGGTGCGCCCACGCCCACTGCGGACCTGGTGATCGGACCTGGTGAGCAGTCGAATCAGGACGACGGTGATCGACGATAGGTCAACGGATCACCGTCGTGCACGACCGTGAAACGTGCCTTCTCCAGCACTCGTTGCGACGCGGCATTGCCGCGTGCGACTGTCGCAACCGACGCGAGGTTGCCCACGGTCTCGCGGGCCTGGCCCAGCATCCGTCCTGCGCAGCCGCGTCCCCAGTGCTCTGGATGCACCCAGTAGCCCACCTCGACGTGATCGGCGCGACGGATGAGGCTCAGCAGTCCGACCGGTACCGCGTCTTCGACGCCGATCGACCACATCGGCAGGTCGGGTGTATCGAGGTCCGTCGTCGCCAGTGCGCGGTTGAATCGACCATCGAAACAGGTTCTTGTCCAGGGTTTTCCGTCGCCCACCCACCGCATGACTGTGGCGTCCGAGGCCATCGAGTACAGGAATTCGGCATCCGTGGCGGCTGCCGGCCGTAGCCGGGTCGACGTCACAACCGCCGACCATCGATCGGTCGAGGGTCGGCCAACCGCAGTACGATGCACATGACCTGCAGACGATAGAGGCATCCGGATCCGACCGCCACCGAATACCCAAGGGAGCCCGATGAACCTGGCCGACTACGACGTCTTGAGCTTCGATTGCTATGGAACGTTGATCGATTGGGAGTCGGGGATCGGCGACGTGCTCGGCGCATGGGCTGCGGATGCAGGATCGCCGATGTCCGAAGACGAATTGCTCGCCGCCTATGCCCCCAACGAAGCACAGGCGCAGCAGGATTCACCGTCGATGCTCTATCCCGACATCCTGGCCGACGCATTCGGACGAACAGGCGACGCGCTCGGTATTCCGGTCACCCCGGAATGGTCAGGCAGACTCGCCGGTTCCGTTCCGGACTGGCCGGCCTTTCCGGACTCGGCGGACGCACTGGTATCACTCGCCGAGCACTACAAGCTGGTGATTCTGTCCAACGTGCACCGCGCGGGTTTTGCCGGTAGCAACCGTCGGCTCGGCGTTGAATTCGATGCCATCGTCACAGCCGAGGATGTGCACGCATACAAGCCGGCGGACAACCATTTCGATGCGCTCGACGCGATCCTCGACGACTTCGGTATGCCCAAATCACGTCTCCTGCACGTGGCACAGAGTCTGTTCCACGATCACGTCCCGGCGCGGCGTCACGGCCTTGCGTCGGTGTGGATCGATCGCAGACACGATCGGCCAGGGTGGGGCGCAACACCGGAGCCGAACGGCGACTACGGTTTTGCGGTGCAGTTCCCGAGCATGGCAGAGTTCGCCGACGCAGCCCGCGGGACGCACGGCAATGCGTAGGTTGAGCACCCTGGTCGGGTTGTGTCTCGGATTGATCGGTTCGCTCGGATACTTGCTGTGGGAGATCAGGCCGCGACGGGTCAACTACGCGTTCGTCGTGGACAGTTCGAGTTACATCCGCTCGTTGGGAATCACCTACACAACGGCGTTCGTTGTCTTCGGCCTACCCATCCTCGGCGCTGTTCTCGGCCTCGTTGTCGGTGTTCTGTTCACCAGAAAGCGACGCTGACGCTGTCGTTTCCGGGCGACTGCCCTACCAGTGCCATGCGTCGCCGCCGACGTTCTCGATGGTTCGTTGCAGGACGCGGATGGTGGTCGCGAAGTCGTCCTGACTGATTCCCTGCATGCGTTCGTCCTGCAGCATTCGTTGAATGTCCACGCCGCGGGCAAATCGTTGCTGACCTTCCGGTGTGAACTTCAGGCGTGAATCGGATTCGATGATCAAACCCTTCTCGGTAGCGGAGTCGATTGCGTCGACGATCGCTTCGGGCGTGTCGTTGTGTCCGATCGTGTCGATCGTCTTCGCTCGATCGGCACCAGCGGGATGCAGTGAAATCTGATGCAGGAGCCACCATTCGGCCTGGGTGATGCCGATGTCGCGGAGCACTCCGCGCGTTCGAGCGCGGACGGCCTCCCCGGCGCGGACGGTCCAGAAGCCGATGGGTTGCTTGTCGGGTGGTTGCATGGGGCGCTTTGTCGTCATGCATCGAACGGTAGAACCTGAACAATGCTTCAGGTCAAGAGACCGACTGGCCGGTAGAGTCTCGCGCGTGGACAGACCATCCGGCAGAGCGCTCGTCGCAGTGCTCGCCGGCGTCGGTGCGGCCACAGGGGCTGCGGCCGCAGTGGTGTGGCACGTTGCGATCACCGAACCGCCGGACACTCCTGGGACGGCACATCTGCGACCGAGCTGGTTCCCCGTGTCGCTGTATCTCGTTGCCGCCGGAGTGGCTCTGGCTCTGGTGGTGGCGTGGTTTCTCGTCGATTCCGGAATGCGCGTCGTCAGAGACCGTCAGTACAGTTCCGCCCACCTGTTCACGTTGCTGATCGTCGTCGGTGCCGCGCTGGGAGCGGGCAGCGCCTTCGCGTGGACGCACTGGCCGCCGCAGCGGTCGGAGGCGGACACCGCGGCTCCATTGCTCCCCACGTTGATGTTCGTGGACTCGGGTGACGAGCCAACGACTCCAGCATCCGACTACGGCTGGACTTCGATGGACATTCACACTGCAGACACGTACTTCTCGGACACGTATGTATCGGACCTGTACAGCACCGATACGTCGTACATCTCTCGCGGTGAGCCGGAGTCGACCTTCACCCCGATCATCGGCAGTCCGTGGACGGTGTTTCCCATCGGTGGTGCTGTGCTGGCCGGGGCTGCAGCATGGACCCTGTCGCTGAGGGATTTTCGGTTGACTGCGGTGTCGCGATCGGACCCGGATGCGCTCTAGCGAGCCCTACTCGTCCGTGCGCAGTTCGTCGACCAAGGTGAACAGCCTGCCCAGGTAGTCGCTGTGAAAGACCTCGGTGGCGCGGATCTTTGCGTTTCCGTCGAGTCCGAATTGAAGGTTGACGAGTTCGACTCCGATGGCGACGCGTCGAGCATCGAGGGTCTCGAGTTCGGCGGCGAGAGCATCGACCTTGGCCAGCGGAGACAGTTCGTCGGTCATATCGGAATCGTAGAGCTCAGCCGACGGCCGCGAGGAATTCGCTGTAGAACAATCCGAGCCCCAGCGCCGACGCGATGGCCGCGAACAGCCACAGTCGGATGATGACGGTTGTTTCCGCCCAGCCACCCAGCTCGAAGTGATGGTGGATCGGTGCCATCCGGAACGGCCGCTTGCCGGTGGACTTGAAGGACGCGACCTGGATGACCACCGACGCGCTCTCGGCGACGAAGAGGGCTCCGAAGACAACCGCGATCAGCTCGGTCTTGCTGACGACGGACAGGCCGGCGAGCAGACCACCGAGTGCCAGGGAGCCCGTGTCGCCCATGAAGATCTTGGCCGGTGCTGCGTTCCACCACAGGAATCCGATGCACGCTCCCGCGGCCGCCGCGCACACGACAGCGAGGTCGAGGGGATCACGCACCTGGTAGCACCCGGCCACCGAATTGGTGGCGCACGATTGCCGGTACTGCCAGAACGTCATCACCGTGTAGGCGCCGAGGACGAGGGTCATCGAGCCCGCCGCCAAACCGTCGAGCCCGTCGGTGAGGTTGACGGCATTGGACCAGGCAACGACGAGGAACACACAGAACAGCACGAAGACGATCGGGGCCATCGTGAAGAAGGTCGATTGCCGGACCAGTGACAGTTCGACGTTGCCCGGCGTCAGCCCGTTGCCGTTGCGAAACTGCAGTGCCAGGACCGCGAAGATCACCGCGGCACTGATCTGCCCGACGTATTTTCCGGTGGCTTTGAGGCCGAGGCTTCGTTTCATGCGGAGCTTGATGTAGTCGTCGAGGAAGCCGACGATGCCGAGGGCGGTCGCGAGACCGAGGATCAACAGCGCCGATGCCGACGGCCCGTCGCCACCCATCGCCACGAGGTGGGAACCGAGGTAGCCGGCCCACAGACCCACGATGATGGCGACGCCGCCCATCGTCGGCGTTCCTCGCTTGGCTTGGTGGCTCGCCGGGCCTTCGACGCGAATCTCCTGGCCGAAGCCCTGCCGGGTGAACAGCGCGATGAGAAATGGCGTCAACAGAATCGAGACCGCCAATGCGATTCCACCGGCGACGAGAATGTTGATCATGCGTTGAAGCCCACTCTTCCTCTGTGCTGCGGTTGCCCACCGGGTGCTACCGAGCACCGCGGGATACTGTGCCAAACGAATCGGCAAAAGTCGCATTGCGTGACGAAGGTGTTACTCACAGTTGATACGTACCGGGAGGCACACCGACCAATTCGGTGAACTCGCGGGCGAAATGCGCCTGGTCGAACCAGCCGTACCGCGCGGCCAGTTCCGCCAGCGACCCGCTGTATCCGTTGTCGAGATCACTGAGTGCGTCGTGAATCCGATATCGGCCCAGAACCCACTTGGGCGTCGCACCGACATAACGCTCGAACATCCGCTGTAGCCGACGAGTCCCGATGCCACATCTGTCCTCCACCTGGCCGACGCGTATCAGCGTCCGATCACCGAGCATCGTGCCGATGACATCCAAGACGATCTCGTACTCCGGCTCGACATCGTGGGCGTAGGGCTCGAGAACCGCGTCGACGACGGTTCGGCAGTGGTTGGCATCGTGCTGTGCGTCCAGTTGCGTCAACGCGGTGACGGTCTCCGATCGAAAGGGGGTGGGCGGAGCTACTGGGACGTCGCGCAGAGTTCGGGCCACGGTTCCGGTGAAGCTCGCGTAGCCGCCGGGTCGGAACTTGACGCCGAACACCCACCCGGACTCGGCGAGTTCGACGTCGAACCGTCGGGTCAGCACTCCTGTGACGACCACCGGCTCGGTGACACCTGCGCGGGTCCAGCCGTGCTCGACGCTGAGCGTGCATGCCGGGTGGGGCAGGGTCGAGCTGCGATACGAGGTGCCCGACGGCAGATCCCACCGAAGTTGCCAGTAGTTCTCGACCCACGGTTCCAACGACGCCGCACACGGCAGCCGGACCAGGTCGACATACTGCGCCAGCTGATCCGGTCGCAGGACGCCGGCGTGGGTGGCTGTCGCATTTTTCCTATCCGGCACGGGCGTCAGTGTAGGAGTCTGGTCCGACACCTTCGAGAAACGATCGACGCTGTCGAGGAGAAACACCATGAACGATGCACCCGTGGCAACCCTGAAGATGGTCACGCTGGACTGCGGAGATCCCGAGGCCAGCGCGACGTTCTGGTCTGCGCTACTCGGCTGGACCGTCGTCCACGCGGAGAAGGATTACGCGATGCTGCAGGGGCCCTCCAGCGCGCTCGGATTCGGACGCGTGGAGAATTATCAGCGGCCGGAGTGGCCGAACACGAAGGGCAGCAAACAGTTTCACTTCGATCTCGCGGTCGACGATCTGGATGCGGCCGCGAAAGCCGCAGTGCAGTTGGGTGCAACTGTGCCCGACGAGCAACCGGGTGAGACCTGGCGTGTGCTGTTGGATCCGGCCGGGCATCCGTTTTGCCTGACAAATGCCGCGAACTGGGGCTGACGTGGCTACCCTTGTCCGGGTGAAACCACGTCTGGCAGGAATCGAAATCGTCGTCGCCGATATGGCAGTTGCATTGGCGTTCTACCGCGTTCTGGGACTGGACATTCCGGCCGAGGCCGATGCCGAGCAACATGTGGAGGTCGACCTCGGTGGGGTTCGGTTGTTGTTCGACCTACCCTCGACGATCACCTCGTTCGATCCGACGTGGACCGCGCCCAGCGGAGGCCACCGCGTCGCGCTGGCATTCGACTGCGGCACGGCCGCCGGAGTCGATGCCGCGTGGGCCGTAGTGACCGACGCGGGGTACACAGGGCACCTGCAGCCGTGGGATGCGTTCTGGGGGCAGCGTTATGCCGTCGTGCACGATCCCGACGGCACCACCGTCGATCTGTACGCGAACGTGTGACCGGTCAGCTCACCGGAGCGATGATCTGAATCAGGTTGCCGCAGGTGTCGTCGAACACGGCGGTGATCACCGGGCCCATCTCGGTGGGCTCCTGAGTGAAGCTGACACCCAGTCCGACAAGCTCGGTGCCCTCCGGCTCCTGAGGAGATACGACCGTGAGCCAGCGATCTGTTCCGCCCATGGGAATGTCGTGCTTGACCACCAAGCCCAGTACGTCGGTGTAGAACGCCAGTGCCTTGTCTTGATCGTCGACGAACACACTGGTGATGTTGATTCTCATTGCGGCCCCTCGCCTGTGGGCCCGCCGGTCAGTTCGACGGCGACGTCGAGGTGGCCGAGATGGCGGGCGTATTCCTGCAGTACATGAAAGCAGATCCAGATCAGGGTGGGCTGTTCTTCGGTGAATCGTCCACCCAGGGTGGCCACGTCGTCCATGCGATGAGACCGCAGCACCTGCTCGGTCAGTCGAGCGCCGTCGTCGAGGCGCGCGAGCAATGCCGCCGCCGGCACGTCGGTCGGCACATGCCAGGATCCGTCCTTCTTGTCCCCCCACGGATCGTCGACGGCGCGCCCGAGGAACCCCCAGACGAACCAGCGCTGTTCCATGTACACAAGATGGATGAGCATCTCGAGGGGAGTCCACTGCGACGGCACAGCCGACGTGGCCAGCGCGTCGTCACTCAACGCGGCGATCCGCCGGGCGAGCTCACCGCGGTAGAAGCGGAGGTACTCGACGAACAGGTCGGCGGGATCGGACAAGGAGGACTCGGGCTCCGGGAACGTCGTCAGCTGTGCCATGGGTCCTTCGTATCGGGTGGTGGGCTGCGTGTCCATTCTGTGGATGCGAAATCGGGATGAGGGCCGCGATCGAGAATTGTGGACACTCAGCTCACTGCTCGCGCTCCGTCGGCGCGGCAGACTCAGCCAAACAACAGCAGCGCGGCCAGGGTGAGCATCATGATTCCGATACCGAGATCGAGGACCCGCCACGCCGTCGGCCGCGCGAACAGGGGGCTGAGCACGCGCGATCCGTATCCGAGAGCGGTGAACCAGAGCACGCTGCCCAGCACGGCACCGAGGGCGAACCACCACCGAAGCTCGCCCGGCTGCCGGTTACCGATGGACCCGAGAAATACGACGGTATCGAGGTAGACGTGCGGGTTGAGCCACGTCAACGCGAGACACGTTGCGACAGCGGCGATCAGCGAGCCCCCACCGCCGCCGTCGGTGGTCATCGCCGCTGGGGTGCGGGCGCGGTTCAGCGCCATCACTCCGTAGACGAAGAGGAACAGCGCTCCGAGCACGGTGACGACGCGTAACGCCAGCGGAAACCGGTCCACGAGGACGCCGATGCCCGCCACCCCGGCGACGATCAGCACGGCGTCGGACAGCGCGCACACCGCAACCACCGGGAACACATGGGTGCGTTGCAGGCCCTTGCGCAGGACGAACGCGTTCTGCGCACCGATGGCGACGATAAGGGACAGGCCGACTCCCAATCCGGTCAACGTCGATTGTGCTGCGGCAAGCGAGGTCATGCTGTTCACGCTAGGAGGCGACCAGCATTAGAGCCAGCGAATGTTTTTCACTATCGGTAAGTGTAACTTCATATTGTGGAGATCGAGCAGCTCAGAGCGCTGACAGCAGTAGTCGACGGTGGAACTTTCGAGGCTGCCGCACGTGCATTGCATGTGACCCCGTCGGCAGTAAGCCAGAGAATCAAGTCGCTCGAAGCGTCGTTGGGGCGCACCCTGGTGCAGCGGACGAAACCGGTGGTGGCCACCCAGTCGGGTGCCGCGGTACTACGCCTGGCTCGTCAGATCGATACGCTCACGGATCAGACGAGGGCCGAGCTCAACGACGACGGCGTCTCGGCCCCCATTTCGATTGCCGTCAATGCCGATTCGATGGCGACGTGGGTGCTGCCTGCGCTCGCGCCACTCGCCGGTACGACGACCTTCGATCTGCATCGTCAGGACCAGGACCGCACGGCCCAGCTCCTGCACGACGGAATCGTCTCTGCTGCAATCACATCGGTGTCCGAACCGGTCCGTGGGTGTACCGTCCGATCCCTCGGCGCCATGCGCTACCGGCCGTCGGCCACCGAAAAGTTCATCGAGCGATGGTTCGGTGCCGGCACGACGATCGAGGCACTGAGCACCGCACCGGTGGTGGTGTTCGATGCCGACGACCGATTGCAGGACAACTACTTACGGCACCGAGGCGTCGATTCGCACACTCCGCCCCGTCACCTCGTCCCGGCGTCCTCGGATTACGCGCGGGCGGTGGAACTCGGCTTCGGCTGGGGCATGATCCCGGACCTCCAGAACTGTGACTCGCTGACGTGCTTCGACGCCGACGGCATCGAAGACGTTCAGCTGTACTGGCAGCAGTGGTCGCTGTCCTCGCCTGCACTGCAGCGAGCGGCCGACGCCGTGGCAGCCGCGGCAGCGACCGTGCTGCGGTAAGTCACGCCGGACTGTCGTTCGGAACGATGTCGGGCTGCCCATCGCCGACGGGATCCAGAATCGCCGCCGCGCGGGCACCCCACCGCTCGTGCGCCGATTGACGAGACATGCCGACCGCCTGGCCGATGATCGCCCACGTCGCACCCTGAACGCGCAGCACCACAACGGTTTCGATGCCGTCGAGCCCCGCCGCCAGTTGCACACGAAGACTCAACAGATGCCACGCGAGGCTCCGCCGTGCAGGCAGGTCGGTCGACTGCTCGGCCTCCCATTCCGGTGTGCCCGGCAGTGGGCCGGTGCCGATGATCTCGTCGGCAATGCGACCGGCCTCGGTGGCTGCGGCCGTCACGACAGCCCGTGTTGCCGCAGTGATATCGGCCTCGGCGGCCAGCTCGATCGGATCCATGATCCACCTCCTATGTCAGGTTGATCCTGACAGAAGGTTACGGCTGGTGTCAAGGATTACCTGACGCGGTGGGTCAGAGCCGACTCAGCACCCGATCGATCGACTCGATTGCCTGTGTCAGTTCGGCTTCGGTGACTGTCAGTGCCGGCCGGAATCGCACTGCCGCGTCGCCGCAGCCGAGCGCGAGTACGTGCTCCTCGGTGCGCAGCAGTTCGATCACTCGGTCGCGGGTCGTAGCGTCGGGCAGGGAGAAGGCGCACATGAGTCCGCGTCCACGAACCTCGGAGACCATCTCATGTCGAGTTGCCAACTCCTGCAACTGCTTCAGCAGCACTGTTCCGAGTTGGCCGGCGCGTTCGATGAGGTTCTCGGCTTCGACGACCTCCAATATTCGACGCGATCGCACCATGTCGGTGAGGCTGCCACCCCACGTCGAGTTGATTCTGGAGCTGACGGCGAACACGTGGTCGTCGATGTCGTCGACGCGACCGCCCGCCATCACGCCGCAGACCTGGACCTTCTTACCGAAGGCGACCACATCCGGGACGACGTCGAGCTGCTGGAAAGCCCATGCGGTGCCGGTCATTCCGGCTCCGGTCTGCACCTCGTCCATGACGAACAGTGCGTCGAACTCGTGGCAGAGTGCGCGCAGCTTCTGCAGGAAGCGGGGGCGGAAGTGGTGATCCCCGCCCTCGCCCTGGATGGGTTCGATGATGGCGCAGGCGATGTCGTGCGGATTGGCTTCGAAGGCCAGCCGCGCGGCCGTCAACGATGCGTCTTCGAGCTCGTCCATGTTCGCGTCGGATCTGATGAACGGGGACGGAATTCGGGGCCAGTCGAATTTCGGGAAGCGCGCGACCTTGTTCGGATCGGTGTTGGTGAGGGACATCGTGTACCCGGTGCGCCCGTGGAACGCGTGCTCGAAGTGCATCACCTGCGAGCCCAGGGACGGATCGATTCCCTTGCGCTCGTTCCACCGGGACTTCCAGTCGAATGCCACCTTCAATGCGTTCTCCACCGCCAACGCACCGCCCTCGACGAAGAAGAGGTGCGGTAGCCGAGCATCGCCCAGCACCCGGGCGAACGTGTCGACGAAACGTGCCATCGGCACGGTGTAGATGTCGGAGTTGCTGGGTTTGTTCATCGCCGCCTGCAGCAGGTCGGCCCGGAAATCCGGATCGTCGATCAGAGCGGGGTGGTTCATACCCAGGGCATTGGACGCGAAGAAGGTGAACAGATCCAGGTAGCGGGTGCCGTCTCGGGCGTCGACCAGGGTGGACCCGGTGGAGGCATCGAGGTCCAGGACCAGCTCGAAACCGTCGGCCAGTAGGTGTTCACCGATCACGCCGCGGGCGGTCGAGGCGTCGATGGGCACTCCGGTGCGCTGTAATACTTGCGTCATGATGACGAACATACGCGTTAATATTCCGTAAGCAAGACCATTAGGCAGGAAATAATGCGGTTGTAACCCCCGTCGGTAGGCTTATGTCCGACGGTTCGATTCTCTCCACGGAAGGTGTACGCGCATGTCTGCATCCATCACCCACGACGAGCTGAGTGTGCGTACGCGCGCCATTCTCGACCGGCTGGGTGCGACGATCGCGCTCGACGTGCCGGCCGGTCCCGACGCGATCACCGCGAGATCGCCGATCACCGGCGGAAATCTGGCGTCGCTGGCATCGGCCTCTGCCGCAGACGTCGACGGTGTCATCGCGGACGCAGCTGCGGCGTTCGTCTCGTGGTCGCAGGTGCCGGCACCGGCGCGGGGTCAGGTGATCCGAGAACTCGGGGAACTGCTGCGTACGCACAAGGAGGACCTCGGCGCGTTGGTCTCCATCGAGGCCGGAAAGATCGTGTCCGAGGGGCTCGGGGAAGTGCAGGAGATGATCGACATCTGCGACTTCGCCGTCGGACTGTCACGCCAGCTGTACGGCAACACCATCGCCACCGAGCGGCCCGGGCATCGCATGATGGAGCAATGGCATCCGCTCGGTGTCGTCGGCGTCATCACGGCGTTCAATTTCCCTGTCGCGGTGTGGAGTTGGAACACGGCGTTGGCGTTGGTGGCGGGCGACACCGTGATCTGGAAGCCGTCGGAGAAGACCCCGCTGACTGCCGTCGGCGTGCAGGCTCTGTTCGAGCGTGCTGCTGCCGCTGCAGGTGTGGATCCCAAGATCGCTCAGTTGGTGATCGGGGACCGAGCGTCCGGTGAAGCGCTGGTGGACGATTCGCGTGTTGCTCTGGTGTCGGCAACCGGTTCGACCAGGATGGGCAAGGCTGTTGCGCCGCGGGTTGCGCAGCGATTCGGGCGCGTGCTGCTCGAACTCGGCGGCAACAACGCGGCGATCGTCACGCCGTCGGCAGACCTCGATCTCACGACGCGCGGGCTGGTGTTCTCGGCTGCGGGTACGGCCGGCCAGCGGTGCACCTCGCTCCGACGCGTCATCGCGCATTCCTCGGTTGCGGACGAACTGGTGGCCAAGTTGGTCGCGGCGTACGAGACGCTGTCCATCGGATCTCCCTTGGAGAGTGACACTTTGGTGGGACCGCTCATCGACGCGGGCGCGTTCGCCGGCTATCAGAAGGCGCTCGAGGCTGCCAGGTCCGACGGCGGAACGGTGGTGGTCGGCGGTGAGCGCGTGAATGTCGTCGACGAGTATTCGTACTACGTGCAGCCCGCGATCGTGACGATGCCCGCCCAGACCGACATCGTCAAGCACGAGACGTTCGCGCCCATCCTGTACGTGCTCACCTACGACACCCTCGACGAGGCCATCGCCCTGCAAAACGATGTGCCGCAGGGACTTTCGTCATCGATCTTCACTACCGACCTGCGTGAAGCGGAACGCTTTCTGTCGGCTGCGGGATCGGACTGCGGCATCGCGAACGTCAACATCGGTCCCTCCGGTGCCGAGATCGGCGGTGCTTTCGGCGGCGAGAAGGAAACCGGTGGCGGACGCGAATCAGGTTCGGACGCATGGAAGGCCTACATGCGCCGGGCGACGAACACGGTCAACTATTCCAACGAACTGCCCCTGGCGCAGGGAGTGAAATTCGGCTGACGGCATGATCGGCAGTATGAAAGTACTGTCGATGCTCTTGGCCGGTTTCGTTCTCGGCTATGCCATCAGTGACATCGGCTCCGTCGAGTCGCTGCTGAACGGCACAGCGGAATTCGGGTCGTTCTGGTCGATTGTCAACGGGCTCACAGTAGTTGCCGTCGCTGCCTGTGGGACGGCGGTCGCCGCGGCCCGGGCCAGTGCACCAACTGCAACCATCGTGGCGATGGCAGCGCTGCTCGTCGTGGTGTTCCAGACCGTCGGAATGGTGCCCGGCTTACTCGGGCACTGGGCTGCTGCAGTGGGCACCGGTGTGCTGCTGGGTGCGGCCGCACTTTTGTCGGGACACCACCGTGGTGCACAGGCCGCCCTGGGTGTCTCGGTTGTGGGCGCCGGGTTGCTGGGCTATTGGCTCGATGCGCTGATGCAGGCGAACGACGGTCCCGTCTTCGTCTGGGATGTGGTCGGTGCCGAGGACGATGTGGCTCCCGAGCGCGCGATCGTCATGGTGATCGCTGCAGTGGCCGCGGCAGTCACGTTGTTCCTGGCACGCCGCCACGAGGTGGTGCAGCCACCCGAGACCCCGCGGATTCTGCTCGTCGGCCTGGCGCTGCCCGTCGTGGCAAGCGTCCTGAGCTGGATTGCGGCAGATGCCGATACGCGGAGCGTCGATGGCTCGGGGCTCTCGTCGGTATGACGGCTGCCGCGGTGCTGGCGTCGTTGCTACTTCCTGGGCGCGACGGACGCCTGCTGCTGGTGCTGTTCGCAGTGTCGGCGACGGCCCTGGGCACCTCCGGCTTCGCCGCGGGAGATGCCGTTCGGTTGTGCGCGAGCGCGGCACTGTTGGTCGTGGGAGCCGGGATCGGTTACCGGTGGCCGCAGCTGTACATCGGGCTGGGCGGCCTGTTCGTCATCGCTGCTACGAGCCTGACGGAGAACTACGTCGACATTCCGATCGTCTCGCAGTTCGGCCTGCCGCTCGTGGCGGCCTATGTTCTGGTCTCCGCACTGGCGACGTCGCCCGGATCTCTGGCGATCTCACTGCCGGCGGTGTTCGTCATGGCCCTGCCCGTGACCGTGGTGTCCGCCGGCTACACGCCGTCGTTGTCCATGGATGAATCCGTCATCTCACGCACAAGCGAGCCCGACCACCTGGTGCTGTCGGTGGCCGGGCTCGTGGTTCTTGCTGTGGTGACGGGTGCCGCTGTTCTGCTGGCGCGTCGCTCACCCGTCGTGGGGGGGGGGGGGGGGGGGGGGGGGGGGGGGCGGGCGGGGGGGGGGGGGGGGGGGGGGGGGGGGGGGGCGGCGGGCGGGGGGGGGGGGGGGGCTGGTGAGGTTAAGATACGACCGGGGAGGGGGGGTGGAGTAGGCAGGCCCGACAAACACCCACGAGCCCGC
>NZ_JBFBKN010000050.1:0-12043 GCF_040702225.1 Rhodococcus sp. NPDC080181
CTGCACTGGACATGGATGAATCGATCCTTGATCTCGCCCTGCGTCAGGCGGACTTGCTGTGAACCCCTGGCCTCAACTCACCCTGACACGCAGGGTACTGGCACTGCTTTCGATCCAGAGACGCCTCAGAGTCGCAAGCCCGCCGCGATCACGTCATCGATCCCGCGATGACGGAACGACTCCCATACCTGGATGCCATCCTGTGCCTCGACGGGTTGGGAGCCCCGTACGGCGATCACGCGGAGACCCGCGCCTCGCGCGCTATGCACCCCAATGGTGGAGTCTTCTATTGCCACGGATTGCGAGCCAGAGACGCGTAAGTTGCGGAGAGCTGTCCGGTAGGCCTCTGGGTCGGGTTTCGGACGGGTGACCATATCTGCCGTCGTTACGTCGGCGAAGTATGGGTGAGGTAGCTGTACGAGGACGGTGGCTGCGGTGCGCGAGGGGGACATCGTGACGAGTCCTTGGCAAACGCCCGCACGCTGCAGGGTCTCCAGCAGGTCGAGCGCCCCCGGGCGCCACAAGACTCCGTCGCGACGATTGAGATCCTCCATTCGTTCCGCCAGCAGTTTCACGACCACACGGCGTTCACTACGAGCTCCACGCTCACGGAGGAGATCCGCAAGACCAGGAATGGAGATGCCCGAGATCTCTGCCGGTTCAGGATCCCAGGGATGCGCTCCAAGCTCGCGCGAGAGCTGGGCGCACGCGTGCGCCCAGCTCGCCTCGCTGTCGATGAGCGTGCCATCGAGATCCCACAGGACGGCGCCGCCCCTACTCGGCATGAGCACCGTCGCGTGGCAATCGGGCACCCGTCTCGGCGTCGAACAGCAGAATGTCCGATGCGTTGAAGCCAATCGATACGGACTCGCCGCGATGAACCGAGACGCCGCGATCCGTGCGAACCGCGGCGGGGACGCCATCCACCGTGATTTCAAGGACCTGCGTCTCTCCCTCGAAGATCACCGTATGGACGAGGCCGGTCGCTCGGTAATCTGCGGCCTCTCGGAGGCGAAGACGCTCCGGCCGCACTCCGACCAGGACGCTGCGGGAGGCGGGCGGTGAGGCGATCACACCGAAGACGGTGCGATACCCCCCGTCCCTGCGCTCTCCGTCAAAGAGGTTCATGGGTGGCGACCCGATGAAACCAGCGACGAATGACGTCGCGGGATCGTGGTAAATCTCTTCCGGAGTACCTATCTGCTCGATTCGACCCGCGCGGATGACAGCAATGCGATCGGCCAGCGCCATCGCGTCGCTCTGATCATGGGTGACGTGGATGGACGTCGCACCGGTCGCGCGCATCAGATCGGCGATTTCCTGGCGCAGCGCGACGTGGAGCTGGGCGTCAAGTCCCGAGAGCGGCTCGTCGAGCAGAACGACGCGCGCGTTGCGCGCGAGCGCCCGCGCGAGTGCAACACGCTGACGCTGTCCGCCGGACATCTGTCGCGGCTTCCGGGACAGCAGCTCTCCAATACCCATGCGCCGCGCCAGGTCGATTGCCCGCGCCCGTGCCTCTTCGCGGGTGAGGCGCAGGCCGTGTCGCAGGCCGAGCGTGATGTTCTCAAGCGCACTGAGATGGGGATAAAGCGCGAAGTGTTGGAAGACGATCGCGACGTCTCTTCTGTGGGGAGGCAAGTCTTGCTGCGGTGTGCCCCCGATGACGACTTCTCCGGTGTCCAGCGAATCGAGCCCCGCAACGATCCTCAAGAGGGTCGACTTCCCCGAGCCGGAAGGGCCGAGGACGACAAGCGATTCGCCCGCGGCGACGTCCAGATGGATATCGCCGATGGCGGTGACGTCGCCGAAACGCTTAGACAGATGCCGGAGGGATACTTCAGCAGACATGACGGAGCTTCTTCCCTGGCTAGTTCGACAGTGCGTCGATGCGGCTGACGGTTTCGGGAACGATCTCTTTGGAAGGCTGAGCCTGGTCGATCATCCCCTGCACCATGTCCTGCAAGTATTGATTCGTGCGCGCGAGGCTCTCTCCGGGCCAACCGCCTCCGGCAACAGGAACTCCCTCATAGCGCCATGCGTATCCGAGCGGTCCCTGTGCTTCCGCCAGCTCCAGCAGCTCGGTCTTCGCGGCGACATCCACAGGGATATAGCTGTTTGCTTTCGAGCTCTCCACGATGACCGTGGGGTCCAACATCGCGCTGATGAGCTCTCCGGCGTATGCCGAGCGGCACTCATCGTCGGACAGGGTCATCCACCCGTTACCCCCAGCGGGGAGCACAGCACTTCCGCCATCGGGGATCGGCATGTCGGAAATGGTCCACTCGAAGGAGTCGCCGACGGCGGCGTCCACGGTGGCCCCCACGGCGGGTGTGCCGAAGAAGTAGGCAGCTTCTCCACGGGAGAAGACTGAGATCGAGTCCTGCCAGCTCACAGGGTCTTGAAGCTTCTCTGCACCGATGGTTTCGTAGATCTTCAGCGCCTCGTAACCCTCCTCGTTGTCAAAGCCAGCGGTGCCATCCTCGTTTGCGTACTCGGCCCCGCCGCTGCCGACGAAAGCCTGCACGAACCACCAGGCAATGTTGTCGCGAGGAATCTGGATCGGCGTCGTCACATCTGTCTTCTCTTGGACCTGCCGAGCGCCGTCGAGCACCTCAGAATGCGTGGTCGGGAGCTCGGAGACGCCCGCAGATTCCGTGAGCGTCGTGTTCGTATAAAGCACAGGAACAGAGATCTGGAAGGGTGCGACGTAAGTTTTCCCGTTGAGCGTGCCGACATCCAGGTAGTCGTCGATGTAGGTGTCTCTTAGCGAGGACCGGTCGATTTCGCGAGGGCTGTATTTCTCGACCCAGAATCGGAGTTGATCGAGCCCTAGCATGATGACGTCCGGGCGGGATCCCGCAGCGATATCTGCGACGATCTGCTGAGTGAGCTCGTCATAGCTCGTTCCCTCGGGAGCGGCCTTGAGGTCAACTGTGAGGCCGGGGTACGTCTCCTCCATCGACTTCTTGCCGAGCTCAGCCGCGGCTTGGCCCTGGTTGGCGTACTGAGCGGTGATGGTGACGCCGTCCGGTGAGCATTCCCCGATGTCAGCCTGCGTCGCAGGCGCAGCTTCTTCCGCGGGAGCGGAACACCCGGAGAGCAGGAGCACGGAGCTGATGAGGCCGGCGCCCAATGCGCTCATTCGTGTGATGCGTGAGTGGGACATGATTTCGCCTTCGTAGATAGGAAGTGGGATTGAGGAGGTGAAACTGTGGAGTCGGGTTGACTGTCATCACCCGGGCAGTTCGCCACCGGCGATGCCCGTGACGAACTTGCGTTGAGCGACGATGAACAGCACCACGATGGGGAGGGTGACGAGCATGGCTGCGGCAGCGAGCTCGCCGTACGCGGTGCCGGTCTCCGCCTGCTGGAAGATCGAAAGAGCCAGCGGCGGTGTGTACAGCGAAGGGTCGCGGGCGACTAGTAGCGGCCACAAATAGTCGTTCCAGTGCGTGAAGACGGACAAAACTGCGAACGCGGCGATCGTCGGCATCGACGACGGGACGACGACGTGCACGAGCGTGCGGAGGGTGCCGAGGCCGTCCGCCTTCGCGGCCTCAAGGAGCGAGTCGGGAATCGTGATCATGTGCTGACGGAGCATAAAGATCCCGATCGCGCTGGTCATGAACGGGAGCACCAAGGCCGCAAAGGTATTCGCAAGTCCGATGGAGCCGATGCCCAGGTACAACGGCAGCGCTGTAGCCTGCGTCGGCACCAGAAGACACGCGAGGATGACAGCGAAGGCTGCGTCGCGACCTCGGAATCGGAGCTTTGCGAACGCATAGCCCGCGGGGATCACGGTGATGATCTGGATGATCAGGATGCTGCCCGTGACCAGCGCTCCGTTGAGCATTGCGTGGCCGAGATCCGCACTCTCCCACGCTCGTGCGTAGTTGCCCCAGTCCAAAGAACTCGGCAGGAGCTGGATACCGTCGAGTACTGCTTCGTCAGCCGGAGACAGCGACAAGCGAAGCATCCACAGCACTGGGAAAACCGAGATCGTGATGGCAACGAGAGCCAGCAGCCACCGAAGAGAATGGGACAGGGAGCGGCGGAGCGAGATTTTGGTGGTCATACGGTTTCCTTATCTCCAGTAAATGCCCGTCGCCGAATCACTCCGATGAGAACCAGGACGACAAGGAGCATTGATGCGAGCGCCGCCGCCTGGCCGAGGTCGAAGTAGACGAACCCAAGCCGCCAGGTCATCGTGAGCACCGTCTCGGTGGAACCGAGCGGGCCACCTTCCGTCATGACGTTGATGGTGTCGAACACCTGGACCGACTGCAGGACGGCCATAACCGTCGCGAACACGGTCATGGGGCGCAGCAGGGGAAGGGTGACCCGTCGGAACTTCGCCCACGAGCCCAGTCCGTCGGCGGCGGCGGCCTCGTGCAACGCCGTTGGAATACTTGTTAGGCCGGCGAGATAGAAGATCATCACGAAGGATGTCAGGCGCCAGATGCCCACCAGAGCCACAGTGAACAGCGCCGTCGAGGTATCGCCGAGGAAGTTGACGGGTCCGATGCCGACGACGGCGAAGACCTCGTTGACGAAGCCTCCTCTCGACGCGAAGATCCAGCGGAAGACGACGGCCATCGCGACCATATTGGTGGCGAAGGGGAGAAAGAGCAGAACTTGGAGCGCGGGTCGACCTCGAGTAAACGAGTGCGCAAGCATGGCGGTGCCGAGTCCGAGCACGAGGCTGGGAACAATGGTGAGGACTGAGTAGACGACCGTGTTCCACAGTGCCTGCTGTACCGCAGGGTCGGTGAGGATCGCCGTGTAGTTCGCGATACCGGCCCAGGTCCATACGGTGCGGTCGCCGAGATCGATGCGGAAGAGGCTGCCGACGAGCGCAAGCACGCCCGGCAAGAGCACGAACAATCCGATGAGTGCGAGCGCGGGTGCTACGAGCACCCAACCGATACTCCGGTGCTTCACGACTCCTCCCCCTGCACGATTGCGCTCGGGTAGGCGCAGAGTGTGCCGTCGGCGTGGAGCACGACGGTCGTATCCTCGAAGCGCTGCACGGAGACGAGGATTGGGATGCCGGTGGCGAACCGTGAGCGCAGGGCGCCATCACCGAGATCGAGGGTGATGATGTCACCGTCGAGGGCTGGGAGGATGACCTGCTTGTCCAAGATCGTCGGCGCCGCGAAGAGCGGATGAGGAGTGCGCCTGTACGTGAGTAGGCAGGCATTACTTCGAGCCGCGACCTCTGCGTGCCAGCGTGTCTCGCCGCTCGCCGCGTCTCTGAGATAGACGCTGCCTCCCGCGTCGGAGAACAGAACTCCTTCCAGCGTCCAGTACGGCGGCGTCGGGTTCCACGGAATCGAGCTCGCTTGGAACCAGCTCACCGCGTCGTTGTTCGTGGGACGTCGGAACACTCCAGTGATCCCGGTCGCAATCAGATCACCCGTAGCAGGTTCGATGAGCGGCGTGCGGATCGGGAGGGGGGACGAACCGCGCAACGATTCGAGGAGATCTGTGTTGCTCTCCGCAAGTCGGTCCCCGAACGTTTCGCCCGTCTCCGGATCCAGGAGGACAGGGACTCGCGGCTCAGGGAATCCGCTCCAGACGATGAGAGCCGACGCGTCGTCGGCTGCCCGTCGCTCCCAGAAGACGGGCGCGGCGAGGAGGGCGAAGATCTGGTACGGCGCTATGTCCCGTCGCTCCCAGATCGTGTGTCCGTCGTCGATGTCGAGCGCGCGCAAGGTGGAGTGATCGCCCACGAGGACGAGATTCTCGTGAATTGCTGGCGGAGTGAACCCGAAGAGCCTGAGTGGGTCGGGGGTGTGCTTCCGCCATAGCTGTCGCCCCGTGGAGATTTCGAACGCCGCTGTCGTTCCGGATACCGATGTGCACAGGACCGTGCCGCTCGCGCCGTGCACCACGGGGGCCGAACGCACGGGAGCATCAAGGTCGGCGTGCCAGAGCAGCCCGCCCGTCGCGGCGTCGACCGCGAAGAGACCCCCCGAAGCGTGGTCGTCATCGGCGAGGGGAAGAACGATGACGCCCTTGGCGATCGCGAAAGGGGCACGCTGGCCGGGCGTCCCGACGCTCCGGCGCCAGCGCGCCGCTTCGGCCGCGGCTGGGAGGAGTACCGCGGGGGTCTGGGCAGGATCCGGATCGGTAGGGAGCGTCTCGACGCCGATCGTTACGCCGTCCCACGTGATAAGGCGGTAGGTCGCCGGAGAAAGATCGACGCCACCGAAGAGCGCAGGTGGAGTGTTGACGTGCAGCGTGTCCGCAGTACGTACGACCCGCGACGTATGGCGATGCCCCGAGAATGTAGCGATGGGGGGCCTCGGGAGCCCAGAGAGAATCGAGGAGCCTGGCTGATCATGCGACAGTAGGATCCAGGGAATGTCCTCGTCGAGTGCTTCGAGGTCGGCCCTCAGCCAGGCATTCTGCTGTTCGTGATCCCGGCCGAGCTCGTGCGTGAACCAGTCGATGGCGACGACGTGCAGTGCGGGAAGATCGTACGAATACCACCGCGGGCCGAGAAATGCTTCGTAGTGGCGCGGTTCTCCGGAGTGGATCGCGTAGCCGTTGCGGCTGACGACATCGCTCGTCTGTTCCGTCATGTGATCGTGGTTGCCGGGAATTACATGCACGGGGATTGGTGTGTCGAAAATTGCTTCGCGGAACTCGCGGTATTGCTCGCGGAGGCCGTGGTCGGTCAGGTCACCGGTGATGATCGCGGAATGCAGGTCCGGTTGGTCTTCGACGATCTTGGTCAGCAATGTAGACAAACGTTCACCCGTGCCAAGTTCCGCGGGCTGCGGATAGTTGCCGCCATCACCGATGTGCGTGTCCGTGAGATGAGCGAAGCGAAGCGGAAGCGTTACTGGGGACGCCTGCAGGGTGAAGGTCACCTCGGATTCGCGACCGTCGAAGTACCATTGGTTGCATCGCCAACCCACCGGACGCACCACAAACACGAAACGCGCGTCCGTCTCCAGCTGGAACCTCCCGTCGGCCGCAGTATGCACGACGGTGTTCCCGTCGCTTACCCGGATGTCCGCCAGCGGGTTGCCGTCGGTGTCGGTGACCTGTCCGTTCACGATCTTCGCTCTCTGTCTATGGGGCTCGAGCCGGATCAGATCCGGTGGGAGTTGACGAGTTTTTCGGCCTCGTCACGCCGTTCCGTCGCGCCGCTGACTCGGATCGTGAGCACGCTGTAGATGGCATCGAGAAGTGAGAGATGCACGATTCTGCTGGTCATCGCCTCCACTCGATGCCGCGTCTCCGAGCTCCCCGCGACGATCAGCGCGTGTGCGATCTCTGTGAGCGGGGATGTGAGGAAGCTCGTGATGCCGATGACTTTCGCTCCTGAATTGGCAGCGGTGCGCGCCGCCTCGAGCGTCGTTTTCGTCGATCCCGTGTGGCTGATGACAAAGCAGACGTCGCGCTCATCAAGGCCCTGGACGGCGACGTGTTGGGCGATGAAGTCGGGGGTGAACGTCGCGTCGAGTCCGAGGGCCGTAAGTCGATAGGCTGCGTCTGAGGCAAGCGGAGCGGACGTGCCCACTGCTACGAACCGAATGCGTCGGGCCGATGCTAGGGCGTCGACGATGGTCGTCACGTCGCTGAGGTCGATGTGAGTGGCGGTTGCTTCCAGTGCGTCCGCGCTTTCACGCAGAGTCCCCCGCACAGTGCTCATGAGTGGATCCTCTGCATCGGTCGGGCCCGGGCTATCGGGCGGGGTTTCGCGCGAGAGTAGGAGCTTGAACTCTTGGAAGCCATGCAGACCGAACCTCTGGCAGAACCGCACAACTGACCCGACCGACGTTCCAGATATCTGGGCGAACTCCGTCACGGAGCTCGTCATGACGACACGCGGATCGGCGTGGATCGAGCGCGCAACTCGCTTCTCCGATTCGGAGAACGATGCACTTGCAAGGCGGATCTGCTCGAGCAGAGGTTGTCCGTCGCCGCGCCAAAGGCGTGAGGATGAAAGATCGGTTCTGGTCACGTCGCCCAAATTAGGAGGACCAGATGTCGCATCGGTGGCGTCCGACCAAACCGTGGATGAACACGCCACGCCAAAACTGTGATGGAAATTTCATCCAGTGCGACGCGTCAACCGCCGCTTCCCGGGTGCTTCTCGCCTCCCCAGCTTTCCTGCACCACACCCCCGAATGTCCGGGATCCAAGGCATGACGGACATCGACATGCGTTGACAATCATTAGGTTTCCGAGACACCGCGGCGGCTTGCTCGTGGTCCGACCACTCCCCCGGAAAACGGAGGCCCGGCTTGTCTCGAAAACTTGCCTCATCATGAATCGTCTCAGCCTGCTCGAGCGGCGGGGTTTCTGAGGCAAACTGTAAAAGTGAGACTCCTTGGCTATACCCGCGTCAGCACCGCGTCTCAGGATGCGCAGCTCCAGCTCGACGCGCTCGTCGACGTCGGCGTACAGAAGCGCGACGTCTTCGCTGACGTGACCTCCGGGAGCCGGACCGCGATCGAGCGCCCGGGCATGAAGCGACTGCTTGAGCATGCAGAGTCCGGCGACACCGTTGTCGTGTGGCGCGTTGATCGTTTGGGGCGATCCCTCATTGACGTCCTCAACACTGTCAACCTGCTGCGGGAGCGAGGCGTCAACGTGCGCTCCATCTCTGACGGCATCGACCCCGCGACGTCAACGGGCCGTCTCATGTTGAACATGCTCGCCACTCTTGCCGAGTACGAGCGTGAGCTCATCGTCGAGCGTGTGAATGCTGGCATCGCCGCGGCCCGCCAGAACGGCACGAAGTTCGGCCGGCCCCTCTCCGATCCTGTCGAGGTTGCAGAGAAGCTCCAAGTCGTCGCCGACGCGCGCAAGCGGGGCAGGACGGCGGAAGAAGCTGCTCGCCTCGTCGGCTGGAGCCGCGCGACGCTCTACCGGCACCAGAAAGCGCACACAGTGCGCGAGTAGGAAGCGATCGAGTGAGCTCGTCGGGAGGCGCCTCTGGGGTGGCGCCGCTCCCCCGGCTGCACCCGCCGAGTGAGACGTCTCGAAACCTATGGGTTGTGCAACAACCCTGGCGGCGGTGAAGGTAGGTGGGAGTCTCGCGCCCGCAGTACGAGACTCCACGCATCTGGCCCGGCTCAAACGGGCTGCCACTCTCGCCGTGCTGCGGGCAGGACGCCCACCGTGAGAACTACCCTCCTCGCAACGCTGCGCACACGAACAACGGTCGGCGGCGGCCGCCACAACGAGCACACAGAGCCGCACCTGGTGGCCGGCGATCACGCGCTCATGGCGTGGTACGACGACGCCGAGCTGAGCGGGGACAACGCGAAGGCGATCGCGCGTTACCTTCTCAGCTCATCCACGGCGGCGTCGATGCGCTCCGCGACTCGCCGCCACATTCACACCGGGGCGACGCTCTGCTGCGACCCGATTTCGTGGTTCCGACCAGCAGGCGAGCAGGGTCGCCGCGCGCATGGCGGATCGGATCGGCGACCGGTAGCCCGGCGAGGTCGAACATCGTGCGGCGCCCACCGGTCTCCTCGATGAACAGCACGCTCTGACCACCCGGCCCCAGACGCGGCAGCGGCGCCCACCCTGCCGATGGCTGGGTGGCGCGCTGTCCGCCTCGCGCCACACGGCTCACCGGATCGCTGCCTGCCCGCTGAGGGGCGAGGTGACTGGCTGCACGGTCCGCCCGCCTTCGTGTGCGAGGGTGCGCAACAGCGCATCGACTCCGGCGGTTTCCTCCTCGTCCAACAGCGCCATCAGGTAGTCGATCTCCAGGCCGGCGAACGGTTCGAGGTAGATGTCTCGCGTGGTCATCGGGTGGGCGTGGCCCATCAGTGCGGCCAGCTGGTACCAGATGTCACCCAGCTGGTCGCGCAGGTCACGCGTCTCCTCCTCGGACAGGCCCGTGACCCGGGTCCGCCAGACCGCCGAGAGGATCGAGTACCACTTGAGGCAGAACGAGTGCCGCAACATGTGCGGGCGAGCCCACAACGGGCACCCGTCCACACCCGCCCCGTCACCGACGGTCTTGGCCCACTCTCGGGCGATGCGACGATTGGCGTGGTCGAAGGTGTCTTCCCACCCGTAGGGCTTCTTCGGCAGCCCATTCGGGGCGAGCCACAGCCACAACGGCGCCAGCCCGTTCGGGGTGCGTCGGAACAAACGGCGTCGCTCGTCCGGGCCGAGCACGTCCAGCGAGACCGACACCGGCCCGCCCGGGTCCTCGATCAGCAGCCGCCGACTGTGCGCGCGGTAGCCGGTCACGACCCGGACGCCGGGCAACTGCTGGTAGCGGCCGGCCCGCTGAGCCCGTCGGACGACCTCAGCCCGGGAGCCCTCCACCGGGTCGGTGTAGGCGGCTACCGCGTGCAGCACGCTCCGCGGGATCCGATACGTCCGGCCGGCCTTGCCGCCCTTGAGGCACGCCGCCGCCACGTGCGCCGGCGCGAACCGGGCCGCGCCCGGTGTGGGGATCTCGACGTCGAGGACGCTGGCCCACTCCGCCAACCGCAGGCCCGTCCCGTACAGGCCATCGACGAACGCCGCATCCCGGTCCTCGTTGATGCCGCGCCAGCCGGGCTGGCGCAGCCCATCGAAGCCGTAGCCGCACAACCCGATGTTGCGCCACTGCTCGAATGCCGACCGCAGCATCCACTTTACTTGCCGACGCGCCGACCCCGCGGGCCGCAACGGGTCCCGGCCCATTGACAGGCGACCCAGCGCATCCCCTGGTTGACGGATGCTGCGCCGCAAGCCCGCCCCGGCGGTCGCGACCGGGTTGGCCACCCCGTACCGCTCCCCGGCCCACAGGTAGAAGCTGTTCAACGCCGCCCGGTCGGTGTCGAAGCTCGTCGGCTGCACCCGGCCGGTGTTGTCCAGCGCGGTCAACCGCCACTCCTTGAACGCCTCCATGTCACCCGCCGTCGCCTTCACCCAACTGCGGTCGACCACCCGCAGGTACTCCAGCCACACCACCAGCGCGTACGCGTACCGGCGCCACGTCGCCGGACGGGCCTCGGTCATGCGCCCGGTGCGGAAGAACAAGTTGACGCGCGGGTCCGGCCGCCCACCCGGGCCGATCAGCACCGGCGTCCCCTGCCGGGCACCATTGGCCACCGCTCGGGCATGCACGTCCCCGAAATCCGACACATCGACCACAGGCACGGGTTCGGTGAAGTCATAGAAGTTCACCGTCCACCTCTCCAAACCAGCAGACAACGATCCCCTCCAAGCAGGCCCTAACCGACAACTCCGCAAAGCCTAGAGAAGGATCGACGCCCCCGAAGTCGCGCATCCGCCGGCGCCGGCCGAGTGCTACGCCACGGATGCCACGCGCCTGCTCGAGCGACTGGCGCCGGTGGGCAGCACCGTCGACCTGGTCACCGACACCGCCCAGCCCAGCCGTGACCGCTACGACCGGCTGCTGCGCTACGTCGACCACGACGACGTCGACGTAGCCCGCGAGCTCCTGGCCAGCGGCGCCGCCCGCCGCTACGAAGCAGACCAGGCGCTTGCCCGCGAGGAGTCGTACGCCACCGCATTCGATGACGCCCAGGGCGCTGAGCGCGGCCTGTGGGGAAGCTGCTGAGAGCCCAGGTGCAGGTGATGGACGAGCAACTGACGCTGGCCGCGAAGACGCTGGCCCGGTGGTGCTACGCCCGCGGCGTCGACGAACGCCTCCTCGGCTGCGGCGAGCAGCTGCGCAGACTCGCCGTCGACCAGGCCCTCGGCCGACCGGCGCCGGCGCACCTCGAGCAGGCGCTATGGCAACAGACCGCCACGCTGCTGCGGCAGCGCCGCGACTGGGACCGCGACCACCAGGTGAGCCCGCCGGCGCCTGCTGCGTGCCTGCCCTGCGCCGTGGCGGCCGACCAGTGCCCCACCCACGCCGACCGCCGCTGTCGCGCGTGCAGTGGCCAGCTGCACCGCATCGTCGTCGATGAGGGCTTCGATACCCACCCGTGCTGCGACCGGCCGGGCGGAATTTGTCAAGGTGAATGAGGCCAGTGGGTGTCAGGCGGCGGCCTGATCGGCCGGGTCGGCTGGTGTGGCGGGTTGGTTGATCCAGGCGTCC
>NZ_JBFBKN010000051.1:0-9696 GCF_040702225.1 Rhodococcus sp. NPDC080181
TAACCCTTCGCCACCAACACATTGTCCCGCACCACCGACAATGGGGTGCCTCGACACTCGAGACACCCCACCATCAAAATGCAACAGCCCCTCTGGGGCACCTAACCGCACCACTGCGCGGGGCGTACTCAGAAGTCGGCGGTCTTGCGGGCGCGGATCTTGCTGACGATCGAGAACACCACGGCGATGATCATCAATGCGTAGAGCACGATGGTGATGCCGCTACTGACCAGAATCGACGGGTCGCCCTCGCTGACGGCCAGTGCGCGGCGAAGTGATTCCTCGGCGAGTGGGCCGAGGATCACGGCGATCAACACCGGTGCGAGCGGAATGTCGTAGCGCCGCATCATGAATCCGACGATGCCGAGCCCGAGCATGAAGATCAGATCCACGATCGACGCACTGGACGCATAGACGCCGAGGGCGGCGAACACCGAGATACCCGCGTACAGGTAGTTCTTCGGGATCTTCAGCAGCTGCGCCCACAGTGGTGCGAACGGCAGGTTGAGGATCAGCAGCACGATCATGGCCACGAACAGGCTCGCCAGTAGGGCCCAGACGATGTCGCCGCTGCGCTCGAACAACAGTGGTCCGGGCTGCATGCCGTACTGCTGGAATGCAGCCAACATGATGGCCGCTGTCGCCGACGTCGGCAGCCCCAGCGCCAGTAGCGCTCCCATTGCCGTTCCGGCTGTGGAGTTTCCAGCGGCCTCCGGTCCGGCGACACCGCGAATGGCACCCTTGCCGAACATCGGCTTCTCGCGCTTGCGGTCGAGCCTGCGCTCGGTGCCGTACGCGAGGAAACTCGGCACTTCCGCACCCCCGGCAGGAATGACACCGAACGGCACGCCGAATGCCGTGCCTCGCAGCCAGGCCGGTAGCGCGTCGCGGAACTCGGCCTTGCTCAGCCAGGGGCGGCCCTGCGATTTGATCAACGACCGGTCCTCGGGGCGGCCGATCTTCGAAGCGATGTGGATGACCTCACCGAGTGCGAGCATCGCGACCGTGATTACGACGATGTGAATGCCGTCGAACAGGGCAGGTACTTCGAAGGTGAATCGGGACGCGCCCGACGGACCGTCGATGCCGATCACGGCCAGGGTGAGACCGATCAGCAGTGCGGTCAATCCCTTGAGAGCGGAGTCGGAGACCACCGCGGAGGTAGCGATGAAGGCGAACACTGCCAGCGCGAGGTACTCGGCCGGACCGAAGTTGGTCGCCAACGATGCGAGCGTCGGGGCGAAGAACACCACCAGGGTCGTCGCGACGATGCCGCCGATGAACGCGCCGATGGCCGAGGTGGCCAAAGCTTGTGGGGCTCTGCCGTTCTTGGCCATCCGGTGGCCCTCGAACGTTCCGGCGATGGCGGTGCTGTTGCCCGGGGTGTTCATCAGGATGCCGGAGATGGAATCGCCGAACAGACCGCCGAAGTAGACACCCGCGAACATGATCAGCGCCGCGGTGGGGTCGAGAGTGAACGTGACCGGCAGCAGAAGCGCCACCGCCATGGCAGAACCGAGTCCGGGTAGCACGCCCACGGCGGTGCCGAGCAGTGCGCCCACGAACACCCACACCAGGTTCATCGGAGTCAGCGCAGTGCCGAACCCGTCGAGAAGATTGCTCAATGAATCCATCGAAAATTCAGCTCCGTCAGAAGATCTGGGCGAGAACGCCGCCGGGCAAGGTCAGGCCGAGGCCCGCGGAGAATGCGATCTGGACGGCGCTCGAGACCAGCAGCGCGACGGCCGCGTCGAACACGTAACGGCGACCACCCAATCCGACCGAGACACCCCAGAAGAGGATGGCACCGGCGAGAACCCAGCCGAGCGGGTCGAGGAGAGCGATGAACACTGCCACCGATCCGACGGTGATCGACAGGGTTCGCCAGTTGCTGACAGTACCGGTGTGCGGCACGCCGTCGTCGTCGACGCCGCGATCGATGACGTCGGGCTTGACCATGAGTTGGATGGTGACCAACACGGCGACCACAAAGCAACCCCCGGCGACGATGGCCGGAAAGACCTGCGGGCCAGGGGAGGTGGCGGTGGGAGGCACATCCATCGTGATGGTCCCGTAGACCAGGAATGCGCCCAGTGCGACGAGCAGTGCCGGAACGATCAGGCCGCTACGGCCCGTCCAGAAGGAGCGGGAGGTTGCGGTGTCGGGAGTCGTCGTTGTCATACCAGCCCCAGCTCTTCCAGAATTCCGGTGATACGTGCCTGCTCGACCTCGAGGAATTCCCCGAATTCGTCTCCTGTGACGACCGATTCCTTCCAGCGGTTTCGTTCGACGGCCGTCGCCCATTGCTCGGTCTCGACCATCTCGGTGACGATGTCGACTAGCGTCTGCCGGTCCTCGTCGGAAATCCCGGGCGGCGCAACGATTCCGCGCCAGTTCACGAGGTCGACGTTGTAGCCCTGTTCGATGAACGTGTCCACGTCGAATCCCTCGAGCGGCTCGGGCGCGGCCACGGCGAGGGCACGCACGTTGCCTGCTTCGATCTGGTCCCGGAAGTCGTTGAATCCACTGACCGCGACGCCGACGGTGTTGGACAGCAGCGACGTGAGTACCTCACCGCCGCCGGAATAGGCGATGTAATTGATTGCGGCCGGGTCGATGTCGGCTTCCTGAGCCAATTGGCCCGCGACGATGTGGTCGATTCCGCCGAGGGAGCCGCCGCCGATCGGAAGCCCGCCGGGATTGGCCCGCCACGCCTCGATCATGTCGTCGAGGTTCTGGATCGGCGAGTCCTTGGGAACGACGAAGACCTCGAAGTCCTCGGCGAGCTTGGCGATCGGCACGGTGTCGGCCAAGGTGGTGTCGGAGTTGTTGATCGCGATGCCGCCGAGCATGACGGTGCCGGTGATCATCACCGTGGTGGGCTGACCGCTGAGGTTCTCGAGTTGGCTCAGGCCGATGGTGCCGCCGGCCCCTGGAACGTTGACCACCTGCGCGTTGTTGACGATGCCGTCGCTGCGCAGCGCCTGCTGCGACTCGCGCGCGACCAAGTCCCAGCCGCCGCCGGCGGCAGCAGGTGCTATCAGTGTCAATTTGGCTCGGGCGTCGGAGCCGCTGGCACTGCGAGCGGCGTCGATCCCGGCGACGGTGACTGCTCCCACCACCACCAGGGCTCCGGCCGTTCGTAGCAGGGTGGGCGATATCGCCATCAGAGACCTTTCGTGTGGTGTGTCACAGCGTCAGGTTAGATACAGTTTGTCTGATTAGTCCAGTTCACAACATCGAGGGCGGCCTTCGGTGGATTCGAGCAACGGGAGAGATCGTGTCTTCAGCGAACACAGCGGTAGGCAGCGCAGTGGCAGTAGCGATGAGCAACACCCCCGAGGGCCAGGAAGCGTTGCGACGTGGTGCCGCCGAGGCAGAGCTGCGTCGGACCGAGCTGATCGTATTGTCCGTGGTGGACCGCGATTCCGTATCGGCGGAAGACCGTAGCGCGGCGCAGGCCGAGGTGGAGCGGACTCTCCCCGGAACTACGACGACGGTGCGCGTCGAGCCGGACGGCGGAGACCCGGCCGGCGCCCTGGTCGATCTGGTCGCCGACGTCGGTGCGGGGATGCTCGTCATCGGGTCCAAGCGCAGATCGGCGGTCGGCAAATTCCTGATGGGCAGCACGGTGCAGCGCGTTCTGTTGGACAGCCCGGTCCCCGTCCTCGTCGTGAAAGCGCCGTGACCCGGTAGTATCGGACAAATCTCCCACCACTCGACCTCGAGGAATCATGGACAGCGATAAACCCGGGCCGGACACGGCTCCCCGCACTACAGCTACTACGTGCGAGGCGGTGTCCGGCGAATGAGCGTTCTGCTCACTCTTCTGCTCGGCCTGCTCGTCGTTTTTCTCATCACCGTCGCAACCGGTTACTTCGTTGCGCAGGAATTCGCGTACATGACCGTCGACCGGTCCCGGCTCAAGGCGCGTGCCGAGGCCGGCGACGCCGTCGCAGCTCGCACGCTGACCGTCACCAAGCGGACCTCGTTCATGCTCTCGGGTGCACAGCTGGGTATCACGGTCACCGGCCTGCTTGTCGGCTACGTCGCCGAACCGCTGATCGGGCAGTCGTTCGGAGCGATACTGGGCGGCGTCGGTGTTCCGACAGCAGTCGGTGTCGGCCTCGGTGCCGTTCTGGCGATCACGTTCGCGACGTTCGTACAGATGCTCTTCGGTGAACTGTTCCCGAAGAACTTCGCCATCGCGCGCCCCGAGCCCGTGGCTCGATGGCTCTCGCTGTCGACGACCATCTATCTCAAGCTCTTCGGCTGGTTGATCACCATTTTCGACCAGTCGTCGAACCTGTTGCTCAAAGCACTCAAGATCGAGCCGGTGCACGATGTGGAACATTCGGCGAGCCCACGCGACCTCGAGCACATCGTGTCGGATTCGCGGGAGACCGGGGATCTGCCCGACGAGCTGTCGACGCTGCTCGATCGCATTCTCGACTTCCCCACGCGCAACGTCGAACACGCCATGATCCCGCGTTCACGTGCGGCGACGGTCCGCGACACCGACACCCTCGGTGAGGTGAAAACACTGATGGGCCAAGAACATTCTCGATACCCCGTGCTCGACGAGGACGATGGAATCGTGGGTGTGGTGCATCTGCACGACGTGTTGGCCTCCACCGCTCCGGATTCGACCCCCATCGCAGACCTCACCCGCGATGCGCTGATCCTTCCCGAGATGCAGAGCCTGCCCGACGCGATGCGCGAGCTGCGGGCGACACGGAACCAATTGGCCTGTGTCATCGACGAATACGGTGGTCTCACCGGAGTGATCACCATCGAGGACCTGGCCGAAGAGCTCGTCGGCGAGATCACCGACGAGCACGACGACGGCGTACTCGACCCGAGCCCGGTCAGCGCCGACGACGGCAGCTGGACGATGGCAGGGGAGGTGCACGTCGACGAGGTCGAGCGCGCCATCGGCGTCGACCTACCCGACGGTGACTACGAGACCATCGCGGGATTCGCCATCGCCCATCATGGTTCGCTACCTGACATCGGGACCCGTATCGAAGTCGATCTGCCGCCGGACAACGCGGACCTCGCCAACGACGACGAGACGCCGATTCGTTTCGTCACGATCGAGGTGCAGGAGATCGACAGTCACGTGCCGTCACTACTGACCCTCACCATCGACGAGCGGACAACCGAGCACGACGAGAATTCGGCCGAGTCCGATACTGCAGGAGCGCACCGATGAGCAACCTCTGGGTCTTTCTGGCCGTCACCATCGGTCTGATCGCTGCGAGCGCCTTCTTCGTTGCCGTGGAGTTCGCACTTCTCGCGGCCAAACGGCATCGCCTCGAGGACGCTGCCCCCAACTCGCGGGCGGCGCGGGCTGCTCTGCGCAGCTCCTCGGAATTGACGGTGCTGCTCGCCGGATCGCAGCTCGGTATCACCGTCTGCACCCTCGCGCTCGGCGCGACCACCAAGCCGGCGGTGCACTACTGGCTCACGCCGCTGTTCGAGAGCATCGGCCTGCCCTACTGGTTCGCGGACGTCCTCGGCTTCGTCCTGGCCCTGATCATCGTCACGTTCCTGCACTTGGTCGTCGGCGAGATGGCTCCTAAGTCCTGGGCCATCGCACATCCGGAGAAGTCGGCAACGATGCTCGCAATCCCCATGCGCGCGTTCATGTTTCTCACGCGTCCGGTGCTGACGGCCCTGAACAACATGGCGAACTGGTGCCTACGCAAGGTGGGCGTCGAGCCGGCCGACACCGTCGGCACCGGGCAGAACGCAGACGACCTGCGTCAGCTCGTCGAGCACTCGGTCAACGTGGGAGCCCTGGACGCGAGTTACCAGGCACAGATATCTGGGGCATTGGAATTGCAGGATCTCACCGTCGGTGACCTGGTGGCCGGAAGTGGCGCGCCGACGTCGGTACCGTCATCAGCGTCGATCGACGACGTGCGGGAGGCGTCCCGGATCAGCGGCCATCTGCGCATCCTCGTCAGTGACGACGACGTAGTGAAAGGTGTTGTGCACGTGAGGGATACGTTGACCGAGCCGGAGTATCTCGCCGAGATCACCCGCCCGGCCTACACGCTGGATCGGACGACACCGGTCTACGTCGCCCTGCAGTCGATGCGCGAGACCCGGCATCATCTGGCGCTGGTCGTCGAACCGTCGGCCGAGGCGGGTGACAGTGCGCGCACTATCGGCGTTGTCACCCTGTCGGATGTGTTGACGCGGCTGCTGCCCGAGCCTGTCTGATCTTCGGTCACCCCATACGAATCATCCCCGCCCGGCCTACACGGCCGAGCGGGGATTTTTCGTGAGCACCGGGTCCGAATGTCAGATCGGGGCGATGACCAGAAGGTGTGCCCAATACGACGCGACATCGTGGCCGAGTTGGGGGAGCAGAACGTCGTAGAGCAGGTAGGACATCATTGCCGTCGAACTCCTTGTTCAGCGGGCCGTCACCGGCTCGCGTACCGAGACTGTAGTCAGTGAGACTGTAGATCAACCTGGGCCCGGCGGCACTGATATGGCCTGCGCAAGTCGTGTTTCACCCCGACGACGACGGGCATCAGCCGATGCAGCCCTGCAGGGTGGTGAAGCTTCCGGCGAAGCCGGCACCGTTGCAGACGGCACCCTCGGGGGTGAGGGTTATCGTCGAGCCCGGCGCAGCCACGGCGATCGACAGTCCGAGGCCGGCCGCAGTGTTCTGCGCGATGGCACCGGGACCGAAGGCGATCGCAGCAGGCGCGCCGCCGAAGCCGGCGTTGCTGACGGCAGTTCCGCCGTTGAGACCGAGGGCCAGTGCCGCCGCGTTGTTCATCGCCTCCGCCGAGCCCCATCCCTCGAGGCCGACTCCTGCTGCGGCACTTGCGCCGTCTGCGGAGCTGTCGCACTGTGAACCTCCGACGAGCGCGGCGACGTCGGCCCCTCCGGGTGCCGTGGTGCAGGCGACCGGTGCGGCCGAGGCCGTGCCGGGCACCAGGGCCGCGAAGGTACAGGCGAATCCGAATGCTGCCGCTCCGCCGAGAATTCTTTTGGTATGGAACATGGTCGATGCCTCCAAGATTTGGCGCAGGCACCGGGCGTGCCGCGCTCCTGCGGTTGCCGGATCGACATGCTCGTGCGCCCCGACGACCTTCCTCGAGTGTTACCCCGTAGCGACGCGCTCAGAGATCCGCATGGTCACGAGTGCATCTCGGTATGATCACAGCGCGGTAAACAGCGTTCCCCCACCCTCGGTGCTTACGATGGCTCCATGATCGGACGTATCGACGAGGTCGTATTCGACTGCACGGAACCGGCTGTGCTGGCCCGATTCTGGGCGGGTGTGCTCGGTGGTCAGCCCGTCGTGCGCGACGACTCGTGGCATTTCGTCGATGTTCCCGGGTTCACCCGGATGGCGTTCCAGCGAGTGCCCGAGGGTAAGTCCGGCAAGAATCGACTACATCTCGACGTGGACGTTCCCAGCATCGACGTTGCCGTCGAGCAGGCAGTAGGTCTGGGTGCGACGGCGGTGGGGGACCGGCACACCACTGCGGCCGGGTCGTTCCAGGTGCTACTCGACCCCGAGGGCAACGAATGGTGTGTAGTGACGCCCCCAGCTGACTAGCGGGCGTCGTGCTCGGCGCGTGCTTCGAGCACGGCAGGCATCGAGCCCTCGATCAGTTCGATGAGGTCGGTCAACCGTGATCCGACCTCACGTCCGAGCGGGGTGAGGCTGTATTCGACCTTGGGCGGGATGGTCTCGAGCACGGTACGCACGATGAGGCCGTCGCGTTCGAGGGTCTGCAGCGTCTGTGCCAACATTCGCTCGCTGACGCCGTCGACGCGTCGGCGCAGGGCATTGAATCGGTAGTCGCTTTCGGTGAGGGCCGCCAGGACGAGCACTCCCCACCTGCTCGTCGCGTTCTGCAGCGTCTGCCGTGACCCGCATTCCCGTGCGAAGACGGATGCTTCGAGAGATTCGACGGCCTCGGACATTTCTCCATGTTAGCGCAGGCCGTACCGGCATCGCTAAATTTTGATGTTGCACTGCACGAAAAGTAAGTGCATGATGAAACGGAACTTGATACTTCAACCTCGGGAGCGTTTTCCATGACCACAGCCATCACCGGAGCGACAGGCAATCTCGGCGGGCTCGTCGTCGCCGCACTCATCGATCGCGGCGTCGCGCCTGCCGACATCGTCGCCGTCGTACGCAACGCCGACAAGGCGGCCGCACTCGCCGAGCGCGGTGTGGTGGTGCGGGTGGCCGACTACAGCGACACCGACGCGCTGACGTCTGCGTTCGCAGGTGTCGAGAAGGTGCTGTTGATCTCGGGATCGGAGGTCGGTCAGCGAATTGCTCAGCACAACAACGTCATCGACGCCGCCGAGGCAGCCGGAGTGGGCCTCGTTGCATACACGAGCGTGCTCGCTGCCGACACCTCCGGCATCAGCCTTGCGCCGGAGCACAAGGCCACCGAAGAGCGATTGACGGCCTCGCCGATTCCTGCTGTGTTTCTGCGTAACGGCTGGTACTGGGAGAACTACCTGGGCTCGCTCGGCCAGGCCATCGACAGTGGAGTGTGGCTGGGTGCAGGCGGGAACGGCAGGATCGCCGCTGCCTCACGCGCCGATTACGCCGCCGCTGCCGCGGCTGTGCTGACTCTCGAGAACCAGGGCGGGAAGATCTACGAGCTCGGCGGGGACGAGCGCCTGACCTATGCCGAACTCGCGGACGTTCTCGCCGGCATCTCCGGGAAGCCGGTCGTCTACAAGGACGTCACCGAGTCGGAGTACGCCTCGATTCTTCAGGGCGCAGGACTGCCCGATTTCGTGGCGACCATGCTGGCGAGCGCGGATGCCGGTATCTCCCGCGGGGAACTCGACACCGATTCCGGTGACCTGCAGGCATTGATCGGCCGCGCGTCCGCCCCGGTCGCCGAGGTGTTCCGCTCCGCGATCTGACGGGATACACGGGGCCCCGTATGCCACTTGTAGCGTGGGCCCCGTGAAACTCACCTCGACCCGCACCCTGTTCCTGGCCGCCACCACCTCACTCGTCCTGTTGACGGGTGCATGCAGTTCCGACTCGGATTCCGGGACGACGCAGACGACGTCCTCGGCGACGTCCTCCACCGATGCGACGGCTTCGAGTAGCTGCCCCACGGGCACACCCGACCCGTCGGCCACCCCGGAGTGGACACTGGCAGGCGACACCGGCAGCATCGCCGTCACCGGATCGACGGATACAGCGGCCCCGGCCGTCGACGTCGAAGCCCCGTTCAGCGTCGCCGAGACGCAGGTGAAAACGCTGAAGGCCGGGGACGGCCCGATCGTCGCCGACGACGCGAACGTGTCCGTCTGCTACCTGGGCGTCAACGGACGCGACGGATCGACGTTCGACAGCAGTTTCGAGCGCGGCGCACCGGTCGAGTTCCCACTGACCGGCGTGGTGGCGGGCTTCCAGAAAGCCATCGCCGGACAGACCGTCGGCTCGACCGTCGCCGTAGCGGTGACGTCGGCCGACGGTTACGCGACCGGCAATCCGGCAGCCGGAATCGAGCAGGGCGACAGCCTGATCTTCGCTATCTCGATCCTGTCCGCGAGCTGAGTGCCTCCGGCAGTGGCGTGGTTATAAGCCCTCTGGGGGCTGTTGCATTTTGTGTGAGCGGTAGTTCGACGTTGTAAAGGGGTGGCTCGGGTTCGATGCCCGGGTCACCTCTTTTTCGGCCC
>NZ_JBFBKN010000052.1:0-6873 GCF_040702225.1 Rhodococcus sp. NPDC080181
CATAGGGAGAGAGTGCGGTGACGATCGTGCGCATCGGCAGGTACTCCCCGAACGGCACCAGTTGCCGCTTGTCGTGCCTCTGCCCGGGCCCGGTGCCGGGATCCCACACGATCGAGGTGTTGCTCGTGGTGCCGTCGTCTCGGCGGAGAACCGTGCCGACGAGTACGGGGACTCCGACGGCGCGGGCCGCGGCGGCGATACGTGCGGCGGCGTCGGGGTTGCGCAGGGGATCGATGTCGGAGGAGTTCTCCGGCCAGATGACCAGGTCGGGTGCGCGTACGCGGCCGGAGTCGATGTCGGCGGCGAGCTCGATGGTGCGCTGAACATGGTTGTCGAGAACCGCGCGTCGTTGGGCGTTGAAGTCGAGACCGAGACGCGGGACGTTGCCTTGCACCAAGGCGACGGTGACCGTGTCCTGCGGCGGCGGAGCGAACAGTGGAGCCACCATCGTGAGCGCCCCTACAGCAGTGGCCACACCGATGCACGACGCTGCTGCAGTTCTGCGGGTGATGCGACCGGAGGCAACGACGCCGGCCAGAGCGGACCCGATCAGCACCACGACGAACGACAACCCCGGCGCGCCGATCACCGCAGCCAGAGGCAGCAGCGGTCCGTCGGATTGACCGAATGCGATGCGGCCCCAAGGGAAGCCGCCGAACGGGATCGATCCTTCTGTCGGTTCGGCGGAATGGTGGCTCGATCAGTACGTGAAGACGCGACGCTCCGGGCGAAGGGCCAGTCGTGTCCACAGCCCGGTGAGAACCACGGCGGTGAGCAGCCCGATCAGCGCGCCAGGGCCGGGGCCGGCGAGAGTTGAACTGTCGTGAGCGGACTGGCGTGTCCAGATGGACAACATCGCCAGGACCGAAGTGCTGGCGCATCCTGCGGCGGCGAGAACGATCAGATGGATCATTCGGGTATGGAGTGCGGCGGCTGAGCAGATCAGACAGAAGATCACACCGGCATGGGCGGCAATGACAGCGACGATGCTGGTCGATTCCGCCTGCGCCGCTGCATTGTTGAGCAATGTTGCCCAGCCCGTTGCCTCGCCCGACTGGCCCAGGCACAGACCCAGCCCTGCTACGGCGATCACTGTAGCCGCACGCAGGCGCTCGTGGGCAGCCATCTCTACCGTCGCCAGCACTCGTCGTTCGATGGCCTCGAACATGGGCCGATAGTGGCGAAGATCGTCGTGCACTTCGAACCCTCCCGTGAACTGCGGTATCGGCCGCATCCGTCGGCCGCGTCCTGTGTCGGCGCAGCTCATGACCGGTCGACCACCAGTCGCACCGCGGGCGGAGAAAGTTCCCGGATCGACGCGGGAACTTCGGCACCCGCGGATGCGACTGACTGTAGGTACCGCGGCGATGACGTCGGTACGAATCCGCCCGGTGGCTGACCGGGCGTGCTGCGCAGGAGTGCGTGGCCGGGCCGGTCGTGCGGCGCGGCCACGCACAGCGCGATCACTTCACGTTCGCTGACGCGGCGACACCAGTTCACTGTTCGCCGAGGTATCCCTCCCGGGTCGTCAGGATGTAGCGGGGTACCGACGCAGCCGGAGGCTGTTCGATACGACGAAGAACGACGAGAACGCCATGGCAGCGCCCGCGAGGAGCGGGTTGAGCAGACCTGCGGCCGCTATGCGGATGGCAGCGATGTTGTACCCGAACGCCCACACCATGTTTCCCTTGATGGTCGCCAGTATGGCCTTGGCCAGCCCCAACGAATCGACCACATCGCCGAGGTCGTCGCGGACGACTATGATGTCCCCGGACCGATGGCGACATCGGTGCCCGCGCCGATCGCCAAACCGAGATCCGCGCTCGCCAACGCCGGCCCGTCGTTGATGCCAGCTTCCGCCTGTCGAGGACTTCGTCGCGGTGCCCGGAATGGGAACCCACGGCCGGGTCCACGGGCGCTCGTCGAGATCGGTCGTAGACGAGGGGCGTTCCTTCCAGTCGGTGCGGTGGGGCGGGTACCCCGGTGCGGTCAGGCACGGGGGCGGGTGGTCACAGACGTGAGGTTCCGCGGACGATGTCACCCTCGATGTAGGTGAATCCGACTCCGCGGCCGTCACGGAGCGCGAAGTGGTATTCTGCGGGGACCCAGACGGTATCGAAGTGCGACGCCGGCCGCCCCTGCCGCGTCTGCCGCGTCTGTTGTCGTACAACCATATTCGGCGCGATCAGGGATGGCCGGCGGTTACGAGATCGACCTACGCATACCGGCGGCGGGCGTCGTCGATCTGGTCGGTGCACAGCAAGTGTGGATCGGGAAGGGGTTCGCCGGACGCATGGTAACCCTGTGGGCCGACCTCGCCAGCATCCACGCCGTGATCGACGGTTTGGTGGTCACCACGGTTGGAGCTTGTCAAGTTATCTGTGAGCGAATTTGCTTTCAGGTGAGATAAGGGTCGAGTCTGTCCGGATAGTTGATCACGAGCGCGCCGAGCGCTTGTTTCCAACCGGTCGTCAGAGATCCTTCGATCAGTCTGTTGACCTCCCTGCCGGTGCGGGGTGCGAGTCGATCTTTGCTCAGGCGGTCTCTCTCCCGGGCGCGCTTGTCCTCGATGCTGCAGATCGCGAGCCACAGAAGCTTCACTGCCGCTTGATCATTGGGGAAGTGTCCGCGGTTTTTGATGATCTTGCGAAGTTGATAGTTGAGCGATTCGATGGCATTGGTGGTGTAGATGATCTTCCGGAGCGCCGGTGGGAAAGCCAGGAACGGGATGAACCGCTCCCACGCGCTCTCCCACGTCCGCACCGCTGTCGGATACTTGACACCCCACTGCGAGGATTTGAAGTCGTCGAGTGCAGCTTGGGCCGCATCGACGGTGGGTGCGGTGTAGATCGACCGGAGCGACGACGCCACCGCTTTGCGGTCGCCGTAGGCCACGAACCGCATCGACGCGCGGATCAGGTGGACGGTGCACGTCTGCACGACGGTGTGCGGCCACGTCGCTTCGATGGCGTCGCCGAATCCAGTGAGGCCGTCCGTGCAGGCGATCAGGACGTCTCTGACGCCACGATTTGCCAGCTCAGCGCAGATCCCGGCCCAGAACTTCGCCCCTTCGTGTTCTTGAACCCAGATCCCCAACACGTGTTTGATGCCGTCGAGGTCGACACCGACGGCGATGTGCGCAGCCCTGTTGGTGACCTGCTGACCGGACCTGATTTTGACCACGATCGCATCGAGATAGAGGATCGGATAGATCGGATCGAGTGGCCGGCGCTGCCATTCGAGGACTTCCTCGAGGACCGAGTCGGTAATCTTGGAAATGGTCTCGCGGGAAATTTCGGTACCGATGGTCGAGGCAAGATGATGCTCGATGTCGCGCACTGTCATGCCGCCGGCGTAGAGCGCGACGATCATGTCATCGAGCCCACCGATCCTGCGCGCACCACGCGGGACCAGGGTTGGAACGAACGTGCCGTCGCGGTCGCGGGGGATTGCCAACGGCACATCGCCGACTTCGCTCGACACGGTCTTGCTGCTGAAACCGTTGCGAGCGTTGGGAAGTAGACGGCCGGCAAGGTCGCCCTTGTCGTATCCGAGGTGCTCGGTGAGTTCGGTCTGCAGTCCGCGCTCGAGAACCGCCTTGACCATCTCCTGCAGGAACCCGCCCTGCCCGGTGATCTGCAGCTGGCCCGTGTCGATCTTGGCCATCACCTCGTCGAGGGCACCCGAGGCCTTCAAGGCGTCGAAGGCGCTGAGCTCAGCCCGATCGTTCGTGTCATCTGCATGATTGCCGTCCACAGTCATGGTCACGATGATGCTCCATCCGTGTCAGTCCGTTCTTACACAAACCATCTGACACGCCCCACGGTGTGCCTCCCAGCTGACGAGCGCCGACCTCGACCGGTTGACCATGCGCGGCGCACGTGCAGGGCAGACTGCGCCGGCACTGCCCGCGTTCGATCCGAGTGCCCGCTTGCGCACTGCGGCACCGATCGAGGTCGATCGCACCGCCACCCGCGATGGACTGATCACCCTGCTCGGCCATCAGCTCGCATTGGGTCCGGACACCGCCGGAACCCGCATCACCCTCAGAATCGAGGGCGGTCTCATCCACGCCATCGCCGGTAACCATGTGATCAAGACCTTGCCGAATCCGTTGATCAGCAACGATAACCGCCAACTGACCCGCGTGCGTCGAGCAACGACGCTCCTCCCGCCGCCCTCGGGCCCCCAACGCGTGCACCGGAAAGTGCCGATAGACGGTGTCGTCATGGTCGACGGCCAGAGATTGCCCGTCGGCCGCACACACGCCGGAACCATCCTCACCGTGGTCGTCGAGGATCACCATTTCCGAGTTCTCGACGGCCCCACAAAACTCTCACTGCACGCCGGAACCACCACCAAACCGATCCGAAACTTCAACGCCCACCCGACCCCGAGACCGTTAACGATGTCCCGGTGACGATCAGTTAGGTATGTCCCGAGACCACACACGTCACGCATTTGCATGCGCAGAAATAGGCTCTGTGATGCACAACGATGTGCGTTACAGGGCCATGGATGCCTGGACGGTGACGTAGACGGCTACGACGAATAACAGGGCTGCGAAGCTACGGGTGAGTGTGGTGGCAGAAACTCTGTCGCTGATGACTTTTCCTGCGAACGAGCCTGTAATTGCCGCGAAAGTGAACGGTACGACGATCTCCCACGGGATGGTGGCACCCGTGCCGAGGCGTTCGGTGAAGGCTCCCGCGCTGGTGATGGAGATGATCACCAGTGACGTTCCGACCGCGACGGGCATCGAATAGCCCAGTGCCAGAACCAGGGCGGGGACGATGAGGAATCCGCCGCCCACTCCCAGAAACCCGGTGAGGCAGCCGACGACGAGCGCGGAGGCGACCAGCTTGACCACCTGCGAAGTAGTGATCTTCACTTTCGTGGGCTTGGCGGCGACCGCGACGGCGCTCGACCGTGTTTCCGCGGTCTCGACCGGGTTCGGCGTCGGTAGGTCGGCATCGTGTCCTCGCCGGGTGCGGCGCAGCATCGCACCGGCGGCGACGATCATCAGAGCCGCGAATGCGAGCAGCAAAATCTGCGGGTCGACCGATCGGTTGAGGATCGACCCACCGAAGGCGGTGCCCGCGCCCAGAAGTCCGAACACTGCCGCTGCCCGCCACCGAACGTGCCGTGCTCGCGCATGGCTGATGGCCGCGATGATCGAGGTGATTCCGACAATGATCAGCGAGGCGCTCGTTGCCGATTGCGGTTCAACCGCCAGGAGGTACACCAGAGCAGGAACAGTCAGTATCGATCCCCCACCACCGAGCGCGCCGAGGGAAAGCCCGATGAGAATCCCTGCGGCGACTGCGATCGCGAGGATGGCGACCATGTCAAATTACTGAGCCGGGCGTGCCGTCATCACGGACCACAGGGCGGCCGTCTTCGTGCCACGCCATCATACCGCCCGACAGATTGTGCGCCGTGCGATCGGCATCGGTGAGGGCCGCGACAGCTTTGCTCGACCGAGCGCCCGAGCGGCACACCACGACCAATTTCTGCTCGGGAGGATAGGCAGCAGGATCGAGATCGCCGAGGCGTACATGGACGGCGTCCGGGGCGTGGCCGGCTGCCCATTCGTCGTCCTCGCGGACATCGATCAGGATGGCTCCCGATTCGGCGATCAAAGCGTGTGCGGCGGCCGGATCGGCTTCCGGTGGTGCTCCAGTCATGAAGAACGCTCCTTGGATCAGTGGGTGCTTACAGGGCGTGCAGCGGCGTGGCCGGCACGAAGCGATAGCCGTCGCTCGGTGAGAACGTGGCCGAGACGGTGAACCGATCTCCTCGAATCACTGTGTGCCGCAACTCCACCGGCCGGGAATTCATGCAACCCGAACGGCGGATCGACAGCGCGGAGGTCTTCGAATCGAGTTCGAGTGCTGCCGCATCCTCCGGATCCGGGACGACGGCAGTGACGTCCTCGCGGCCACCGGTCAGGCGGATGCCGCAACGCTTCTCGAGCTCGATGTAGAGAGCCGTGTGAGTGAAGTCCGCATCCAGGAGGTCGCGTGCCAGATCCCCCGGCAACCAGGCACGGTCGAGCGCCAACGGCATGGTCCCTGCCATACGGATGCGCTCTAGGTAGAGCAGCGGCGCCTTGGGACCGACCCGCAGGGTAGCGGCCACCGCGGGGTCGGTCCGCAGTTCGAGTACACGCACCACGCTGTGCTGAGCAACACCCGTGGCTTCCACCGCAGCGAAGAGACTGTAGAGCGCACCGAGTGGCTGCTCGATCACCGGCGGAGCCGCCAACCGAGAAGGCCGGCCACGCTCTGCAATCAAGATTCCTTCGTTCCGCAGGTGCCGCAGGGCCTCGCGGGTGGTGTGACGGCTCACCCCGTAGCTCGTCGTCAACGCATGCTCGCCCGGGAACTCGGAGCCGGCGAATTCGTCGTCACCGATTCGGCGGACCAGATCAGCATGCAGTTGCGCCCACAGCGGCATCGCACTGGAGCGGTCGAGCGCGGCACTGCGATCGGGTTCAACCATCAAAGGCCCTCCTGTCGATCTGTGTCGGAATCCGAATTCGAGCCGCCGACTGCTGGCCCTCGGGGCCACTGTACAACAAATGTACGTACATCCGTACGGACGGGAGATGCTCTGCGCAGGTCGACACGCAACAAGACGACCTTCGCATCGACAAAGTCTCGCCGAGCACGAACGAGCGCCTGGTGGAGATCGCGCCGAACCTGGTGAATCCGTCCGCGTAGCGACGCGGCATCACGTCGCCTCCCAGTCGGTCCCGGGTCAGGCCAGTCGGTGCCGGATCAGGAGTGTCGCCCGGGGTCCTGCTCGGTCTGGGGTCTGCTCACCGTCGGTGGCGCAGCGAGCCGACAGGGCGAGCACAGGACCAAACCG
>NZ_JBFBKN010000053.1:0-5532 GCF_040702225.1 Rhodococcus sp. NPDC080181
CCCACATCTGTGGCTCTACCGGCCAGGACCCACTCCTGTCGGCAACCCACGCTTACATGCGGAGGGGCCCCAGCCAAGACCTCCATACCGTCTAGGTGCACCGGGAGATTCGCCGGCCGAAATGTTCCGGCCGGCGGATCAGGCCACCTGCGGTGTCCACCGAATCGAGCTCCGCTTCGCTCCGCACCGTGGAAAGAGCACAGACGTTTTTTCACTGCGGTTCTGGCTACCGGCGAGCATTCATCACTCGTGCCCGCCGCCTCAACCCCTCGCTCCGCTGCGCTACGACCGAAGGCTCCGAACACTTTTCGTCCCGTGCTCGCTCCGCTCCCACGAAAACTGTCCGGCCGAAGGGTTGCCCCGTCGGCCCCGTGCGCTGCCTTCTCTCCTCACGCCAGAAACGGCGAAAAAACGGGGGGAGGACGCAAGACCGACCCGGCACCAGTTCCGAAGGGCAGCAACAGTTATGACCGAGACCACGAACACCGAGACCGTCACCTGCATCGCGGACGGACCCGACTGCACCGGCGACGTCGAATACCGGGACGCACTGTCCGGAACCGGAGTAGCGCACCCGAGATGCGACAAGCACTGGCAAGACCGCCTCGACCTCGAGGACGACCTCCGACGCCGCTACCCGGCCCACGCGCCCGCCGACTTCGACCCCACCTACGCAGGGGAGCGGTGGGACGAGGACTACTGACCCGCCACGCCCACCACCGATCGACCAGACAGAGGAGCAAAAGTCATGACCGTCAACGACAACGACGACTACTGGACCATCTACGACAAGGCCCTCGACGCGGCCGCCGAATGCCGGAGCGTCGAAACGCTGATCGACACCCTGGGCCGCTACTACCCGCCCTCATCCGGAGTCGCGTTCTTCCCCAACGGGGCCGACCGAGACCTACTCGGCACACTCACCGACGCCGGACACTTCGATACCGTCTGGATCCAAGCGGACTACCACTTCGCGCTCCGTGACGGCCGAGGAGACGGATTCACCTACATCGAAGGCGACATAGTCCGCGGAACCTCCCGACTGTGACCAACCCGCCCCAGTGCCGCATCACGGCACTGGGGCACCAACTCCGCACCCCCCTGGAAGGAAAGCCCCTGATGCCCGCTCAAGCCTGGGTCACCCTGATCGTCGGTGTCCTCGCCGTCGTCGGCGTCGCCCTGACCGTCCGCCAACGCACCGTGGCCGACAAACGCGCCCAAGCCTGGCAACGAATCACCTGGTGCCTCGAACGCACCACCAGCGACAACGAAGCCGAAGCCGCCCTGGGATGGGACATCTACACACCGGTGACCGACTCGCCGCTCATCACCCGAACCGACCGAGACGTCCTGCGCGCCGTCGCGACCCGGGCATTGTGGCGAGCACTGGCGTCACCGGCACAAACCGAGGACACTGACAACCAGAACGAGCAGGAGGACCCACGATGACCACCACCGAGAAGCGCACCACCGCAGCCCGACCACAGGTCGCGCGGGCCGCAGCACGGGCATCGGTCGCGTTGTACGAACGCGACGGCCTCGAGGTACCCCAGTGGATCCGTGACGCCGCCGAAGGGCGCCCGACCACCCCACCAGCCGAACAGCCCTGACACCGGCTCACAGCCCGTAGACCGAAAGGCCCGCACCCCACACCGGGTGCGGGCCTTCTCCATTGCCTGGGATCGGGAAAGCGTGAGGGAGCAGGGTCGGGCCACCCTGCGGGCGTCCGCCGAATCGAACTCCGCTGCGCTCCGCACTGCTACACCCCGACCACAGCGCAGACGGGCCGCTCGTGCACGCGCGGTTCAGGCTTCAACCCGTTGCAGCGCAACACAATCTGTCGGTACCCGATGCCACACTCGAAGCCATGAGAATCCGAACCATCGACGGACCACCACTACCCGCCGAAATCGCCGAGATGACCGCCCGCGCAATCGCTCTGACGCAGCTACACCACGCCGCCAGACGTTCCATCAACGGGAACAACACCGCAGTGGGTGGTCTTGACGCGCTCACCAGCGCAGTTGAATATCCGTCCCCGTCAGCTGCCGAACGTATGAACGCTGACTAAAGCTTATATGTGCGGGTTACTCAGCGAGACAAAGCAACTGGCCGTCCGATGACAGGCCGGAGAGGTAGTGTCGAGCTATGCCTACTCTCCCGGAAGGTCAATCCCTGCTCGTTCGTACCCATTTCGCCGCCGACGATGTCTGGCAGCAGATTGCAGCTGATGCCCAAGCTTCTCACCGACAAGCCGACGGAACCGAGGCACAGGCTTTCCTTACCGTGGTCGACGACAGCGAGTTCAGTGACCTGACACCAACCGATCTTGCCGAATTGATCCCGTCACCACCGCCGTATTACGTGTTTGTGGTCGACCGACAAGCGTGTGAACAGCCCGAGCATCCCGTTCTCGTCCTCGATATTGCAGAAGGCGTCGCACCTGCCTCGTTCCGCGTGATTCCCAGTCGACTCGCGGTGGTGGAGAACAACCTGTCCATAGCAAACCTGAGTTTCGACGAGCTGCGCTCCCAGGCCGACCCTGACGGGGTGTACCGCGGTACACCCGCGGAGCCGCTTCCGGCGGAACGGAGCGTGAACCATGAGGATTTGGTCGGTGCTGCAAACCGCGCAGAGGAGACACCAGTCGTTCAGCAACTACGACAAGATCTCGAGGCGAACCACGCACCCACCCTGACCGCGAGACTCAATAATGATTTGTACGACACATACACCGTATTGGCTGGTCAAACCCACCGACCTGATCTAAAAGTCGGTCGCGACGAAATGTTGGAAGTCCTCGAGCACGGGGGGAGGGGGTATGGCATTCATCTGCCCCTGATCGACAGTTACTGGACGATCTTCTTGGATCCATCGAGTTTGGATCTACAGGCCGCGATGAAAGTCTTCTATCCGCCGCAACCCGCCCCACGGCGACGCCCGGCATAACCGCAGCTCGATGGCCGGCCCCGAGAACGCCGGGACCGGCCATCGACGGTGTCAGGAAATCGCGAACTCGCTGACCTGAGTCGTTCCGTCCTCCGCGTACACGGGAACAGTCTTAGGGGCAGATCCGAACACCTCGGTGCCGTCGATGTTCTGCTTGCGCAGCTTAGAAGCTTCGGCCGGCGACGTGGCTCCGCTGTCGAGGTCCTGCTTGAGGATGTATCCCTGCACTCCGTCGGTGCCGATCGCAGCGACGAGGTCGGGCAATTCCGCGTCGGACGGTGCGGTGTCGCCCGGTCCGAAGGATTGACCCGCTGCATTGGTTCCCGACTCGACAGTGGTCGTTTCGGACTCGGAGGTGGTCGCGGACCGGGCAGCCGGGGCGGTCCAGTCCAGCGGGTTGCTCGGGAAAGTCAGGGCTTCGCGGTATTTGCTTCCATCCCATACCGCAGTGAAACCGTGACTGTTGTACGAACCTGTCCCGCAGGTCGCGGTCGTGCCCAGTGTCAGTGAAGCTGTACCGGTGGAGCTGTACTTGTAGCCGACAGCCTCACACAATGCTCCGCTCTTGAACAGTCGAGCTCGCACGCCGATGTCACCGGGTGCGACCTGCTGGCCGAAGACAGAGTAGATCTTCGACTGTGCGGTCAGGTTGGGCGAATTGATGATTGTGGAGGTGTTCAGGAACTGAACACCTGCGCCGTTACTTCCTGCTGGGCCGACCCAACCGGTGACAACGTCCGCGCTAGCAGCGCCTGGAGCGGCGAGCACCAACGCTCCTAGCAGGGCGGCGATGGTAGCTGTTTTACGTAGTGGTCGAGTTCTCATGTTCGAGGCCTTTCCGTTGGGTACCTTTTATCGGATTCTGAAGATGAAACGGGCTCGTTCAGCCGATTGCCGAAACGAAGTAGTCGTCACCGGGCATCACTCTGTTCCCGCGGTAAAATTCGACCATAAGGGTGCCTTGTTTATTGTTCTCGGTAAGAGGGACCCATCGGACGGTCGACCCGTAGCCGCCCTGCACGGTCGATGCGAAAGGGTATTCATCGCAGGATGGGTCTTTCATGTTGAGAGGTTTCTCGCCGAGTAGATCCAACCGCTGTTGTGACGACCGTGGGCATGCGGCGTCCCGATTTGCCTGATTGTCAGCAGAATTTCCACGAGTCAGCGGCGCGCCAGTACCAGGAATTCCGAAACCAAAGGCAGCCTGGCCAGCCTTAACTGTCTGAGATATGTTCGGGAACGCTGCTTGGGTGTACTGGACAGTCGGCTTCTCGTTCGGGTTGACGCAGCCGGTGCCGTAGTTGACTGATTGAGCAGCATCACACCTGAATTGCTGGCCGGTGGTGCGCGTGCGAACGGGAGTACCATCCAAGTCGTTCGCCGGCGAGTCTCCAATGTATATGAATTGAAGCGTTCGCTTGTCGAACGCGTTTGTCGCGTTTCTCGTCACATAATGCTCGTACTGCTGGTACCCAGTCCCTCCGATGACCATCGGAAAAACGTAGGCGGGATAGGTAGTGGTGCTGTCGTTGGCGAGATCGAGAACAACGAGTTGGAAAGAGTACGTACCCGGAATGGTGGTTGTTGGAGAAGTCGACGAGACATCGCCGTAGAATTGGATCACGTTTTCTTTGGTCTGTGTCTGAAGAGGGCTACGGACCTGGAGAGTGACGTCGATGACCCAGTTTCCGATCGGCTCCAACGGGCCGTTAGGGAAATTGGGTTGAATGAATTGCTCGACGATGGTCGAATATGTTTTGCACGACTGAAAACGTGTTTGGAAACATATAGGACCGGATTGGCGTGCAGATATACCCGACTCCTCGGCATGCTTCTGTGTCAGCCTTTGTGCAATTTCCTCCGCTTCGGCAGGGTCGGTCACTTCGCGAGAACTCCGCTTTTCGACCACCTTCTGACCTGAGGTGGTCGTCGCTCCGGAGTCCGGTGGCACCTCGACTGGAGGCGCATTCTGGCCAGGTGGAGTGCCCTCTATGTCGCCCGGCGCCTCGTTTATCGACGGCACCTGAACCTCCACCGGAGCGGAGTCGCCCCCCGAGGGGCTGGGCTCGACTGGTTGCGCGCTGGCGGTGACGCTAGGTGCCGCGATGACGACCAAGCAGGTAAGACCAGTAGCCAACAACCTTGCGAACGAGCGAACTGCTGGCTTCTTCACGACTTTCTTCCGCACTGATTCCTCGTAAGGTCCGTCTGCCCAGACGCCATTACGCTTAAAAGCAGCGTCAGGCAGAATTCGGGCAGGAGAGTGGAACGTCCGAAAAAGACGTGGAGGCCGCCCCGACTACTACAAGGTGCGTGCCACAGGCGCTCGGTGAGCGTAGGCAAACGCTACCAACAGCTGGCTTGTCTTGGCAACGGAAACAGAAATTACGGAACCTGTGGTCGGAGCGTCACCAGGATTGCTCTGGAGCGGTCATCGAGGTCGATAGCTCTCGCAGACACCGACACCGCGACATAATCCGAATAGGGTTATCGGTGGACGACCTCACGTGTCGGTCTGTGTACGACCTGACGTGTCGGTGTCCGGCAGGTTCATGATGCCGGTGCCTCCACTGGTGTGACAAG
>NZ_JBFBKN010000054.1:0-5078 GCF_040702225.1 Rhodococcus sp. NPDC080181
CCTGCGCACATGGTGCCCTCGGCGTTCGTGATGTTGGAGTCGATCCCGTTGACTCCGGCCGGCAAACTCGACCGCAAAGCCCTCCCCGAACCCGAGCTCGGTTCGCAGAGCACCACGGAGTCGCCGGAAACCGAGTACGAGGCGGCTGTGGCTGCCGTGTTCTGCGACGTACTGGAGCTCGATCGTGTCGGCGTCACCGACAGCTTCTTCGATCTCGGCGGAAACTCCCTTGTCGCAACACGTTTGATCGCCCGCGTCAACGCAGCTCTGGGTACGGATCTGCGGGTCCTCGATCTGTTCGAGGCATCGACGGTTCGCACCCTCGCCGACCGTGCGGAGTCGACGGGCGCATCGCTGCACCGTCGCCCGGCACTGGTTCCCGCCGATCGGCCGGAGTCCGTTCCGCTGTCGCTGGCGCAGCAACGTATGTGGTTCATCAATCAGTTCGATGCATCCTCGCCTGCGTACAACATTCCTCTTCTCGTTCGCCTGTCGGGCCGGCTGGACGTCGATGCGATGTCCGCTGCCGTCGGCGACGTGCTGACTCGACACGAGTCGCTGCGCACGGTGTTCCCCACAGTGGGCGACCTGCCGAATCAGGTGATACTTCCGCCCGAGAACGTCACCGGACCGAACCTTCCGCTCCGCGTCGTCGACGTGGCTGCCGATGCCGTCGACGCGCTCGTACGTAGCTCCGCCACAACGGGATTCGACGTCACCGTCGATCTCCCGTTCCGGGCGGTTCTGTACCGCACCGGCCCGGAGAGCTTCGTGCTCTCGATCGTGGTCCATCACATCGCTGCCGACGGTGCCTCGATGGCACCGCTCGCCCGCGACGTCATGGTCGCCTACAGTGCTCGATCCGCGGGTTCGCAGCCGACGTGGGCACCACTGCCGGTGCAGTACGCAGACTTCGCGCTGTGGCAGCACGACGTGCTCGGCGACGAGAACGACCCCACGTCCGTGGCAGCACGCCAGATCGAATTCTGGAAGTCCGCGCTGACCGACCTTCCCGACGTACTACCGATGCCGCTCGACCGACCACGCCCCACCCGTCAGTCGATGCGCGGCAGCGTCACACCGTTCACCATTCCGGCCGATGTCGCAGCTCGCCTGTCTTCGGTTGCTGCCGAACACGAGTCGACTCTGTTCATGGTGGTGCACTCCGCTCTGGCCGTGCTCCTCGCGCGCCTGAGCGGCACCCAGGACATCGCCATCGGCACCCCGATCGCCGGCCGAGGGGACGCAGCACTCGACGATCTCGTCGGAATGTTCGTCGGAACCCTCGTTCTTCGCACGCAGGTCGAGCCACAGGCCAGCTTCGCCGAACTGCTCGCCGGCGCTCGTAGCTCCGACCTCGCGGCCTTCGACAACACCGACATTCCGTTCGAGCGGCTCGTGGACGTACTCGATCCCGCCAGGTCGACCGATCATTCACCCCTGTTCCAGGTGCTCCTCGAATTCCAGAACAACGCCACCGCGGTGCTCGAGCTACCCGAACTCGTCGTCGAGTTCGAGGAAATCGGTACCGACACTGCGAAATTCGACCTGCAGCTTCGCGTCGACCAGGAACCGGTCGACGAGTCGGGAGCCCTGTCGGCGTCGTTCACGTACGCAACGGATCTGTTCGATCCCGAGACCATCGACCGTTTCGTCGACCGGTTCCTGAGGATCGTCGCGACCATCGGCAGCTCGACGGACGTTCGTACCGGCGACATCGACATTCTGTCCCCGGCCGAACGAGAACTCGTCCTGTTCGAGTGGAACGACACCGCACGTCTCATCGAGGATCCGGTCCACCGGCAGCTCCACACCGGGGCCGTCGAGATGACTCTCAGCAGTCTGTTCGACCGTCAGGTGCTGCGTAGTCCGTACTCGACCGCCCTCGTCTTCGAGGACGAGCACATCACCTACCTGGAGCTGGACGAGCGCGCCAATCAACTTGCACGGCATCTCATTTCACTGGGTGTAGGGCCCGAGTCCCACGTCGGGCTCGCGATCCGACGTTCGATCGATCTGCTCGTGGGTATGTACGCGATCGTCAAGGCCGGCGGTGCCTATGTACCGATCGACCCCGATCACCCGGTCGAGCGATCGTCCTACGTGCTGTCGAGCGCTCAGCCGGTGTGCATTCTCACCACGAGCCGCGATTGGATCGACATCGCGGTCGCCACTCCTGTTCTCGCGGTGGATCTTCTCGACGTCTCCGATCGCGACCGCTCCTCGATCACCGACCAGGACCGCCTCGGAAGCCTGCACGGAGCCAACACCGCCTACGTGATCTACACCTCCGGCTCCACCGGCCGACCCAAGGGCGTCGCCGTCACGCACTCGGCCATCGTGAACCGACTGCTGTGGATGCAGGACGAGTACCACCTCGCGCCCGCCGACACGGTGTTGCAGAAGACCCCGGCCACGTTCGACGTATCGGTGTGGGAGTTCTTCTGGCCCCTGCAGGTCGGTGCCAAGCTCGTCTTGGCGGAGCCCGACGGCCATCGCGACCCGGTGTACCTGTCGAAGATCATCGCGGCCGAACACATCACCACCGCGCACTTCGTGCCGTCGATGCTCGCGGTGTTCGCAGCCGGAGCTCGGGCTGCGGACTGTGTGTCACTACGGCTCGTCTTCTGCAGTGGCGAAGCACTTCCGCCCGCCACCGCCGCGCAGTTCGCGCAGTTCTCCCAGGCCGCGCTGCACAACCTCTACGGTCCTACCGAGGCCGCCGTCGACGTCAGCTACTACCACGTCACCGGCCACGACGGCGTGTCCATTCCCATCGGTTCGCCGGTCTGGAACACCCGTCTGTACGTGCTCGACGCGTCGCTTCGACCGGCCCCGATCGGTGCTCCCGGCGAGCTGTACCTGGCCGGAGTTCAGCTCGCTCGCGGCTACGTCGGCCGCGGCGATCTCACCGCCGATCGCTTCGTCGCCGATCCGTTCGGCGAGCCGGGTGAACGTCTCTACCGCACCGGCGACCTGGTTCGTTGGCGCGCCGACGGCGAACTCGAGTACATCGGCCGTACCGACTTCCAGGTGAAGCTGCGTGGTCTGCGTATCGAGCTTCCCGAGATCGAAGCGGTGCTGCTGCGCTCGGAGTCCGTCGCCCAGGCAATCGCTCTGGTGCACAAGGATCCGAACACCGGCGAGACGTTGGTGGCCTACGTGGTCTCCGCATCCGGTCACGCGGTCGACTCGGCAGAGGTAATCGCCGAAGCCGGACGTCGGCTGCCGGGGTACATGGTGCCCTCGCATGTGGTCGTACTCGACTCACTTCCTCTCAATGCCAGCGGCAAGCTCGACCGAAAGGCACTGCCGGCCCCCGAGTTCACCGTTGCTGCGTCCGAATTCGTCGGACCGGAGAATCCGGTCGAAGAGATCGTCGCGGGCGTCTTCGCGGATCTGCTCGGCGTTGCACAGGTCAGCGCGACCTCGAGCTTCTTCGAGATCGGCGGCAACTCGCTGATCGCGATGCGCCTCGTCGCACGCGTCAATGCCGCCCTCGGAACCGACATCGGCATCCGAGATCTGTTCGATTCACCGACTGTTCGATCGCTGTCCGCGGGCATCGACGTCAGCGCACAGGACTCCGCACCGACGCCTCGGTTGGTGCCTCAGGAACGACCCGCGGTGGTGCCGCTGTCGCTGGCACAGCAGCGGATGTGGTTCATCAATCAGTACGACACCGAGTCGGCTGCCTACAACGTCGCGTTCGCGATGCGCCTGAGCGGCATCCTCGACGTCGACGCGATGCGCTCGGCCATAGCCGACGTGCTCACACGCCACGAGTCTCTTCGAACGATGTTCCCGCTCACCGACGACGGCCCCGTGCAGTCCGTCCTCGACGTGGCATCGGCCGTTCCGGACCTGACTCCGGTTCCCGCAGAGGACGACCGGCAGGTCGCCGAGCTCATCGGCGCCGTCGCCGGTGCCGGCTTCGACGTCGTGGCCGATGTTCCGTTGCGCGTCCGCCTGATCCGTCAGGACGAGAACGAACACGTACTCGTCATGGTGGTCCATCACATCTCGTCCGACGGCTTCTCCAGCGCGCCGCTCGCCCGCGACCTGATGGTGGCGTACAGCGCCCGAGCTGCAGGTCATGCGCCGAGCCAGGAACCGTTGCCGGTGCAGTACGCCGACTACGCGCTGTGGCAGCGCCGTTTCCTCGGCGAGGAATCCGATCCCGACTCCCTGATGGCGAAGCAGGTGACGTACTGGGTCGACGCGTTGGCGGGTAGCCCGGAAGTGCTGCCGTTGCCGACCGATCGTCCGCGTCCGGCAGTGGCGTCCTTGCGCGGCGACACCGTCTCGTTCGCGATCGATCCCGCAGTGCATGCTCGGCTCGTCGCCGTTGCTGCGCAGCACAATTCGAGCTCGTTCATGATCGTGCACGCCGCTCTGGCCGTGCTGCTGGCACGGCTGTCCGGTACCGAGGACATTTCGGTCGGCACACCGATCTCCGGTCGAGGCGATGCCGCACTCGACGAGCTCGTCGGCATGTTCGTCAACACGCTCGTCCTCCGCACCCAGGTGCCCGGGTCGACTCCGTTCGAGGATCTGTTGGCCGATGTGCGCACCGTCGACCTGGCGGCCTTCACCCACGCGGACGTGCCGTTCGAGCGGGTCGTCGACGCAGTCGACCCCGCCAGGTCCACCGCTCACGCCCCGTTGTTCCAGGTGATGCTCGAGTTCCAGCACACCGATCGACCGACGGTGACCTTGCCCGGGCTGTCGATCGAGGGCATCGAACTGCCCAACGACATCTCCAACTTCGACCTGCAGCTCACGGTCTCCGAGGAGTTCGACGCTTCCGGGAACCCGGTCGGCATCGAAGCCAGCTTCCGTTACGCCACAGGACTGTTCGATGCCGACACCGTGCGCGTCATGTCCGATCGTCTGGTGCGGATCCTCGATGCTGTGACGGCCACGCCGTCCGTTCGCGTCGGCGACATCGACATCCTCTCGAGCGACGAGTACTCAGCGTTGGCTCCGGTTCGTGGTCCGCGTTCTGTTGCGGGTGTGGTGTTGCCGGAGTTGTTGGCTGGTGCGGTCGGTGTTGCTGGTGTCGGTGGTGTTGCGGT
>NZ_JBFBKN010000055.1:0-4076 GCF_040702225.1 Rhodococcus sp. NPDC080181
AACGCCTCGAAAAACCGCACCTTCAACCCAGCACATGCCACGATCCCCGCAACTCCCTCAAATCGAGGGTGTTGCGGGGATCGTTAGAACCCGCCATTCGGAGGGCGGGGCTTTTTCGTTGTGCGTCTCGGATCAGCTGAGACGTTCGAGCACCATGGCCATGCCCATGCCGCCGCCGACACACATGGTCTCGACACCGAACGTCTTGTCGTGAGTCGTCAGGTTGTTCAGCAGAGTCGTGGTGATGCGGGCACCGGTCATGCCGAACGGGTGGCCGATCGCGATGGCACCGCCGGAGACGTTGAGCTTGTCCTCTTCGATGCCGAGGTCGCGTGCCGAGCCGAGGACCTGCACGGCGAAGGCCTCGTTGATCTCGAACAGGTCGATGTCGGAGATGGACATGCCCGCGATCTTCAGCGCTTTACGGGTGGCCTCGATCGGCCCCAGGCCCATGATCTCGGGAGACGTGCCGGTGACGCCGGTGGAGACGATGCGGGCCAACGGGGTCAGGCCCAGCTCCTTGGCCTTGGTGTCGCTCATGATGACGAGCGCTGCTGCGCCGTCGTTGAGCGGGCACGCGTTACCCGCCGTGATGGTGCCGTTCGGACGGAAGACAGGCTTGAGCTGGCTGATCTTCTCGTACGTGGTGCCGGCGCGAGGGCCGTCGTCGGTGCTGACGACGGTGCCGTCGGGCAGGGTCACCGGGGTGATCTCCCGCTCGAAGAAGCCGGCGTTGATGGCCTCTTCCGCGCGGTTCTGGCTGCGGACGCCCCAGCGGTCCTGATCCTCACGGCTGATGCCGGTGAGCAGGGCGACGTTCTCGGCCGTCTGGCCCATCGCGATGTACGCGTCGGGCAGCTCGCCGTTCTCGCGGGGATCGGTCCAGCTGTCCGCGCCATCTTCCTGTGCCTTCTTGGTACGGGCCTCGGCGTCGGCGAAGATCGGGTTGTGGCTTTCGGGAAGCGAATCCGAACTGCCGTGGATGAAGCTGGACACGCTCTCGACGCCTGCGGAGATGAACACGTCACCCTCGCCTGCCTTGATCGCGTGCAGCGCCATGCGGGTGGTCTGCAGCGAGGACGAGCAGTAGCGCGTGATCGTCGTTCCGGGCAGTGAGTCGTAGCCGAGCTGAACCGCGACGATGCGGGCGAGGTTGTTGCCCTGCATGCCGCCGGGCAGGCCGCAGCCCAGGAGCAGGTCGTCGATGTCCTTCGGGTCGAGCGAGGGCACCTTGGCCAGCGCGGCGGCGACCATCTGAGCGGTGAGGTCGTCGGGACGAATGTCCTTGAGCGAACCCTTCATCGCCCTGCCGATCGGTGAGCGCGCGGTGGCGACGATGACTGCCTCTGGCATGAGATCTCCTTCGATATCGATACTGCTTATCTGCTCTGTTACCGCCGAGTAGGCGATGTCTCCTGATCGAACTTACAACCCCGCCGAACGGCCATCGCCACGACGTAGGAGATCCTCCGCCGCGCTGTCGATCTCGGCGTCGAGCTCGGCAGTTCTGCGCCGGAGAAAGCGGTCCACTGCGGCGGTGGCGCGGGGGATGGCTCTGCGTGATTCGGCGGCGGCGGACACCGTCGGCAGTTCGGGCAGTGGACCGCCGTGCCATACGCCGAGGGCCGAGGCGAGCACCGGCAGAATCTGTTGCGCGGCCAGCTCGTAACCCGCAGCGGACGGGTGGAAGCGGTCCGCCGAGAACATCGTGTCGGGGGCGGCCAGAAACTCCGGTGCCAGCAGATCCGCCAGGGCTACCGGATGCCCGCCGGCGCCGAGAGTCCTGGCCGTTTGGGCATGGGCCAGCCGCCGACCCCAATTGCGGACGACGGTACGCAGCGGTTGCGGAATGGCCGTCACGACACCGAGATCGGGGCACGTTCCCACGGCGACGACGCAGCCCTTGGCCGTCAATCGTTCGACTGCATCGCCCAGCCTGGCCGCTGATGCCGGAATGGAGAATTTCTTGGTGACGTCGTTCGCGCCGATGAAGATCACCGCGGCATCGGGCGGCGGGCCCGCGACGAACATGGCGTCGACCTGACCTTCGAGTCCCTTGGACGTGGCACCGGCAATTGCTTTGGTGCTCAAGCGGATTCGTTGACCGGTTTCCTCGGCCAACCCGCGGGCGAGCAGGACACCCGGGACCTCGTCGGCCACAGTGCAACCCACGCCTGCCGCGGTGGAGTCGCCGAAGATCATCAGATGAATATCTGCTGAACTTCCCATGCGCCACCGCTCAGGTGCTGCGCAGCCGGCGGTGTAGACCCCGTCGGCCTCGGGTGGCTTGGCAATGTTGCGTCCGATGACACCGCGAGCCGCGGCGGCCTGTCCCATCAGATGTCGGTACGCGGCCCAGGACGCAGTCCCTGCTCCTGAGCCTGCAAGTACCGTCGCGGCGCTCGCTTTCGCGGCGGTACGCCATCCGCTCGCCGTCACAGATCGATCCCTCTCGTCGTGCCCCCTCACCATCGTATGCGGGTGTCGACAGCCGTGGCCGAGAGTCCGATACCTGCATCTGGGAAGATGGAGCAATGCGCATCGCACAGCACATCACCGAACTCATCGGCAACACCCCGTTGGTGAAGTTGTCCTCCGTCATCGGCGACGGCGCCGGCACGGTCGCAGCCAAGATCGAGTACCTCAACCCGGGTGGTTCGTCGAAGGACCGCATCGCCGTCAAGATGATCGACGCAGCCGAGGCCTCGGGCGAGTTGAAGCCCGGCGGCACCATCGTCGAGCCCACGTCCGGTAACACCGGCGTCGGCCTCGCGCTCGTCGCTCAGCAGCGTGGCTACAAGTGTGTGTTCGTGTGCCCCGACAAGGTCGGTGAGGACAAGCGCAACGTGCTGCGTGCCTACGGTGCCGAGGTCGTCGTCTGCCCCACGGCCGTCGCGCCCGAAGACCCCAACAGCTACTACAGCGTCTCCGACCGACTCGTCCGCGAGATCGAGGGAGCGTGGAAGCCGAACCAGTACGCCAACCCGGCCGGCCCGGCCAGCCACTACGAGACCACCGGGCCCGAGATCTGGGCCGACACCGACGGCAAGATCACGCACTTCGTCGCAGGCGTCGGCACCGGCGGCACCATCTCCGGCACCGGCAAGTACCTCAAGGAGGTCTCCGGCGGCAAGGTCAAGGTCATCGGCGTCGACCCCGAGGGATCGGTGTACTCCGGTGGCACGGGACGTCCGTACTTGGTCGAGGGTGTCGGTGAGGACTTCTGGCCGACCGCCTACGACCCGTCCATCCCGGACGAGATCATTGCCGTGTCCGACAACGACTCGTTCGACATGACTCGTCGCCTCGCCCGCGAGGAAGGCCTGTTGGTCGGCGGCTCGTGCGGCATGGCTGCTGTCGCGGCCATTCAGGTTGCCGAACGCGAAGGTCCCGACGCGTTGGTCGTCGTATTGCTGCCCGACGGTGGCCGCGGCTACCTGGCGAAGATCTTCAACGACTCGTGGATGTCCTCGTACGGATTCCTGCGTTCGCGGTTGGACGGCACCACCGAGGAGACCTCGGTCGGCGCAGTGCTGCGCGGCAAGTCCGGTGCCCTGCCCGATCTGGTGCACACCCACCCGTCCGAGACCGTGCGTGACGCCATCGAGATTCTGCGCGAGTACGGCGTCTCGCAGATGCCCGTCGTCGGAGCCGAGCCGCCCGTCATGGCAGGCGAGGTCGCCGGCAGCGTCACCGAGCGCGATCTGCTCAGCGCCGTGTTCGAGGGTCGCGCAGCGTTGGCCGACCCGGTCGCCAAGCACATGAGTGCCCCGTTCCCGCTGATCGGTGCCGGCGAAACCGTCTCCGACGCCACCAAGGCACTCGGGGAGTCCGATGCGCTGATGGTCGTCGAAGAGGGCAAGCCCGTCGGCGTCATCACTCGCCACGATCTGCTCGGGTTCCTCAGTAAGGGTGCCTAGGCATGTGAGTGGAACTTCGTAGCAGGCTACGAGGTTCCGCTCACAAGCGGCGCAGCCGCCTTCATATGGAGGTCGGCCTGTCAACGACGGCATGGTGAAGCGGTGGCACGCACCGTCGTGTGTGCCACCGCTTCCTGTTGCCGGGATGGTGATCGA
>NZ_JBFBKN010000056.1:0-2689 GCF_040702225.1 Rhodococcus sp. NPDC080181
ATCGACACGACGAACACGGGGTGGGGACTTTCAGTTGGCCACCAGTGGGGACCTCGACCTGGCCACCAGTGGGTACTTTTTCATGGCCACGGACAAGTACCGATTGATTGCTCGTCGTGACGTCTTCGCTATCGCCGAGAGAGCAGTACAAGAAGGGTCTTCCTGGGCTGTTGCCCAATTACATGTTGCATGCGTCGCGTGGGGTACCAACCCCGGTCAGCCGCTCGTCCGGGCTTTGAGGCCCATGCACGAGGCAGGGGTGGCAGACAAGCTCGCCAGTGGGGTGGATCTCGCGCACCGTGAGGGACCAGTGAGTGCCTACCGGGCACTGAGCGCCGGTGGACGTTTCAAGGTGCGCTACCTCGCGGCTGGTTTCTTCACGAAGCTGCTCTACTTCGGTGGGTACGACACCAAACCACTGCTCGGGCGACCGCTGATCTATGACAGCAACGTTGTTGCTGCACTGAACAAATGGACGACCGGCACCTGGACAGCCGATGGGCCGCCTGAAATGTACTCGCGCTATCTGGACTTGGCCGCCGATTGGGCACGCGAAGCCGGTACCGATCCGGACGTGATCGAGCGGGCACTGTTCGGTAGATGACGAGTTGGCGATCGGCAAAGTTCACTGACACCGATGTACAGCCGGGAAAACTGTGCTCATGAGTGAAAATTTGAGCCGGACCGGCGAAGACGTTCTGAGAGAGGTTGCCGCAGCTCTCGCGGCGAACACTCGTCCCGTCGACAGTTGCACGGCCGCGTTGCCCTCTGCGCCGGGCATCTACTCGTGGTGGGCGGACCCGATGACGTTCCCCCTTCTGAGCAGCCCGACCGCAGCGACGAACTCGACGGATCGGCTGCTGTATCTCGGGCTGGCGTCGAACTTGCGAAAGCGTGTGACTCAGAACCATCTACGACGGAGCGGGAGCTCGACACTGCGGCGAACTCTGGCCGGGCTGCTGATGGACACAGAAAACTACAGCACGCGGCGTACCGACCGAGTGGTGCTCGTCGAGGAAGACGAACGCCGTCTCACCGACTGGATGGAGGAGCATTTGCGGCTGTCCTGGGTCGAGTTCGGGCACCCGAAACTTATCGAAGCGGCACTTATTCAGCGGCTCCAATCGCCCCTGAACGTCACGCACACGCGCGGCCCCAATCGCGAGATCATCGATTCCGCCCGTCAGCGCTATCGGGCGAGCGCGACACCGCCAGCGGCGACGTAACGTGACTCGTCCGCCTAGCCGTCACCGTCATGTCAGAACGGGTCGTTAAAATCCAATTATGCCACGGGTGACAGTGACCAGCGGGGGTGGATCCGCGCGATACGGATCAAAGTGCCAAGCCTGCAACGGATACGGCGACATTCAGAAGCTGCGATCTGAATGGCTGTGTATGCCATGCCGGATGAACAGGACCACGATCCTGACGGCGAGAAACACGGCCAAACAACGAAAAGACGCACAGCTGCAGATCAGCGACCGGCGAGCTGCGAACGCGCGCGCCGCCGCGCAGGCCGCTCAAGCGTCGAAGGAAGGACTTCTGGTCCGGCGACGGCGCAACGCAGTTCACCAGCGCCCCGAAACAGGGAAAACCGGCGCCGCAAAGAAGGCACGGAAGCAGCAGTCCATAGTGCAAGTCGTGGGGACCGCCGTTGACCATGCCAAAGTCGCCAAACACCCTAAACAGAAGCCGCCTGGGCCGCAGCCTGCTTCAGAGACTATCGACTCGGCTCGTGCGAGGCTCCAGCAACAATGGAATAGCCGATTAGGCTGACGCTCGGACGCGACACCGAGACCCGCTATCAAGCGCTTACGCAAAGCGTTGAGTCAGTCGACCACTCGTACCGGATCGACTCCGATCAACGATCCGTCAGCAACTGCTGCCGGGTGCACCAGGTATAGACCTTCTCCATGCTCCCGCCGCAACTCGCCCAACCAGCTCGAGGTCAGGTCGTCGACTCCCAGTGCCAGAGACATGCCGCAGAGGTCCGGAAGTAGTCGGTAGCCCACCGCGGGGTCACCCGCGACCGCGTGCCGCTGGTTGTGTGCCATGTACTCCCGGCCCTCTGCCGGCAGCTCGGACAGGCCGTCTCTACACAATTCGCACGCTGTCACCACCGCGCACGGACGTAACGCAGTCCCCACACCCAGAGTGCCTTCCCTGTCTTCGGCGCTGAGCCAGAAGCACTGCACCTTCCACTCTGAACTCTCTCCGCCGACATCGACCAGGTGCGCGGTGGCCACGTTCAGTTCCTCGGGCAAGACTCCGCGACTGCTCGCAGGGCTCCATTGCTCTACTGCCCCATCCGTCGATGTTCCGAGACTGCCTGTCTTCATGTGCTCCCCTGATCAATCCTGGCGCGTTTAGATAGTTATTCAGTGGTAGATCTACGAAGCTGTAACCAGCAGAAACAGCAGCGAACGACCGAATAACTAATTCCAAGATATATACTACGGGCGCACTGCCCGAAGGCAAGTGCGCCTGACGTGTTCCCTGGCCCCGCAGTCCTGGGAACAACGCCTTCCCTGGCACCGGCGGAGCCTGTACCCGGGTGTTTTTTTGAAGGATGTCGCAGTCTGGCCTCCCCCAGACGGAATTTGTCAAGGTGAATGAGGCCAGTGGGTGTCAGGCGGCGGCCTGATCGGCCGGGTCGGCTGGTGTGGCGGGTTGGTTGATCCAGGCGTCC
>NZ_JBFBKN010000057.1:0-2577 GCF_040702225.1 Rhodococcus sp. NPDC080181
TGTCAATGGCCATGTCGATGTCCCCGCTGGTGGCCAGGTAAAAGTCCCCACCCCGTGTTGATGTTTCCGGTTGTTCAGGGGCGGTCCTTTCGATGCTGTGCGTCTTTCATGCGGTAGGACTCGCCGTCGGTGACGACGATGGTGGCGTGGTGGAGAAGCCGATCGAGGATCGAGGCGGCGGTGGTGTGCTCGGGGAGGAACCGGCCCCATTGCTCGAACGGCCAGTGCGATCCGATCGCCAACGAGCGGCGTTCGTAGGCGCCGGCGACGAGGCGGAACAGCAACTGGGTGCCGGTGTCGTCGAGCGGGGCGAATCCCATCTCATCGATGATGATCAGGTCGACTCGTAGTAGGGATTCGATGATCTTCCCGACGGTGTTGTCGGCCAGACCTCGATACAGGGTTTCGACGAGGTCGGCGGCGGTGAAGTACCGGACCTTGTGACCGGCATGGACTGCGGCGACACCGAGCCCGATGAGGGTGTGCGATTTACCTGTCCCGGCGGGCCCGATTATCGCTAGATTCGATTGTGTCCGAACCCATTCCAGGCTCGTCAGGTAGTCGAAGGCTTTCGGTTGGATCGACGACGCCGCCACGTCGAACGCCTCCAATGTTTTCGTGACCGGGAACGCCGCTGCTTTGAGGCGGTTGACGATGTTCGAGGCATCGCGGGCGGCGAGCTCGGATTCGATGAGCGTGCGCAGCACTTCTTCGGGAGTCCACCGCTGTGTCTTCGCGGTCAGGAGCACTTCGGGTGCGGTCCGGCGGATTGCTGCGAGTTTGAGTCGCCGCAGTCCGGCATCGAGATCGGCTGCTAGTTCGGGAACCGATTGCGGTGCAGCAGTTCTCGGTGCAGCTGCCTTGTTCGATCCCGTTGCGGTCGTGGTTGTTTCGGTCATGAGGGCACCTGCTCGTCGCCGGCGGGCGGGCGGATCGCGTAGGCGTCGAGGGACCGGGTCGGCGCGATCGGTAGATCCAAAATCAGCGCATCCCCCGCTGAACGTGGTTGCGGTGCGCCCGCACCCGCGGCGAGGATCGACCGGACATCAGCGGCTCGGAATCGGCGGAACGCGACCGCTCGGGTCAACGCAGCAAGAAGTTTCTCGGTGCCGTGCGCAGCACCGAGTGCGAGGAGGATCTCGAGTTCGGAGGCGAGCCTGGTGTTGCCGATGGCTGCGGCACCGAGGAGGAATGCTTCCGCTACGGGTCCGAGTGCGCAGAACTGTTGTTCCACAGTCGTTCTCGGCCTGGGCCCACGACTCGGGGCGGGACGGGCGCCGTCGTAGTGCTCGTCGAGCACCGACGCCGTGCCGGGGTGGGCAAGGTCGTGTTCGGCGACGACTTCGCCGGTGGATGGATCAACTATCACCAGCCGGCCCTCGGCTTGGACGAGGGTGACCGTGAAGCCGATGAATCGGACGGGCACCGAGTAGCGTGCGGAGGCGAATCGGACGCACGAGAGCTTGTCGACCTTCCGGGTTACCGGCGGCGGTCCGATCTCCAACCGTAGAGATGGCAATGGCGACAACAGTTCTCGCTCCTCATCGAGCTTGTCGTCGGGGACCGCGCAGATCTCCGAGTGAATGCGGGAGTTGACTTCCGTGCACCACGCTCTCGCCGCGGCGTTGGCGACATGGACATCGACGGTGGTGCCGGCAACCGCCGCCTCGGTGAACAGCGGCACCGCAAGATCGCGTTGGGCGTAGCCGACGAGGTTCTCCACCACCCCTTTCGATTGTGGGTCGTTCGCGTGGCAGAAGTCGGGTGCGAACCCGTAATGAGCAGCGAAGCGGACGTAGTCCGGGGTGGGGATGACAACGTTCGCGACGACGCCGCCTTTGAGGCATGCCATGCGGTCGGCGAGTACTTTTGCTGGGACACCTCCGATCGCGGCCAAGGCTTCGGCGATCAATGCCATTGTGGTGGTTGCTTTCTCGTCGGTCGCGAAGGTGGCGAACCGCCACCGCGAGTACGCCATGACCGCGCAGAACAGGTGCAGTCCGCCCACTGTTGCCCAGTCGATGACGAGGTAGTCACCTGGTGCCCAGACTGCTGGGCGGCGGCCGCGGTGATGCTCGGTGCGCCAGCGTTTCTTCTCTTCTGCGACAAGGCGGCGGAAGTTGCGGTCCGACCCTTCGTAGCCGGCGGTGCGGGCGATCGGCAGGATTCGTTTGGCAGAGATTCGGCCCTGCGATTTCTCGACCCGCTCGGTGACCAGGTCGGTGACCGCGGCGTAGTTGCGTTCGCGGTCGGTCCGCGGTGGCGGTGTCTCGCCGGCTTGGGTGGCCTCGAATTTGTCGATGGTGCGTTTGACGGTTTTGTGGGTGGTGCCGCAGAGCTCAGCTGCTCCTCGGTACGACCCGACTTCGCGGTAAGCGGAAATGATGTCCATGCGTTCCTTCGCAGACTTCAATGGAACTCCCCGGGCGGTGCGGTGTGTGGTTGGCACCTTCACCGTCACCGCTCGGGCCTCGAGTTCCTGATCGACACGACGAACACGGGGTGGGGACTTTCAGTTGGCCACCAGTGGGGACCTCGACCTGGCCACCAGTGGGTACTTTTTCATGGCCACGGACA
>NZ_JBFBKN010000058.1:0-2387 GCF_040702225.1 Rhodococcus sp. NPDC080181
TATCGGTGGACGACCTCACGTGTCGGTCTGTGTACGACCTGACGTGTCGGTGTCCGGCAGGTTCATGATGCCGGTGCCTCCACTGGTGTGACAAGCCCTTGCCGGTCTTTGAGCCGGTAGCTGGGGCCGTTGATGGCCAGGACGTCGCAGTGATGAAGGAGTCGGTCGAGGATCGCGGTGGCGAGGACGTCGTCGCCGAGGACGGTTCCCCATTCGGTGAAATGCTTGTTGCTTGTGATGATCGTGGAGCCCTTCTCGTATCTGCGGCTGATCAGCTGGAAGAACATGTTGGCTTCGTCGCGGTCGAGGGCGAGGTATCCGACCTCGTCTATGACCAGCAGAGATGGGCGCATGAGGTTCGCGAGTTGCCGGGGGAGCCGGTTTGCTGCGTCGGCGGCTTTGAGCTTTCGAACGAGGTCGTCGAGGGTGGTGAAGTAGATCGACTTTCCGGCTTGGCAGGCAGCGACCGCCAGCCCGATCGCGATATGCGTTTTCCCTACTCCCGGTGGTCCAAGTATCGCGATGTTCCCTGCGCCGGTGAGGAATTCGAGGGTGGCAAGGTCTCGGATGCGGCGCGGTTCGAGTCCGGGTTGGAAGGTGTAGTCGAAGTCGTCGAGGGTTTTGTGATGGGGAAGCCCGGAGAGTTTGAGGGCGTTGCGGAACCGCCGGGATTCTCGGACTGCGACTTCTTCGGCGAGGAGGTGGTCGACGAAGTCGAGGTATCCCATCTGCGCGGAATCTGCGCGGGCGGCGGATTCGGTGACCGATTCGGCGGTGTGACCGAGGCCGAGCCGGAGGGCGTTGTCGATGATCCGTTGGGTGGTCAGTGAACTCATGAACGGTGTCCTGTCGTGGAAGATGCTGTGGGATAGTGGTTCACGGTCAGACGGCGTAGGCGGACAGTGGTCGATGTTCGACGTGGACGTGTCCGACGAGTGAGATGACTTTGGCGGTCAACGGGTCGCCTGCGTCGACCGAAGGTGACGGTGTGCCCTCCGCGGGGTTTGTATCGACGCGTCCGTCGGTGGTGGCACGGGTGTGACCGTCGGGCAGTGACGCCCAGTGCGCCTGGTCGACGACCCAGGCGCCGCGGACCTGCGAGCGAGCGTGGACGGCCAGGACGGTACCGCCGGCACTGTCGAGGGTGGCGATGGCGATGTTGTCGGCACCGGCGCGTACCTGTACTCGTTGACCTGCCCGGACGCGGTCGGCGGGTACGGAGTAGAGCGATGCCTCGAACGAGATCAGCGCGTCGTTTCCGATGCGCCGTAGGTGGGCTTCGGCGACAAGATACGGCTCGGCCGGGGCAGGACGTAGCGCCGCGTGATCGACGACGGCGCGGGTCCCGATGACCTCACGGTGAGTACGGTGCACCTGAGTCCGGCGGATCGGAACCCAGTCCATGAAGGTGCGGTCGGTGCTAGCGAGATCGGTGAACGTGCGACCGGCCAGGACGTGATCCCGAACGATCTTCACTTGCCGTTCTACACGGCCTTTGCCGGTGGGCCGGTACGCGGCGAGGACGTCGATGTCGAAGCCGTAGTGCCCGGAGAATGCGACGGCTGCTGGATGCAACGGGACAGCATGTCCGGGACGGACATGTTTGCGGACAATGGTTTTGGTGCGGTCGTAGACGATCGAACCCGGGACGCCACCGAAGTGCGCGAAGGCTCGGATGTGGCTGCCCCAGAACGCGGCGGCGTCCATCGAGTGGGTGTAGCAGCAGAATGGGTCACGGGAGAACGAGAGGACCATGTGGAAGGAGTAGACCTTGCGTCCGGTGCCGAAGAGATCGCCTTCATCGCCCCAGTCGACTTGTGCTTGGGCGCCGGGGATGGTTTCGAATCGGCGGTGTAGATTGCCGAGCCCGGATTCTTCTGCGCCGAGTTCGTCTCGGATGATGGGTCTGGCTGTGCTGCAATAGATTTTGACTCGTTGGTAGTTCACGGTCACGGACTTTTCGTTGGTGAGGCGTTCGTGGATGACCGAGGCTGCGATGGTGATGTCGGCGCGGAGCATCTCTTCGATCAGTGCGGCGATGTCGTCGGTGATCGCTCGGGGTTGTGTTCCTGCTCTCGAGGTTCCCTGCGGTGGATGCGTGGGTGCATCGTCGGCGAGGTATCGGCGGACAGTGCGCCAATCGCAGCCGCATTCGCGGGCGATGTCGGCATAGGTCGCGCCGGCCTCGTGCAGGGCTTTGAAACGTCGGATGTTCATCCAAGACTCTCCATCTAGGATCATGGCAAGGGCCACCCTTCGGGTTCGTCAACTTTGGCGGTAGACGATTCGAAGGGTGGCCCTTGTCGTGGGCGAGTTACGACAGGACTCGCCGAGCACCTACATATGAGGTTGTACGGGGACCATCACGTGAGGGTGTACACCGATAA
>NZ_JBFBKN010000059.1:0-2062 GCF_040702225.1 Rhodococcus sp. NPDC080181
ACCAGGGACACCAGTAGTCCGGTCATCATCGTGACCGCGAACACGAGCACCCACCGCTGCGCGGGGTCGTATCCGACCTGGAGGTTCGCGAATTCCTTGGCACCGTCGAACCGGACGACGGTGCCGTCGGAGAGGGTCGTCGATTCTCCGGGCCGCAGGTTGACCCGGTCCTGCTTGACCAGCCGGCCCTGGTTGATCATCTCCTGGTCCAGGGAGAAGATCGACTGCGGGATGCCGGTGTCGAGACCGGTGTCGCCTTTGTAGATGTCCACTGCCACCGCGGGATCGACCAGTTCCGGGAAGCGGGAGGAGAGCAGGTTGCCGTTGAATTGCGCGGTGGGCGCGAAGAGTCCTTCGATGGCGATCTGCCCTCGGCGGCGCTCCTCGGCGGTGGCGTAGGTCCCCCCGGGTGGGTCGAATCGCAGCGCGCCGCTGCTGAGGAACGTGGTGGCGTCGTCGGGGCGGAACTGCAGCGCTTCGGTGCGGGTCTGGCCGTCGGGGAAGGTGACGGTGAACTCGGGGGCGTAGCCGTGTCCGGTGAGGTAGATGCGTTCGTCGCCGAGCCGGAGGGGTTCGTTGACTTTGAGTTGATAGTCGCGCCAGGTGTCGGCGGCGATGTCGTCGGCGCTCTGGTAGGAGATGTTCGAGGTGAACATCTCGGCCTGACCGTTCTCGAGGTAGTCGGCGGTGAAATCTCTGACCCGGATACAGAACGGCTCGAGTCCGGTGCCGTCGGTGCTGTTGCCGGCGCGAAAGGAGTCGTAGATCGCGGGCGAGGTGTTGCAGAAACCGGGCCCGTTGTCGGCGATGACGATGACCGAGCCTTCGTAGCCGAACAGTTTGCCGATCGCGATGGCCGCGAGCAGACCGATCAGCGAGAAGTGAAACAGCAGGTTCCCGGCCTCGCGGGTGTAGCCCTTCTCCGCCGAGAGAGTCAGTGCCCCATCGGGCTCGGGTCGAACGGCGGTACGCCACCCTTTCAAGTGCCGCGCGATGTCGGCGATCACCTTCTCGGGGTCACCGGCGAGGGTGCCCGAATGATGCAACGGTAGTCGAGTGAGGTTTCGCGGTACTCGAACAGGTTGTGCGCGAAGAGCTTTGCCGTGCTCGATCAACCGGGGAGTCAGACAGCCGATCAGCGACACGAACAACAGGACGTAGATCGCGGTGAACCAGGAACTCGCGAACACGTCGAACAATTCCAGCGTGTCCATCACCGGCCCGAGAACCGGACGCGCGGCAATGAAAGAATCGACGGCCTGGGTATTGAGATTGCGCTGCGGCAGCAAAGCGCCGGGGACAGCTGCGGCGGCGAGGAGGAACAGCAGCACCAACGCTGTCCGCATCGACGTCAGTTGTCGCCACCGGTTGCGCAGCATCGCCACTGTTCTGCGCACCAGTCCCGGCGAGTGCGCACGGGGGTGTTCGTCGATCGTCATCTCCGCACGCCCTTCACCGACCACCATCTAAATACTACGCGACATAGTAGTTTGCGGGGTTCGGTGTGATGGAGCGTGGTCGGCGCAGCAGCGAGAACGCCAGTGCTGCACCAGCGCCGGTGGCGGCAATCCATTCCGGAACGCTGCCGGTGATCGTCGCCGGGGTGAGGGTGGTGCTCAGTGACACCTCGGTGACGACAGCTGCGGGGGTGAACAGCTCCGTGCGCTCGACGACCTCCCCGCGTGCATCGATGACGGCGCTGACGCCGCTGGTGGCCGACACGACGACGCTGCGCCCGTGTTCGACCGCTCGTACCCGCGACATGGCGAGTTGTTGATAGGTCATGTTCGTCCGACCGAAAGTGGCGTTGTTGGTGGGCACTGCGATCAGCTGGGCACCGGCGCGCACGGAGTCGGTGAGCAACGAGTCGAAGGCGACCTCGTAGCAGGTGGCCACCGCGACGGGCACTCCGGCGAGGTCGAGGACGCCGTTGCCCTGGCCCGGGGTGAAGTTTCCTGCCTGGGCGGCATAGGGAGAGAGTGCGGTGACGATCGTGCGCATCGGCAGGTACTCCCCGAACGGCACCAGTTGCCGCTTGTCGTGCCTCTGCCCGGGCCCGGTG
>NZ_JBFBKN010000060.1:0-1908 GCF_040702225.1 Rhodococcus sp. NPDC080181
GCAGGCGGGATCCGGGCTGTTGCGATTTCGATTCGGCTTCCGTTGTGTGGTGTCGGACGGCGGAATCAGTGGGACCGCGGCCGGGCCACCGACCTCAGGTGAGTGCCGGAGTGTGTGCTCCGATGGCCTTGAACAGGTTGTGGACCAGGGCATGGAAGGTGAATTCCGCGGAGGCTCGCTGTTGACCTCTGCTGCTGAAGCGCCGGAATCCGAGATTGTGTTTGGCATGACCGAACGGGGTTTCGGCGATATGACTGCGCAGGCCGTAAAGCGCGGCACCGACCGGGGTCCGCAACCGATGCGACATCACCTCTTTCGGTGTCGCACCCGCCGGTGGTGGCCCGTCGACGGGGTCGTCGGCTGCGGCTTTCGATACCGCGGCGTTCTTGCCGATCGCGATCAACCGGTCCGGTCCGGGTGCGGTCAGATTCGCCTCACTCGTGTATCCCGCATCAGCGAGCAGTACCCCGATCTGGTTGTCGGCGTTCGGATCTCGATCAACGCGGGCGCCTGCGATCAGGTCGGCGGCAGCGACGGCTTTGTCGAGCATCGAGGTGAAGGTGGTGCCGTCGTTAGGATTGTTCCCCACCGAAGTGGCGATGATGATCCCATCGCTGGTGGTCACCGCCTGGCAGTTGTAGCCCTGAATCCACCCACCACCACGCAACTGCATCGACCTCGACTCCGGATCGGTGACATTGCGTGTGGGTTCGACCTTCTTCGCTGGTGAGGTGACAGCAGATGCGGTGGCGGCCTCGACGGCGGTGCGTACTCGTTCCTGCTCCGCGGCTTTCGCTTCGGCGGCGGCGCGGTCGGCGATCGCGCGGTCGAGGAAACGCTGGACACGAATCACTTTCGCGTTCCTCTCCACCGGTCCCGGCGCACGCCCCTTGACTGTTCCCGCAGCCTTCCGTGCCTGATAGTTCTCGATCGTGGCCTGATGCCTGGCACGCGCGTGGGCCAGATTGCGTTCGAGCACTTCGACACGGATTTCGGTCGGCGGCGGCCCGGCCACGGGGCCGAGCTCGGCGCGGCGACGCAGATAGTCCGCCACCGTCGCCTCACGCCGCGCCAGCGTCGCAGCACGGAGATCGGTCTTGTTCTTCTCGATCCTCTCGCGCTCGGCGGCCTTGTCTGCGTTGACCTCGGCGAGCGCGGTCAACGCCTGCGCGATCCGACCCGCGCGAGAACGCGGATCGGCCACATCGTCGGGCACCTCGTCGCCTGCCGAGCCCGGTCCGAACATCTCGTCCTCGGCAGCGTCGGCAGCAGCATGCTCAGCGGCGGCAGCCCGCGCGTGCTCGCGAAGTCGCTGCTCGGCCGCCTCGGCTGCCGCTTTCCGCAAACCTTTTTCGGTGCGGTTCGCACTCAGTGAAGCGTTGGAGGCGATCTTGACTCCGTCGAGGGCGACGACACCCAGCCTGGCCAACCCCAGTTGTCCGCACAGCAGCAGTACCTGCGTGAACAAGGCCTCCATGTGCGAGGCGACGTCGGCGCGGAAGCGGGAGATCGTCACATGATCAGGGGTGTTTCCGGCGCAGATGATCCTGAACGCGGCATCACGCCGACACATCCGCTCGAGTACCCGCGAGGATCGTTGCCCCTGAGCCCACCCGAAGATCAGTACCGTGAGCAACATGTCCGGGTCGTATCCCGCACGCCCGACACCACCGGTGCGGCGCACCGCATGCACCGCCGAGGTATCCAACGCGGCAACCACATCGATCACCGTGAACACCGGATCCGACACCGGTAACCACTCACGCATGTCCACCGGCAACAAGAACTGCTGATCCCGATCCACCGGGCGATACCCTTTGGCCACCAACACATTCTCTCAGCCGACCACACCAGCCACCACTCAACACGCAGCACACCGAACCAGCTCAAATCGCAACAGCCCGGATC
>NZ_JBFBKN010000061.1:0-1564 GCF_040702225.1 Rhodococcus sp. NPDC080181
CGGAATTTGTCAAGGTGAATGAGGCCAGTGGGTGTCAGGCGGCGGCCTGATCGGCCGGGTCGGCTGGTGTGGCGGGTTGGTTGATCCAGGCGTCCTTGGGCAGGTCGAGGATCTTGGGGTCGGTGTCGCTGCCGAACCGCTCGGGGGTCGCTGCTCGAGCCGCGGCGAGCGCCGCGGATCGTTGGACGGCGACGGTCTTGGCGTGTCCGTAGTGGACGTCTGCCGGCGTGTGGAGCCCGATCCCCGAATGGTGGTGTTCGTGGTTGTAGGCGGTGGTGAACCTGTCCATGAACCCACGCGCGTCGGCCAGCGATCCGAACCGTTCGGGGAACGCCGGCAGATACTTCAACGTCTTGAACAACGACTCGGAGTAGGGGTTGTCGTTCGACACCCGGGGCCGGGAGTGGGACCTGGTGACGCCGAGATCGGCGAGCAGCGTGGCCACGGTCTTGGAGGTCATCGAGGTGCCCCGATCGGCGTGCACGACCTGAGGGATGCCGTGGACGCCGAATACCTCGGCCATCATCTCCTCGGCGAGCACTCCTTCTTCGCGGGCGTGGACGTGGGCGCCGACGATGTAGCGGGAGTAGATGTCGATCATCACGTAGGCGTCGTAGTAGACCCCGCGGCATGGCCCGGCCAGCTTCGTGATGTCCCAGGAATACACCTGTCCAGGTCCGGTGGCGACCAGTTCGGGCACCGCCCGGGCGGGGTGTCGGGCCAGCCGGCGTCGTTCCTTGACCTGCCCGGCATCGGCCAGGATCCGGTACATCGTGGACACCGAACACAGGTAGGTCCCGCGCTCCAGGAGCGTGGCGTAGACCTGCAGCGGCGGCTGGTCGACGAACTCGGTCGAGTCCAAGACCTCCAGCACCCGGGTCCGTTCGGCCAAGCTGAGCTTGTTCGCCGGGGCCGGGCGGGGCGCAGGATCGGCGGCGGGAGCCGGGCTGGTGTGGCGGGTCGCGGTCGCCCGCGAGACACCGGTCAACGACGCCGCCGTCCGGGTGGTGACCTTCGCGGCGACGAGCTCACGGTAGGTGACCATCAGCGCTTCTTGCGCTTGGGCGCGGGCTCCGCGCTCTCGGAGATCTGCTCCAAGAGCGCGTGCGCTTTTCCCATGATCTCCAACGCCATCTGGGTGGTGGCCAGCTTCCGCTCGGACTCGGCGAGCTCTCGACGCAGCCGGGCCAGCTCGGCCTGCTCCGCGGACGGTCGCCCGACCTTCGCTCCGGGCTCCTTGCCCTCCAGCAGACCCGCGTCGCGCAGCCGGCGCCACTCCGAGATCAGCGAGGAATACAGGCCCTCGCGGCGCAGGTATGCACCGCCCTGCCCGGTCTCACACGCCGCCTCGTACCGCTCAAGGTGGGCGACCTTCTGGGCCGGGGTGAACGACCGGCGCCGCGACGGGCCACCGGCCCGAGGAGAACTCATGCCCCCATCGTCAACGACTGCGGGCGCGCTCGAAAGAACTGCACTGGACATGGATGAATCGATCCTTGATCTCGCCCTGCGTCAGGCGGACTTGCTGTGAACCCCTGGCCTCAACTCACCCTGACACGCAGGG
>NZ_JBFBKN010000062.1:0-1544 GCF_040702225.1 Rhodococcus sp. NPDC080181
TCATATGGAGGTCGGCCTGTCAACGACGGCATGGTGAAGCGGTGGCACGCACCGTCGTGTGTGCCACCGCTTCCTGTTGCCGGGATGGTGATCGATGCGAGTGGGAGGTGAGCGTGTCGTAGTGTTCGACGCGTCGTCAACTCTCATATACGCGGGTTGGTTACCGCAGGACGGACTGTTTCGGCTGGAGTGGATCGCAAGTCTATGAGTCGAGCGTGATCCCAACGCGCAGTTGAGGATTGCTCATAGGCGGCTAGCGGGTCACTCCCAGACGCTCGGCCACATCCCACATCGTCGTCGACCGTTCATTCCGGACATCTATCCCGACGCAGATCGCTACTTCGGCGTCGGAGCTTCAGTCATTCCTCGAGCGTGGCCAACGACCAGCACCAGCCGGCCAGCTCTCGTGCGATCCCGGCATTGGCGACCACCGCACGTTTACCGCGTTCGTCGAAATGTTCCCACCGTGCGTGCAGCCGCCGGTTCGCTTGATGTCCTCGCGCTTTGGCTTTGGGAGTCGACGCCTTCCACCGTGCCACCAGTTCACGCCCCGGCCGATACGGCTTGCGATGATGCCAGGCAGCCTCGACCAGCAGTCGGCGTACGTGAGCATTGCCGGTTTTGCTGACACCGCCCTGCGACCGGGATTCACCGGAAGAATGCTCGGTCGGGATCAACCCGACGAACGCACCGATCGAGCGGCCGGTCAACCGGTCCCACTCACCGATCTCCGTCGCCAAACCGAACGCTGTCAACGTCGCCACCCCACGAAGGCACCCCAGCCGGGTCACCACCGGAGTGAACGACGAATGCGCAGCCATGTCCGCGATGGCGGTATCGAGACGATTCCGGCGTTCGGTGGTGGCGATGACGGTCTCGTAGGCGGTGTCGTAGGTGATCTGCAGTGCACGTGAATCGAACCGCTGGCGACGTAACCACAGATCGTGGGCTGCGGTCCAGGGTTTGCCGCCGCTGTAGATGATCCCTTGACGCAGCAGCACATGTGTCAGGCGATGCTGTGCGGACACCAGATCGCCGCGGCAGTCCTCCCTTGCTCGCACCAGATCACGAGCGGACTCCTGCTCGGTACTCGGAATCAGAACCGGCACAATAGAACTCAAATGAAGCAACCGAGCCAAATGCCGGGCATCACGGGCATCGGTCTTGATGCGGTCACCAGGGGGACGCTGAATTTTCGACGGTGCCGCCACCACACAATCGACACCGGCGGCCAACAGAAAACGGGCCAGACCGAAACCGGTCGGGCCCGCCTCGTAGACGACATGCACCAGTCCTGGCAGCGAACGAATCCACTCCAGGATTTCTTTGTGATCAGGCGACATGCGACGCTCGAACAACTCGCCCGTCTCGCCATCCAAACCGCACGCCACCACCGATCGTGCGTGCACATCCAAACCAACACTCGTACGATGATTCTTCACTGGGGCCTCCCACATCTGTGGCTCTACCGGCCAGGACCCACTCCTGTCGGCAACCCACGCTTACATGCGGAGGGGCCCCAGCCAAGACCTCCATACCGTCTA
>NZ_JBFBKN010000063.1:0-1507 GCF_040702225.1 Rhodococcus sp. NPDC080181
CAATGCCGTTAAGTTAGCGGCACGCGGAGGCGCAACCGAGGAGGGTGCTTCTCGTGACGCCCGTGATGGTGCGAACGTTTGGTGTTGTGGAATGCGGCGAAGTGACGCTTCACGACCCGCGGGTAAAATCTGTGTCTGCGTGGCGGATTCGGGTGTTCGGTTAATTCACCCAGCATCACGGGGAGTGTGCTGGGGGGAAAAGTCCGCGCCGTTGGTGAGTTGGCGACGGACGATGCGTAAGGCGCGGATGAAGGATAATCGATCTGGATCTATTTCGGCGACACCCGATGCTTTGTGCACCAGTTTGCGAACCGAGTAATGCGCGAGAAGCACACCCCAAATCTCTTGTTTCACAAGCTCGGGCGATTTCGATCGGAGTACGCGCCCGTGGCCGATTTGGTGTACTTCAATTTCGTCGAATACATTTTCGACTTCCCAGCGTTCGTGATACAAAGCCGCAATCTCCATTGCAGGAATTGCTGCATGGTCGCGCAATGTCGTGATCACTCGGTAAGGCTCGTCAGATCCTTCTACTTCGTACTCCACAACTCGGCACGGGACTCCGTGATCCAGTAGGTACTGATTCTCGGCCGTAATGTCTCCTCGTGAGCTTCGTCGCGACGATTTCCGGATCGCGCTTTGCCTCTTCGAGGGCAGTAGTACTGAGAGGTATGAACCGTCCGAGAATTCTTTGATCGCGGGTAGGTTCATATTTCGAGAGATACGAAAGACTGCATCGACGTCGTGTTCGATCAGTCTCTCCCAAAGTGCGAGGCTGAAGAATCCGCGGTCGGCAAGCAATACGGATCCCGGGTCCAGAGCGGAAACGAGGCCCCATGCTTCGGTCCGCTCGGTCGTACCAGCCTCGCCGATTGCGGCGTGCACCACGGCATGTGTGCCGCATTCGACGACCGCCACGACCCGCACTCGCGGATAAGCACCCTTGCCCTTCCCTCCGACGCTGTATCCGAAGACTTCTGCGTTTTCTGGAGAATCCGGCGCATCGAGGACAACGCCGTCTATCGCTAGAACCCGTTGCCCGTGAAACCAAGCCGACGGTGTAGCGGAGGATGCTAGCGGTTTAGCGGTCAAGTGGAACAAGATTTTGAACGGTTCCTCCCCGAGCCTTTTGCGGGCTTGTGTTATTGCACTCGGGGTAGGAAAATGCCAACTCGGCAACCATCCGCCGAGGAATTGCAAGCCGCTTACCAGTCGCCGCATTACTTCGTCATAACTTTCGCCGAAGAACAGACCAAGCGCAATGACGTAGTAAACGACGATTCTCGATGGAAGAAGCCGAGATCGTTTTTCTCGGGTACTCGACCTGTCGATTGCTTCTTCTACATCATCGCGAGGTATGCATTCCGCAAGGATGCCAACAGGGAAATGATCGGTAAAGCGGCGCGAGATGATTTCGTCCACCAGTTAATTCTACGAAAACCGCAACTTTAAAAGTACATCTACACCGCGTGTCGCGTTATCGTATCGGCGTAACTTAACGGCATTG
>NZ_JBFBKN010000064.1:0-1447 GCF_040702225.1 Rhodococcus sp. NPDC080181
CCGTTATCTTTTAGCTGGTCCTTGAAACCGAGGGCTACGGTCGCCAGACCCGGTATGACTTCTCGCCCCTGTCATCAATGATCCGGGGGGTGGTGTCGCCGGGTGTGGGGGCGTCGACGGACCGCTGATAGGGACAGGGCCGCTGATCGTGAGCAGGTCTCTTCATAACGTGGGTGTCGGGTGTTGACGTCGGATCGGCGACCGGTGGTAACCGGACGAAGGACTGCTTCATGGACACGAGTTACGCCGTGTTTTGCGGCATCGACGTGGGAAAATCCGAACATCACGCCGTCGGTCTCGCCGTCGACGGCACCCGTCTGTACGACAAAGCCCTACCCAATGACGAGGCCCGCCTACGCGCTGTGTTCGACCGCCTCGCCACACACGGACCTGTGTTGATCGTCGTCGATCAACCCAACACGATCGGTGCCCTGCCGGTCACCGTCGCCCGCTCCTGCGGTCACCAGGTCGCGTACCTACCGGGTCTGTCGATGCGCCGCATCGCAGATCTGTATCCCGGGCAAGCCAAAACCGATGCGCGGGATGCGTTCATCATCGCCGACACGGCCCGGACCATGCCCCACACGCTGCGACGAGTAGATACCGGTGATGACACACTCGCCGAGCTCGATGTGCTGATCGGTTTCGATGACGATCTCGCCGGCGAAGCAACCCGCATCAGCAACCGAATCCGCGGACTGCTCACCGGCATTCACCCCGCGCTCGAACGAGTCCTCGGACCTCGTGTGACACACCCCGCCGTGCTCGAGATCCTGTCCCGCTGCGGTGGCCCAGCCGGCATCCGCGCCGCCGGTAAACGGAAACTGACCGCTATCGCAGCCAAAAACGCACCCAGGATGGGGGCAAGACTGGTTACGGAAATCTACGCCGCACTCGAATCTCAGACGGTAGTGGTGCCCGGGTCCGCGGCTGCCGAGACTGTTCTACCCAAACTGGCGGACTCGCTCAAAGAGACACTGCAACAACGGAAAACAATCGCTGCGGACGTCGAGAGGATGCTCGATGCCCACCCTCTTTCCTCGGTCCTGATCTCGATGCCAGGCATCGGAATCAGGACAGCAGCACGCATCCTCCTCGAAGTCGGTGACGGTTCGGCATTCAAATCAGCCGGACACCTCGCCGCGTACGCCGGCATCGCACCCGTGACCCACCGATCCGGAACCTCGATCCGAGGTGAACATCCCGCGAGGTCGGGCAACCGGAAACTCAAACGCGCGTTGTTCCTTTCGGCGTTCGCCGCGCTGCACGACCCCACCAGCCGCGCCTACTACGACCGAAAACGAGCCGAAGGCAAGAAACACAACGCAGCCCTCATCTGCCTCGCCCGCCGCCGATGCGACGTCCTGTTCGCCATGCTCAAGACCAAGACTCTGTACCAACCGCCCACGACACAAGCCGCTTGACAGAAACCATAGGGACACCCCCC
>NZ_JBFBKN010000065.1:0-1444 GCF_040702225.1 Rhodococcus sp. NPDC080181
AGCCTGAGAGGTGATGCGTAGCCGATTGAGGCGAATTCAGTGATCCTATGCTGCCGAGAAAAGCCTCTAGTGAGTTGTTACACGGCCCGTACCCCAAACCGACACAGGTGGTCAGGTAGAGAATACTAAGGCGATCGAGATAACTATGGTTAAGGAACTCGGCAAAATGCCCCCGTAACTTCGGGAGAAGGGGGGCCCCTGCCGGTGATGGAACTTGCTTCCTGAGCTGGTGTGGGCCGCAGAGACCAGTGAGAAGCGACTGTTTACTAAAAACACAGGTCCGTGCGAAGTCGTAAGACGATGTATACGGACTGACGCCTGCCCGGTGCTGGAAGGTTAAGAGGACCGGTTAGCCAGTAATGGCGAAGCTGAGAATTTAAGCCCCAGTAAACGGCGGTGGTAACTATAACCATCCTAAGGTAGCGAAATTCCTTGTCGGGTAAGTTCCGACCTGCACGAATGGCGTAACGACTTCTCAGCTGTCTCAACCATAGACTCGGCGAAATTGCATTACGAGTAAAGATGCTCGTTACGCGCGGCAGGACGAAAAGACCCCGGGACCTTCACTACAGCTTGGTATTGGTGTTCGGTTCGGTTTGTGTAGGATAGGTGGGAGACTGTGAAGCGGTGACGCCAGTTACTGTGGAGTCGTTGTTGAAATACCACTCTGATCGTATTGGATACCTCAACCTCGGACCATGATCTGGTTCAGGGACAGTGCCTGGTGGGTAGTTTAACTGGGGCGGTTGCCTCCTAAAATGTAACGGAGGCGCCCAAAGGTTCCCTCAGCCTGGTTGGCAATCAGGTGTCGAGTGCAAGTGCACAAGGGAGCTTGACTGTGAGACTGACAAGTCGAGCAGGGACGAAAGTCGGGACTAGTGATCCGGCACCGGCAAGTGGAAGCGGTGTCGCTCAACGGATAAAAGGTACCCCGGGGATAACAGGCTGATCTTCCCCAAGAGTCCATATCGACGGGATGGTTTGGCACCTCGATGTCGGCTCGTCGCATCCTGGGGCTGGAGTAGGTCCCAAGGGTTGGGCTGTTCGCCCATTAAAGCGGCACGCGAGCTGGGTTTAGAACGTCGTGAGACAGTTCGGTCTCTATCCGCCGCGCGCGTAAGAAACTTGAGGAAGGCTGTCCCTAGTACGAGAGGACCGGGACGGACGAACCTCTGGTGTGCCAGTTGTTCCACCAGGAGCACCGCTGGTTGGCTACGTTCGGAAGGGATAACCGCTGAAAGCATCTAAGCGGGAAGCCTGTTCCAAGATGAGGTTTCTCACCCCCTCGAGGGGGTAAGGCCCCCGGCAGACCACCGGGTTGATAGGCCAGAACTGGAAGTACAGCAATGTATGCAGGTGACTGGTACTAATAGGCCGAGGACTTACCACAAAGAAGCTACGCGTCCACTGTGCAATATCTGAAACAACACACGAGTAGTTGTTC
>NZ_JBFBKN010000066.1:0-1436 GCF_040702225.1 Rhodococcus sp. NPDC080181
TTGCACAGCTCCCCGGAAGTTGGACTGAGTAATTCAGTTCCGACTACCGGGGAGTTTTGTATGCGTGCACGAAGTTCACTTACCGAGGATCAGCGGGTCGCGGCGGTAGCGTTGTTCGAGGATGGTGTGGGTGCCGTCTCGGCTGCTGCGAAGGTCGGTGGCGGGGCGGGCCCAGTGATCTTGCTCTACGACCGTTGGCGGGTTCGAGGGAGGAATGCGTTGGTGGAGAAACCGGATCGACAACACTTCTCGTTCGAGTTCAAACTTGCTGTGGTGCAACGTGTTTTGGCTGGCGAGAACAAGATCGAGCTCGCTCGCGAGTACGGACTGTCGTCGGCGAAGATCATCGAGCCCTGGGTCCGCGGATACCGCCGCGACGGCGACGAGGCGCTACGGCCGAAGCGGGCGGGACGTCGACCGGCACCGGGAGTTGATCCCGGGGAGGCCAGCGAACTGGACCGCCTCCGTGAGGAGAACGAGCGGCTGCGCACGCAGGTGGCGTACCTGGGAAAATTGCGGGCCTTGAGGGAACAGGGACGACGGTGAAGGTTCTCGCTGTCATCGCCCTCAAGGCGCAGTACCGTCTCGATGTGTTGCTCGACGTCGCCGGGTTGGCTCGGTCGACGTTCTTCTACCGTCAAGCGCAGTTACGCAGGCCCGATCCGAAGGCTGCGTTGAAAGCGGCGGTGACCAGGGCGTTCGAGAAAAACCACCGACGCTACGGGCATCGACGCGTGCACCGAGTCCTCGTCGACGCGGGGTGGCGGGTGGCGAAGAAGACCGTGCTCGCGGTGATGCGTGAGCTCGGGTTGGCGTGCCGTGTGCGGCGCCGTCGACGGTATGTCTCGTATCAGGGTCAGGTCGGGGCGGTCGCGGCGAACATCCTCGACCGTCAGTTCACGGCGGCGGCCCCGAATCAGAAGTGGGTCACCGATGTCACCGAGTTCCGGGTCGGGGAGGCGAAGTTGTATCTGTCGCCGGTGATGGATCTGTTCGACCGCCAGATCATCTCGTATTCGATCGGTCGGTCCCCGACGACGGAGTTCACCAACCGTTCTTTGCGGGCCGCGTTGGGCACCCTCGGCGAACAGGATTATCCAATTGTGCACTCGGATCAGGGTTTTCACTATCAGCACTCGTCGTGGCGGCGGTTGCTGGCCGATGCGGGAGCCATCCAATCGATGTCCCGCAAAGCGAACTGTTACGACAATGCGATCATCGAGAACTTCTTCGGTCACCTCAAAGAGGAGATGTTTCATCACGTCCGATACCTGAACCTCGACGCCTTGCACACCGCGATCGAGGACTACATCGACTGGTTCAACAACGACCGCATCTCGCTACGACTCGACGGCCTGAGCCCGGTGCAATACCGAGCCCAGGCCCTCGCAGCCTAGGATTTCCATTAACCGGTCCAACCCACGGGGTCCAGTGCA
>NZ_JBFBKN010000067.1:0-1380 GCF_040702225.1 Rhodococcus sp. NPDC080181
GGGACTGTCTGAATAACGGTTGATCCGGTCCTTGGTTCGACACGCCGAGCTCAGCTTGGTGGGAAGGATCGACGATGACCGAAACACTGGATCCCATGGCAGCGACCGAGGTGGATCAGAAGCAGTTGGCCGAGCAGCTCCTGGCGCAAGCCAAGGAGCAGGGCGTGGAGTTGATGGGCCCGAACGGGCTCCTCAATCAGCTCACCAAGAATGTCCTCGAGACCGCGTTGGATGCGGAGATGACCGAGCACCTCGGCTACGAAAAACATGATGCTGCTGGCCGCGGCAGCGGCAACTCCCGTAACGGCACTCGCTCGAAGACGGTGCTTACCGAGATCGGGCCGGTGGAGATCGAAGTCCCGCGGGACATCGATTCCTCCTTCGCGCCGCAGATCGTGAAGAAGCGTCAACGCCGGCTGACTGGGATCGATGAGATCGTATTGTCGCTTACGGCAAAGGGTTTGACGACCGGTGAGGTGTCCGCGCATTTTCAGGACATCTATGGCGCGACGGTATCGAAGGACACCATCTCCCGCATCACCGACAAGGTCGTCGGGGAAATGACCGAATGGCAGAACCGGCCACTCGAGCGCGTGTATCCGGTGATGTTCATCGATGCTGTGCACGTCAAAGTCCGGGACGGTCAGGTCACGAACCGGCCGATGTATGTCGCGATCGGTGTCACCGTGAACGGTGAACGCGACATCTTGGGGATCTGGGCCGGCGAGGGTGGTGAGGGCGCGAAGTTCTGGCTCGCGGTTCTGACGGAAATCAAGAACCGCGGTGTCGCCGACGTCTGCATCGTGGTGTGCGATGGACTGAAGGGTTTGCCGGATGCCATCAACACCGTCTGGGAGCTGGCGGTGGTGCAAACGTGCATTATTCACCTGATACGCAACACCTTTCGGTTTGCATCGCGGAAGTATTGGGATGAGATGGCGCGTGATCTGCGGCCGGTCTACACCGCTCCGTCAGAGTCTGCGGCGAAGGAACGATTCACCGAGTTCACGAAGAAATGGGGTCAGCAATACCCGGCGATCATCAGGATGTGGGACAACGCGTGGAGTGAATTCGTTCCGTTCCTGGACTACGACGTCGAGATCAGGCGGGTGATCTGCTCGACGAATGCGATCGAGTCCGTCAACGCCCGCTACAGGCGCGCAGTGCGCGCTCGTGGACACTTCCCGACAGAGCAAGCGGCCCTCAAGTGCTTGTATCTCGCCACGCGGGCACTGGACCCCACCGGGAAAGGTAAGGCACGATGGGCGATGAGGTGGAAGCCAGCGCTCAACGCGTTCGCGATCACCTTCGAAGGACGCATCACCCCGAACGGAAACTAACCGACGCCAAGGTCGGATCCACCGTTAATCTGACACTCCC
>NZ_JBFBKN010000068.1:0-1376 GCF_040702225.1 Rhodococcus sp. NPDC080181
TGCGTGACGAACGACCGCTTCAGACTGCGGAAGATCTGTTTGGCACCCTCGAAACGGGTGTCGACACCGTCGGCAGCTTCGTCGAGTAGGTCCGGATCATCGAGATCACTCCTGCGAGCTGACCCTGCGCACGCCGCAAACGGTTCAATACCAATGCGATGCTTACGGTGTCACCAGTCATGTCGTTCAGTCCTTCGTTCGATGAAACTCCAGTTTACCCCTAGCGGTAAGGGTGGTCGAGGTGGCCGAAGCTGGACGGTGGCCTCGGTGCGGATGTCGCGGCCCATGGGCTGGAGAGGCCGGGTCAGTCATCGTTGCACCGAGGGGTCGGGGCCACCCGTGACCTGTCGTAGTCGCCCATTGATGGGCTATACCGGTAGGGGTATACGGAAGACCGCGTCGCCGCCGACCTCAGGTTCACTTAAGACTCGACCGCTATCGTCGGCACCACCGCACCACCGCACCGGAAGGACAACCACTGATGACACTCACCATTGGCGACACCGCCCCCGATTTCCACGCCCAAACCACCCAGGGTCCGATCAACTTCCACGAGTGGATCGGTGAAAGCTGGGCAGTTCTGTTCTCCCACCCCCGCGATTTCACCCCGGTGTGCACGACCGAACTCGGTTACATGGCCACGATCAAACCCGAATTCGACCAACGCAACACCAAGATCATCGGGTTGTCAGTCGACCCACTCGACAACCACGTCGCATGGGCCGACGACATCGCCGAAACACAAGGTACCGCGCCCAACTATCCGATGATTTCCGACAACGACTACACCATTTCGAAGGCCTACGGGATGCTACCCGCCGAAATCGCCGGCGACCCGACCAGTCACACTCCGGCCGAGATGGCGACGCTGCGCAATGTCTTCGTCATCGGCCCCGATAAGACGATCAAGTTGGTGCTCATTTACCCGATGACCACCGGCCGCAACTTCGACGAGGTGCTGCGTGTAATCGACTCGCTACAACTCACTGCCGCGCACAAGGTGGCCACCCCCGCCCAGTGGAATAGAGGTGGCGACGTGATCATTGCCGGCTCGGTCAGCGACGAGGATGCTAAAAAGATCTATCCGGATGGCTGGACTGCCCCTCGCCCCTACTTGCGCATCGTTGCCGACCCCACCCAAGGCTGAGGGCGACGCCCACGGGCATGCTGAACCGTCCTGGATCTGACGGAGACCTGGTTCGAGCCACTTGGCGGTCGGAGGTGTCGGTCGAGATTGCTGACGGTGCTCGTTCTCATAGGGGTCGCGGTGGGCCGAATATCACCAGGGACACCAGTAGTCCGGTCATCATCGTGACCGCGAACACGAGCACCCACCGCTGCGCGGGGTCGTATCCGACCTGGAGGTTCGCGAATTC
>NZ_JBFBKN010000070.1:0-1218 GCF_040702225.1 Rhodococcus sp. NPDC080181
GCCCTCTGGGGGCTGTTGCATTTTGTGTGAGCGGTAGTTCGACGTTGTAAAGGGGTGGCTCGGGTTCGATGCCCGGGTCACCTCTTTTTCGGCCCTGGGGTGCTCATTCAGGCCAGCGCTACGGTGTGTGTTGCGGTCAGGTGGGTGAGAATCTTGCCGATGTTGTGCACCGCGGCGTGGAAGGACCACTCACTCGTCGCCCGGTCGACGCCGCGGCTGGTGAATCGCCGGAATCCGAGGTTGTGTTTGGCATGTCCGAACGGTGTCTCGGCGATGTGAGACCGTTTGCGGTACGTTGCGATTCCCTCCGGGGTGGCTAATCGTTCGGCCATCCTGGTAATCGAATTACCCTGTGGTGGTGCAGGATCCGATACCGGCGTAGCTACGGCCGCGGCAGCGGCGGCTTCGAGTGTCCGCGATTTCCCGGTGGCGATCAACCGGTCCGGGCCCGGTGCGTCGAGGTTCTCGATCGAACAATAGCCGGCGTCGAAGAGCATGATTCCGATCGACGGCGACTCGGCCTCGGCCGGTGCATGGTCGGCGATCACTGCCGCCGCAGCGACCGCTTTGTCGACCATCTGCTCGTAGTAGGTGACATCGGAGGGGCTGGTGCCGACGCCGGTGGCGATGATGATGCCGTCCTCGGCGGTGAATGCTTGGCAGTTGTAGCCCTGCACCCAGCCACCACCTCGCAGCGGCTGCATCCGAGAATCCGGATCGGTGATGTTGCGCCGCACCACCGTTGGCGTTGTCTGCTCACGGGCGGCGGACTGGGCGAGGGCTGCGGCGACCGATGCGCGTGCGGCGATCACGCGGTGATGATCCTCGACCGGAACCGGAACCTTGCCTTTCGGTTTCCCGCCGCGACGCGCAGCGGCGTCGGCTCGCTGCCGATACCGCGCCTCGGTGGCCTCATGGCGTGCAATTTCCCGTGCAAGACGCCGGTGAGCAGCAGCTACCTGCGCGGCAAGCGGTACCCGACCCGCCGGGGACGCTCCCGCGTCGAGACGCTCGAGGTGGCCCTCGGCGGCTGACTTCACAGCCTTCTCGCGGGCATCGTCTTCGGCTTCGATCTGCGCCAACGCTTCAGCGATCCGCTTCGATCGCGTGGTCGGATCGGCCAACTCGGCCGGAACCCGACCCGGGCCCGGGTCGTCTTCGCCGTAGAGTTCGTCCTCGGCAGCATCGACGTCGGCATGCGCCGCGGCCGCGGCGGCG
>NZ_JBFBKN010000071.1:0-1183 GCF_040702225.1 Rhodococcus sp. NPDC080181
GGGGTCCACCTCCGGACCGCGCAGGACTGGGACGGGGGCATCCGCAAGATCGGTGGTGCGCGCCTGCACCCGGATGGTCGACGTATCGACTACAAAACCGGTATGACAACGTTCGTCACCGCTGCTCAGAGGCCGTCGCTGGCCCGCATCGAGTCCACACTGCACCCTCGGTATCTGACGGTGACCGACCGTGAACACATCGCCGACCTGCGTCGAGCCGGGTGTTCGCTGCGTGAGATCGGACGCCGCCTCGGCCGGGCGGCCTCGACCGTCAAACGCGAGATCGACACCTACGGCATCGCCGACGAGTACCACCCGCACCGGGCACATCGGCTGTGGGCTATCTCGCGTGCCCGGCCGAAACCGGCGAAGCTGGCGGCACAGGGTTCGCTCCGGTCCTACGTCGCCGGCAAACTCGCCCTGCAGTGGTCGCCCGAGCAAATCTGCCACGCTCTAGTTGTCGACTTCCCCGATGACAAGGCGATGCGTGTGAGCACCGAAACGATCTACCAGGCCATCTACGTACAGTCGCGCGGCGGACTACGCCGAGAAGTTGCTGCCGCATTGCGCACCGGACGTACTCGCCGCGTACAGCACCGCTCACCCGAGCAGCGCACCTCACGATTCGTCGATGCGATGGTGATGATCTCCGAGCGGCCGGCGGAGGTCGCCGACCGCTCCGTGCCCGGGCACTGGGAGGGTGATCTGATCGTCGGTACTCGATCGGAGTCGGCGATCGTGACATTGGTCGAGCGTTCTACCCGGTACCTGCTTCTCGGTCACCTCCCCGGCGGGCACACTGCAGAGGAGGTCCGGGACGTTCTGGTTCCTCTGATCGGTTCTCTCCCAACGCATTTGCGCGGTTCACTGACGTGGGACCAAGGGTGCGAGATGGCAGCGCACAAGCAGTTCAGCGTCGCCACCGGGGTGCCGGTGTACTTCTGCGATCCACACTCACCATGGCAACGCGGATCGAACGAGAACACAAACGGCTTGCTACGCCAGTACTTCCCCAAAGGCACGGACCTGTCCGTGTACAGCGCCACCGACCTCGAGAACGTTGCCCACCGCCTCAACTCCCGTCCACGCAAAACGCTCGGCTGGAAAACTCCAGCCGAGCGTTTACGTGATCTACTGACAGGCATCTGACCATCAGGTGTTGCGAGGACCCCTAGAATCCGCC
>NZ_JBFBKN010000072.1:0-1132 GCF_040702225.1 Rhodococcus sp. NPDC080181
CCGGAGGCAACGACGCCGGCCAGAGCGGACCCGATCAGCACCACGACGAACGACAACCCCGGCGCGCCGATCACCGCAGCCAGAGGCAGCAGCGGCCCGTCGGATTGACCGAATGCGATGCGGCCCCAAGGGAAGCCGCCGAACGGGACCCGAGATCGTGCCGCTTCCATCGCCACCCAGGCGCTCGCCACCCAGACCGGCGCCCACGGCAGTCGGGACATCCGATCCGCTACCGCACCGAACAGTGCCACGAAGAGTGCTTGAACGACGGACAGCGCCAGCCACGGCACCGATCCGACGTACTCCCCCACCCACGGCAGCAGAGGCACGAAGAACGCCGAGCCGGCGACGAAGCCGTAGCCGGCCCCCGCACGCGCCCCTCGCCCGCGCACAGCCAACAGCAGCATTGCAAGTGCTACCGGAGCGAGAAACCACAGATCGATGGGCGGGAATGTGGCATACAACATCAGCCCGGATGAGGCGGCGGCGAGGAGCCGGATCCACGCGCGGACTCCGTTGCTGCCGGTCACCCACCGCGCCCGGCTCGGGTCGTAGACGAGAGGTCGAGGCCCGGGCTCGATGCCGGGAGCCGATCTCATGACGGCACGCGCGTGCAGCCGGTACCGGAGGAGCCTCTGCCGTTCATCAACTACTATGGTGCATAGTATTTTATGTGATGGCAACTCTGCGGCGGTGACCGATCCCCTTCCGTCGACACCCAGCACCTGTCCGAGATACACACCCGAGAACGAGGATCCGTGAACCGCTCGCCCACCACGTCTCCCACGCGGCTGCGTGCTTACGCAGTGACTCTCGTGCTGACATTGGTCGCTACCGCGCTGACCGTCGACTACTGGGCGCAAGAAGCATTGGTCGGCTCTCCGATCCCACTACCGATCCTCGAATTGCGGCTCGCCTTCAACCGCGGAATGGCCTTCAGTCTGGGCAATTCGCTGCCCCTATGGGTGATCGTGTCGGTCACGGCGACGATCACCGCCGGGGTCGCGGCCTACGGATGGCACAGCGCTCGGCACGGGGCAATGCCGTTAAGTTACGCCGATACGATAACGCGACACGCGGTGTAGATGTACTTTTAAAGTTGCGGTTTTCGTAGAATTAACTGGTGGACGAA
>NZ_JBFBKN010000073.1:0-1082 GCF_040702225.1 Rhodococcus sp. NPDC080181
TGTTCTTCTCGGGGACGTTGTGGACGGTCAGTCGCTCGATGGGTGACTTGCCGCCGATGCCTGTGTGGGGTCGGTGGTGATTGTAGTGATGGATCCAGTCTTGGTAGGTCGCCGCTCTGGCTTCGTCGGAGAGGTAAGTGTTCGCGTAGGCCCATTCCTGGTTGAGGGTTCTGTTGAATCGTTCGACTTTGCCGTTGGTCTGCGGCCGATACGGCCTGGTTCGCTTGTGCTTGATTCCAGGGCCTAGGGTCTGCGCGAACAGTATTGAGCGGTAACAGGATCCGTTGTCGGTCAGCACACGCGCGATCGTGATGTCATGGGCTGCGAAGTAGGCTTTGGCGCGCTCGAAGAATCCCGATGCGGTTTCTTTGCGTTCGTCACCGAGGATCTCCGAATACGCGAGCCGGCTGTGATCGTCGACGGCGTGATGGACGTAGGAGTATCCGCGGCCCTGTTTCTTGTTGTGCCGCTTCCCGATCGCGCGACCGAGCTTGCGATGTCCGCCGCCGTCGGGGATTCGGCCGAGCTTTTTGATGTCGATGTGGATCAGATCCCCGGGAGCGGGATGCTCGTAGCGATGCGGCTGCGGGCGTCGTACAGCAAGTCCGGTGTTCTGGTCGAGGTGGCGAAGCAGCGGCATCTTGTAGCGGCGCAGGACCGCTGAGACGGTGCTGTGCGGCATGTGCAGGTGGTAGCCGATGCGGTGTGGTCCCCACCGGCGGAGGAAGCGCAGGTTGATGATTCGGCGTTCGGTGCGGGTCGGTGTCCGGTTCGGGTTGTAGTGGGGTCTGCTCGAGCGGTCGGCCATTGCCGTCGGGCCGCCGGTGCGGTAGCGGTCGGCCCATTTCTTGGCTGTGGTCGGTGAAACCTGGAATCGTTCGGCCGCTCGGCGGATCGACCATCCGTCGTCGACGATCGATGCCGCGAGTTTCAATCGCCCCTTCGGGGTGAGCAAGGCATTAGCGTGTGACACGAGGACCTCTCGGTTGTCGGTGCAGTTGTGGTAACCACACCGATACCGGAGGTCCTCACCTATCTGTCGCTGCCACGCCGTCCACAACGTCCCTGCTCATTACAACTAG
>NZ_JBFBKN010000074.1:0-1081 GCF_040702225.1 Rhodococcus sp. NPDC080181
CGGATCAGGAGTGTCGCCCGGGGTCCTGCTCGGTCTGGGGTCTGCTCACCGTCGGTGGCGCAGCGAGCCGACAGGGCGAGCACAGGACCAAACCGGGGGCGGACTGCACGACCGCCTCCGATTCGGGCGTGTTCGATCAGACTGTTTCGAGGTTGCGTGCGGACCAGGCGGCGTAGCTGCCCTCGAGTTCGACAACTCGGTAGCCGGCGCGACGCAGGGCGCTGGCTGCGACCGCGTTACGGACGCCGCTCTGGCAGTAGGTCACGATCGGACCGCCCGTGGGCAGTCCGTCGAGGTTCCACAGCAATCGCCCACCGCTGAGCTGTTCGGAGCCAGGTATGTGGCCGTCGGCGTGTTCGGTTTTGTTGCGCACGTCCAGCACCATTGCCGAGTCGAACGAATCCAGCTCGTCCGCACCGATCGTCTCGGGTGTCGTCATGGGAAATCCTCGTAGACTTGTGACGTACCCGGTCACCGTATCGATGCCGACCCGCAGCAGGTGATCACGTAGCTCGTCGGCGACGGCGCGGTCCTCGGCAAGCACCACCAGTGGAGTGTCCTCTCGTTCGGGGTCGTAGACCCAGGCACCGAACGAGGCTGCCTTGCCGATACCGGGGATGTTGAGCGCTCCGGGGACAGCGCCGGCGTGCACCTCATATTGGCCGCGGGTGTCGAGGAGGACGACCTCGTCGGAGTCGAGGGCGCGTGCCAATTCGGTGGAGTCGTACTCGTGCAGTGGAGAGAGTGGCCCGAGAACGACCGGGCCCTGCTTGTTCTGACGCTTCATCCGGCCGAAGTAGGCGTGTGCATCCGGTTGGCCGTCGAGCATCTCATCGACGAAGCCCTGCTCGTCGTCGCGCTCGACATACCCGGCCCACCAAGCGAAACGACGTTCGTAGCCGACGCTGGTCGACGGCAACGCGCCGAGAGCTTTTCCGCAGGCACTGCCCGAACCGTGACCCGGAAAGACCTGGATATGATCTGGCTGCGTGACGAACGACCGCTTCAGACTGCGGAAGATCTGTTTGGCACCCTCGAAACGGGTGTCGACACCGTCGGCAGCTTCGTCGAGTAGGTCCGG